>DATAQD010000112.1:0-8777 GCA_036264855.1 Jatrophihabitans sp. | reverse complement strand
CGACCGCGACGACGTCGAGCGCCTGATCAAGCCCACTGGGTTCTTCCGTAACAAGACGACGTCGATCATCAAGCTGGGTCAGGCCCTCGTCGAACGCTACGACGGTGAGGTTCCGAACCGGCTCGACGAGCTGGTCAAGCTTCCGGGCTTCGGCCGCAAGACGGCCAACGTCGTCCTGGGCAACGCGTTCGGCGTCCCCGGTCTCACGGTTGACACCCACTTCGGGCGACTCGTGCGGCGTTGGCGGTGGACGGCCGAGACCGACCCGGTCAAGGTCGAGCACGCGGTCGCCGAGCTCATCCCGAAGAACGAGTGGACGGTGTTCTCGCACCGCGCCATCTGGCACGGCCGCCGCATGTGCCATTCCCGTAAGCCGGCCTGCGGGGTGTGCCCGGTCGCCCGGTTGTGCCCGTCCTTCGGTGAGGGTCCGACCGACCCGGTGGCCGCCGGAAAGCTCGTGCGCAGCGCTTCGCAGATGATGGAATCGGAAGAGTGATCGACACCCTCCCGACGTGGCTGCGCGCGCTCGCGGCCAAGGCTCAGGGACTCGACGGCGCTGACATCTCCCGTTTCCTCCCGCCCGACGACGGCACCGGCCGCGCGTCGGCGGTGCTGATCGCCTTCGCCGAAGGCCCCAGCGGGCCCTCCGTCCTGCTCATCGAGCGCGCGGCCGACCTGCGCAAGCACGCCGGGCAGGTCGCCTTTCCCGGCGGTTCCCTGGACCCGACGGACGCCTCCCTCAACGCGGCGGCACTGCGTGAGGCCGAGGAAGAGGTCGGCCTCGACCCGGCCACCGTCCGCGTCGTCGCCGAGCTGCCGGCAATCTTCATCCCGGTGTCGGGCTTCGTCGTCACGCCGGTGCTCGCGTGGTGGGAGACCCCGCACGAGGTCGGCCCGGTCGACGCCGCCGAGGTGGCCAAGGTGGCGCTGGTCCCGATCGCCGAGCTGGCCGATCCCGCGAACCGGTTCCGGGTGACGCACCCGTCGGGCTGGATTGGGCCGGCCTTCGAGGCCGGTGGTCTGTTCGTGTGGGGCTTCACCGCCGGGCTGCTCGATCGGATGCTCGAGTTCGGCGGCTGGGCCCGGCCCTGGGACGAGACCGTGCTGCGCCCACTTCCGCCCGTGCTCGGCGGCGGCTGACTTGCGCCCCATCCTTCGGCGTCCGCTGAGGCCTGCGGCCCGCGCCCAGCCGGCGCCGGTACCGTCTGGGCATGCCCCCCCGCCGCTTGACGGTGCCTCTCGCCGGTGTGGCGGTGGCGATGCTGGTGGCGTCCTGTTCGAACACCAACTCCATCGCCGCCAAGCGTCCGCATCTCGGATCGGCCACCGCGTCCCCGGTGGCCGGCGTACAGCAGATCACGATCAAGACGGGTAACGATCTGCGCTTCCATCCGTCGACGCTGATCGTGCACCCGGGCCGGGTTCGCGTGGTCTTGGACAACACCGCGGTCAGCGGCACCGGGCCGCCGCACGACCTCCAGGTCACCGGCCTGCCCGGCGCGTTCATCCCGTCCACGCAGCCCGGTCACGAACAATCGGTCACGTTCATCGCCCCGGCGCCCGGCAGGTACGACTTCGTCTGCACCTTCCACGCGACGCAGGGCCAGACCGGGACCCTGATCGTCACCTCGCGATAGGCCGGGACGGTGAACATTCTCGACGTCATCATCGTGGTCGCCGCGCTCGCCTACGGGTTCGGCGGATTCCGCAGCGGTGCCGTCGTCGGGATCTTCTCGCTGGTCGGCTTCTTCGGGGGAGCCGTGCTCGGCGCCCAGCTCGCCCAGCCCCTGGGTTCGCAGTTGGCCAACGGTCGGGCGCAGATCCCGGTGGCGATCGTCTGTGTGCTGCTGCTCGCCACGCTCGGGCAGCTGCTCGGTGTCTACCTCGCCGGCCACGTCCGGGAGCGGCTCGTCTCCGAGCGCGGCCGGCCGTGGGACGCCGGGATGGGGGCGGGACTCGGTGTCGCGTCCGTCCTGCTCGTGTCGTGGATGATTGCGGTGCCACTTGCGTCCTCGCCGTACCCGCAGCTGGCGGCCGAGGCTGGCCATTCAAGCATCGTGCGGGCCGTTGACGGGGTGATGCCGCCGAGTGCGCGCAACCTGTATTCGTCGCTGCGCGGGTTCCTCGACCAGAGCGGGTTCCCGCCGGTGTTCGGCGATCTGCCGTCGACGTCGGTCGTGTCGGTGGCCGCGCCCCCGAAGAACCTGTCGCCGGCCTTCGAACGGCACGTCCGGGTGGCCCACCGATCGACGTTCAAGATCTACGGGCAGGCTCCGCAGTGCGGGCGCGGGATCGAGGGCTCCGGGTTCTTCTACGCGCCGCACCGGATGCTCACCAACGCCCACGTGGTTGCCGGCACCCGCGAGGTGACGGTGCAGGTGGACGCGAGCGACAGCGTCCGCGCCACGGTCGTGCTGTATGACCCGGAGCGGGACGTCGCCGTCCTCGACGTGCCCGATCTCAGCGCGCCGCCGCTGAAGCTGGCGCCGAACGACGCCAAGACGGGCGACCCGGCGGTCGTGCTCGGCTACCCCGAGAACGGTCCGTTCACCGTCCGCTCGGCGCGGGTGCGCTCGCTGACCACCGTGCAGGGCACCGACATCTACGGCCACGGGCGCGTCCGCCGCTCGATCTATTCGATCCGCGCGGTCGTGCGCAGCGGCAATTCCGGTGGCCCGCTGCTCGCCGAAAACGGCACCGTGCTCGGCATCGTGTTCGCCACCGCGAAGGACTCCTCCGACACCGGGTTCGTGCTCACCGACGACGAAATCGGCGGCGACGCCAATCAGGGTCGGTCGCTGACCAGCGCGGTCGGCACCGGCGCCTGTACGCCCGAGTGAGACCGGTCGACCCTCAGTGGGTCTTGGCCCAGCGGATGAGCTCGCCGCTGACGAAGTCGGGCACCTCGTTGTGCGGGAAGTGTCCGACCCCGTCGAGCACCCGCCACTCGTAGGCGCCGGTGACGTACTGCCCGGCGCCCTGCGCGGTGGCGGGCAGGACGCACCGGTCGAAGTCGCCGTGCAGGTGCAGAACCGGCGCGGTGATCGGTGCCCGCAACGACGCGGCATAGCGCCGGCCGTCGGCGCGGACCAGGGAGCGCACCGTCCACCGGAAATGCTCGGCGGCGCAGTACGACACCGGGTGGATCCGCATCGCCTGGGCGTAGCGCTCGACGTCCGCGACGTAGCGCGGGGTGCCTCGCCACCGCGGCCCGGTCCAGTCGTCGTAGAGCCCGCGGACCCAGCGCGAGTCCCGGGACAGCAGGTTCTCCGGGCGCCGCGGTACCTGGAAGGTTCGCAGCGCGTAAGACGACGCGTGGCGCTGAGCCGACCCGGCGCCCGGACGGATCGCGGCCCGCATCCGCAACGGGTGGGCGGCGCCGAGGACGACGAGGCTGCGCACGACGCGCGGGTGGACGGCCGCCATCGTCCAGGCCAGCGTGCCGCCGACGTCATTGCCGACGATCATCGCGTCCGAATCGCCGAGCGACGTGACGAGCGCGGCGATGTCGGCGGCCAGGGTCGGCGCGTCGTAGCCACGCGGCGGCTTGTCGCTGGCTCCGTAGCCGCGCAGGTCGACGGCGACGGCGCGGTATCCGGCGTCGGCGAGGTCGACGAGTTGTTGGTGCCACGTCCACCAGAACTGCGGAAACCCGTGCAGGAGCAGGACGAGCGGGCCGGTGCCGAGTTCGGCGACGTGCAGAGCGATGCCGTTGGCGCGTACCGTCCGGTGCGTCCACGGACCCTCGACCAGGACGATCGAGCTGTCCGGCGCGCCCGGGAGCGGACCGAAACCCATGTTGGGCGCTACTCGCGCTTCTGCTTCAGGTAGTCGACGGTTTCCTTCGTGGTCTTGATCGTGCGGGCGGGCGCCTTGACCCGCTTGACCTTCTTGAAACCGATGAACGCGAACAGCGCGACGATGATCAGTTGCAGCACGAAGACGATCAGGAAGGCGAGCCAGCGCCACACCCCTGTGGCGGTGATGCCCTCGGCCAGCGCGAAGAACCCGAAGGTGAGCGAGAAGATCAGGACGACGGCGGCGCCGAGGAACAGCCCGATGCCGACGCCCGCGTTCTTGACCGTCGAGCGCAGTTCGAGCTTGGCGAGCTCGATCTCGCCGCGGACCAGGGTGGACAGGTGGGCGGACGCGTCGTTGACGAGCTGGCCCACGCTCGGTTCGACGGCGTGCTTGCCGACTGGCGCGGCGGGCTTGGGCACGGGCACCGGGCCCGGCTTCGGGGCCGGTATGGGACTCGCCGTCACGTCTCGGCTCCTTCATCGAGGGATGCTGCGTAGCCCGCATCATTCCAGTCCATCTGCCCCGGCCGCATCAGCTCGGTGTGAGGCCAGAGCACTAGCCTGTGAGGTCGTGCCCACCGACCCGCTCGCTGCGCTGCTCGACCTGCCGGGGGTGACCGACGGCGTCGCCCGCGCCCGGAGCGCGGTCGACGCGCTGCTGAGCAACCGCACCCTGCGGCGGCGCTCGGCCGATGTGTCGGCCGAGTCGTCGCTGCGCGGAGCCTGGGCCTCGGCCGGGCTGGCCGGGCACGAGGTCGCCCTGGACGCTGTCCGGTCGGGCTCGGCCGTTCAGGACCCGGTGGTGCAGGGGGCCTTGCGGGTGCAGTCGGCGATCGGCTCGCTGGCCCACACCTGGACCCGGGCACCGCGCCAGGCCCTCGCCCGCCTGCACGCGTTGGCCGCCGCCGACCTCGTCGCCGCCGATGACCTCGGTCGTCCCACGGCCGGGACGGCTGACCGGCTCGACACGCTGGCCACGGTGCTGGCCGCGACAGCCGCTCCCGCGGCGGTGGTCGCCGGAATTGTGCACGGCGAGTTGCTCGGTCTGGACGCCTTCGTCCCCGCGTCCGGCCTCGTCGCCCGCGCCGCCGTGCGGTTGACGCTTATCGAGCGCGGTCTCGATCCGAAGTCATTGGTCGTGGTCGAAGCGGGCCACCGCGAGCTGCGGGCCGACTACGACGCGGCCCTCGCCGCGTATCGGACGGCAACGCCCGAGGGCATCGCCCAGTGGCTGGTGCACTGCGCCGACGCCTTGGTCGCCGGGGCGCGAGAGGCCACCGCGATCTGTGAGGCAATCGCGCGCGGCTGAGGAGTTCGGGCCCAAAGGGCGACGGCGCCGCCCGTGAGGCGGCGCCGTCGTCGAGGCGCGGGCGGCGGGTTACCAGGCGTGCCCTGCGTTACGTCAGACGCGGTCCTTGGCACTGGTCAGAGGCTCCGGACATTCCGGTAGCGGTGCCGCAGTCCCGCGTCGACTCACCTGTGCGTGGTGGGATCGCCGCGTGGGTGCCCTCTCGTCCGTGCGGGACCGCGTCCGCTGGGGGCTAGACCGCCATCGACGTCCACTGTCCGTGTCGCTATTGGACGCCTGCACCGCGTCCCACGCAAGAGAGCTTCGGCGTGTCCTAGAGGTCCGGCTTTCGCGTTCTGTCCGGTGATCAGGCGCTGTTCGGTGATCAGGCGCGGGCCGCGCGGCGCCGGGTCGCGAACCAGACGAGGCCGGCCGCGGCCACCCCGGCGCCGACGACCGTCGCCGAAACCACCGGATGCTCGGGGCGCATGCCGGCGATCCGTGCGCGCAGCGGCACGGCGTTGGAGAAGGTCAGCAGCGGCCACTCCCGCTCGGCGGCGATCTTGCGCAGCCCGCGGTCGGCGTTCACGGCGTACGGGTGCCCGACCACGTCGAGCATCGGGACGTCGGTGACCGAGTCGGAGTAGGCGTAGCTGCCACTCAGGTCGTAGCCGCGCTCGTCGGCGAGCACGAGCAGGGCGGCCGCCTTCTCCGGTCCGTAGGCGTAGCGACCGATCTCGCCGGTGTACTTGCCGTCCTCGACGACCATCTGTGTGGCGATGACGTGGTCGGCACCGAGCATCGCGCCGATCGGCCCGACGACCTCCTCGCCCGAAGTGCTCACGATGACGACATCGCGCCCGGCGGCCTTGTGCATGCCGATGAGGTCGACGGCTTCGTCGTAGACGATCGGGTCGATGATCTCGTGCAGCGTCTCGGAGACGATCTCGCGAACCTGTGCGACGTCCCACCCCGCGCACATGCTCGTGAGGTAGGCCCGCATCCGTTCGATCTGGTCGTGGTCGGCACCGGCGAGGGCGAACATGAACTGGGCGTAGGCGCTGCGCAGAACGGCCCGGCGGTTGATCAGCCCGCCTTGGTAGAACGGCCGTCCGAAGGCCAGCACGCTCGACTTCGCGATGATGGTCTTGTCGAGATCGAAGAACGCCGCGGTGCGCGCCGGTGCCGAAGCCACGGTGCCGAGGATACGGATTCCCTACGCTGCGAGCCTTTCGACGGGCCGTGTCAAGCCCGCCGTCCACAGGCGGGCCGCTCGTCCACAGATCGTCGCGCCGGCCGGCCGCGGCGGGCTGCGGCTTGGTTTGCTCGATGCATGGACGGTCACCTGGGCCCGGTGATCGGCGTCGTCGGGGGCAGCGGCGGCGTCGGTGCGTCGGCGTTCGCGGCCGTGCTCGCCGGGGTGGCAGGCCCGTCCGTCCTCGTCGACGTGGACGTCGGCGGCGGCGGGATCGACGTCACTCTCGGTGTCGAATCCGCACCTGGTGCGCGGTGGTCGGGGCTTCGCCTGGCAGGTGGGCGGCTCGAGCCGTCCGCGCTCGTCGACGGGTTGCCGCGGTGGGGACGCTGCGCGGTGCTCGCGGCGGACTGCCCGGAGTTGGACGCTGACGCGGTGTCCCAGGTGCTGCGGACGGCGGCGCGAGCCGGACCGGTCATCGTCGATTTGCCGCGCGGCTCGTGTGCCGAGCGCGCGGCTGCGCTGCTGCACTGCGAGCTGGTGGTGGTGCTCGCCCGGGCCGACGTCAGCGGGCTCGTCGCCGCCCACGCCGTCGCCGGGGCCCTTCCCGAACTGCCGATCGGCGTGGTCGTCCGGCGCGGCGACGTCGGTCCCGGCGATGCGGCCGAACTGGTGGGGGCGCCGCTGCTCGGCGTGCTGCCCGGCCTGCGCGCGGCGATTCCGGCGCTTGATCCGCGCCGGCTGCCGCGGTCTGCCGCGCGGGTGGCCGGCGGGGTGCTCGACGGGCTGCGCGGCTGGCCGACCGGCCGGCACGCGCTGGCGCGGCGATGAGCGAGTCCAGGTCCGACCTCGTCGACCGGGTGCGGCGCCGGCT
This sequence comes from Jatrophihabitans sp., assembly GCA_036264855.1. GTDB lineage: Bacteria > Actinomycetota > Actinomycetes > Mycobacteriales > Jatrophihabitantaceae > Jatrophihabitans. The sequence continues at coordinate 1,620 of DATAQD010000112.1, read as the reverse complement.
CGTCGCCGAGCCCGCCGGTCTCGACGACGCGGTCCGGGCCGAGTCTCGCGGCATCGTGGACGACGCGGTCTTCGCCGGCCTGCGCCGCGACGTCGAGGCCGAACTGCACGGCGCCGGGCCGCTGGAGCCGCTCCTCGCCACGGCTGGTGTCACGGACGTCCTCGTGAACGCGCCTGACTCGGTGTGGCTCGACCGCGGGTGCGGGATGGAGCGCACCGGGGTGACGTTCACCGACGACGCGGCGGTCCGGCGGCTGGCCCAGCGCCTCGCCGCCAGCGCCGGCCGTCGTCTCGACGACGCGATGCCGTACGCCGACGCCGTGTTGCCCGACGGCACCCGGCTGCATGCGGTGCTGCCACCGGTCGTGCCGAGCACGACGATCTCGCTGCGCGTGCTGGGCCGCCGCCGGCACGACCTCGACGGATTGGTGGCCCTCGGCGCCATGCCGCCCCAGATCGCCGAGGTGCTTCGGGCCGCCGTGGCCGGCCGGCTGGCCTTGGTGATCACGGGCGGGACCGGTACCGGCAAGACGACCCTGCTCGGTGCCCTCCTCGGGGAGCTGCAGCCCACCGAACGGCTGCTCGTGATCGAAGATGCGCCGGAGTTGGTGATCGATCACCCGCATGTGGTCCGGTTGGTCGCGCGCGCCCCGAACGTCGAGGGCGCCGGGGCGATCGGAGCGCGCGAGTTGGTGCGGCAGGCGCTGCGCATGCGACCCGACCGGCTGGTTGTGGGCGAGTTCCGGGGCGCCGAGATGGTCGAACTGCTCGTCGCGCTCAACACCGGACACGAGGGCAGCGCCGCGACCCTGCACGCGAACTCGGCGGCCGATGTCCCGGCCCGGTTCACCGCTCTGGGCGCGCTGGCCGGGCTGCCGGCCCCGGCCGTGACCAGCCTGGTGGCGAGCGCGGTCGACCTGGTCGTGCACCTGCGCCGCGGGCCGGACGCCCGGCGCCTCGTCGCCGAGATCGGGTTGCTGTCGCGGAGCGCGGACGAACTCGTCGTCCAGTCGGCGTGGACGGCGCACGAGGGCGAACGCGAAGGTGGCCCCGGGTTGCGCAGCCTGTTGCGCGCGCGGGGGGTTGCGGCATGAATCCGCTCGGGTGGTTGGCGCTGGCCGGCGCCGTCGCGGCCACCGCCCCGCCCGCCCGGGCCGCCCGCCGCGCCGAGCTCCTGGCCGGCGCCGGCCGCCTTTCGTCGGCCCCGGGGCAGGCGCAAGGTCCGCGGCGGGTGCCGGTGGCGGTCGTGGCCGCGCCGGGCTCAGCCCTCTGGGTGGCCGCGGCCGGGTGGGCCGGTGGCGTGTGGTTGGGGGCGGCCGGTGCCGCCGTCGCCGGGGCCGGATGGGTGCTGGTGCGCGGCGCGGTGGCGCAGCGCGCGCTCGTGGCCGACCGGGCCGATCTCCTCGCTGCGGTTCGCGTGATCGTCGCCGAACTGCAGGCCGGTGCCCGCCCGGGCGCGGCGCTCGAGGCCGCCGCGCAGGCCGGACCCCGGCATTCGTTGATCCTTCGCGCCGCGGCCAGCGAGGCCGCCGGCAGCGGTGACGCGGGCGCGGTGCTCGCCGCCCATCCCAACACTCGAGCGCTCGGCGTGGCCTGGCAGCTGGGCGAGGACCTCGGGGCG
>DATAQD010000089.1:0-3319 GCA_036264855.1 Jatrophihabitans sp. | reverse complement strand
CAACTCGGGCGAATTCGGGGCGTTCCGGTGCTTGTCGCGCCGTCGTGGTTGATCGTCGGCCTGCTGCTCACCGTGATCTACGGCCCGATTGTCAACGAGGCCGTCCCCAGTGTCAGCGGCAGCACCGCCTACCTCGCGGCGCTGGGCTTCTCGATCCTGTTCGGGCTGTGCATCCTCGCCCACGAGCTCGGACACACCCTCGTGAGCCTGGCGCTCGGACACCCCGTCCGGCGGGTCGTCCTCTTCGCGCTCGGCGGGGTGTCCGAGATCGAGGACGAGCCGAGCCGTCCTCGCGACGAACTGCTCATCGCCGCCACCGGGCCGCTCGTCTCGCTCCTGATCGCCGGCGCCGCGTGGATCGGCTACGACGCGTCGCCGGCCGGACAGCTGAGCACGGCCCTGCTGGGATTGCTGTGGTGGAGCAACCTCGTGCTGGCGGCCTTCAACCTGCTGCCCGGCCTGCCCCTCGACGGCGGCCGGCTGTTGCGCGCCACGGTCTGCGCCTTCGGCGTCTCGCAGGTCAACGGAACCCGCGTGGCGGCGTGGGCGGGACGCGTGGTCGCCGTCGTCGTTGCCGGCTTCGGCCTGCTGGCCGACCGGACGTCGCTGGGCTTCGGCGCGGGCATCTTCAGTGTCGCGCTGGCCGCCTACCTCTGGTTCGGCGCAACCCAGTCCTTGCGCGTCGCCGGGCTGTTCTCCAAGCTGCCTGAGGTCGACGTGACCGAGTTGCTGCGCCCCGGACTGTTCGTGCCGGCCGATCTCACGGTCGCCGAAGCCCTGCGGCGGGCGTGGAACGGCAACGCGCGCGGCATCGTGCTGGTGGATTCGAGCGAACGGCCGAGCGCGATCGTCGACGAGTCACTGATCGGCGGCGTGCCGCCCGATCGCCGCCCCTGGACCCCCGTTGTCGACGTCGCCCGGCCGATGGAACCTGGCCTCATGATCCCGGACGGGCTCGACGCCCCAGCCCTGCTCCAGCGGATGCGTGCCACTCCGGCCCACGAGTACCTGGTGGTGCGCGCGGACGGGAGCCCGGCGGGCATCATCGCCACGCGAGACTTCGCTGTGCGGCTGCAGGGCCCGCAATCGCGGCCCACGCCCAGCACGTGAGAGCACAGAAAGGCGTGGCGTGAGCCCTGCCCCAGGATCCGGTCCGTTCGAGGCCGGTGAGCGCGTCCAGCTGTCCGACCCCAAGGGGCGCCTGCACACCGTCACCCTCACCGCCGGGAAGCAGTTCCACACCCACCGCGGCGCCATCGAGCACGACTCGTTGATCGGCGCCCTGGAGGGCACCGTGGTCGGTTCGACGTCCGGAACGCAGTACCTCGCGCTGCGCCCCTTACTTGTGGACTTCGTCCTCTCGATGCCCCGCGGGGCGGCGGTGATCTACCCGAAGGACGCCGCCCAGATCATTGCGATGGGCGACATCTGCCCGGGCATCACCGTGCTCGAGGCCGGCGCGGGATCGGGCGCGCTGACCTGTTCGCTGCTGCGGGCCGTTGGCCCCACCGGGCGCGTCCTGTCCTACGAGAACCGGGATGAACACGCGGACGTCGCGGTGCGCAACGTCGAGACCTTCTTCGTCGACCGTCCGGAGAATTGGACGCTGCGGCGCGCCGATGTCACCGGCCACCCACCCGACGAGGCCGTCGACCGGGTGGTCCTCGACATGCTGAGCCCGTGGGACGTATTGCCTGCCGTCACGGCGGCGCTGCGGCCGGGTGGGGTCCTGATCGGGTACGTGGCGACGACCACCCAGCTCTCGCGCCTGGTCGAGGCAGTGCGCGCCGAAGGGGGATACACCGAGCCGGCGGCCTGGGAGAACCTCCAGCGAGGCTGGCACGTCGTGGGTCTGGCCGTGCGACCGGAGCACCGGATGATCGGGCACACGGCGTTTCTGGTGTCCGCGCGCCGGTTGGCCCCCGGCGTTACCGCCCCGGCCCGGCAGCGCCGGCCCGCCAAGGGCCCGGAGACCGAGGTCGCAGCGCCGGCCGACGGCGCGTTCCGGCCCGACCTGCCCTGACTCAGGCGTCGGGGCCGGCCACCTCGCTGCCATCGTCCTGACGGACGACGTGGATGCAATCGCCGGGGCATTCCTTCGCCGAGGAGATCACGTCCAGGCGCAGCGGGGCCGGGACGTCCGCTCGCGCACCTGGGGTCGCGAGCAACTCGCCCGAGCCGTCCTTGACGTACGCCAGCCCGTCCACGTCGAACTCGAAGACCTCGGGCGCGTACTGGACGCACAGCCCGTCACCTGTGCAGAGGTCTTGATCGATCCACACACGAAGCGCGTCGCTCACGGGTTGGAAACTCCTTGGTAATACCGCCGGGATTGGCTGGCTATCTGTTCACAGGGTAGATGCCAGGAAGGAGTCGCTCGCGTGTGTAGGGTGGGATTTCGCGAACACTCCAGGAGATCGGGAGGTGGCCGCAATGGCTCATGAGCCGCGTAGCGGACCGGACATTCCGCGCGGGCAAGGCGACGCAGATCTGCGGCGCCGCACCGCGTTCCTCGAGCAGGAACTCGAACTGCTGCGGGCGAAGGTGTCCGAATCGCCGCGCCACATGCGCCTGCTCGAAGATCGCCTCGCCGAGGCCCAGGCCCGCGTCGCCGCCCTGACCGACCGCAACGACCGCCTCGCCGACACGCTGCGCGAGGCCCGCGACCAGATGGTCAGCCTCAAGGAGGAGATCGACCGCCTTGCGCAGCCGCCGAGCGGCTACGGCGTGTTCCTCGAAGCGTTCGAGGACGGCACCGTCGACATCTTCACCGCCGGACGCAAGCTGCGGGTCGCGGTCTCGCCCGAGGTCCAGCACGACGAACTCAAGCACGGCCAGGAGGTCATGCTCAACGAGGCGATGAACGTCGTCGCCGCGCGCGGCTTCGAGCGCACCGGCGAGATCGTGATGCTCAAGGAGATCCTGGACGGCGGCGACCGCGCGCTGGTGATCGGGCACACCGACGAGGAGCGCGTCGTCTTCCTGGCCGACATCCTGCGTGAGAAGCCGCTGCGGTCCGGCGATTCCTTGCTCCTCGAGACCCGGTCCTCGTACGCGTACGAGCGGGTGCCCAAGAGCGAGGTCGAGGAACTCATCCTCGAAGAGGTCCCGGACATCGACTACACCGACATCGGCGGCCTGTCGAAGCAGATCGAAGCCATTCGGGACGCCGTCGAGCTGCCGTTCCTGCACGCCGACCTGTTCCGCGAGCACCAGCTGCGCCCGCCGAAGGGCATCCTGCTCTACGGTCCCCCCGGCTGCGGCAAGACGCTGATCGCCAAGGCGGTCGCCAACTCGCTGGCCAAGCAGGTCCAGAAGG
>DATAQD010000075.1:0-6206 GCA_036264855.1 Jatrophihabitans sp. | reverse complement strand
GAACGTCGGATTGGTCGCCGCGCTGTCGAAGATCGTGCCGCTCTGGGCGAGGCTCGGTCCCGTTGCGGGATTGATCTCGTACCAGCGCGAGCCGTCGCGGGTGGCATTGCTGGCCACGCCGGACGCATTGACGCCGATGTTATGGGCGGTCCAAATGTGCCCGTCGGCGGTCATCGTCGCCTCATAGAGACGGTCGTCCACCGCGTCGAGGAAGCCGTTGGCGCCGGCGGTGTTGCCCTGATGCGGGACCGGCAGGGGCGAGGCGGTCGACGGGACGCTGAACGGCAGCGTGGCGGCCGACGGCGTCCCACCGGGGTCGGATATCCGGACCAGATCGAGCGTGCTGAACTCGCCGTTATCGACACCGAGGAAGTACCCGTTGGCGTCGGCGTCGTACGGGTCGTCGACACCCTGCGGCGTGAACGGCCCCGGCCCGGCTCCGGTGGCCAACGTGAAGCGCGTCGAGACGATCGGGCCGGCGCCGAGAACCGACGACTTTTGCACGACGTACCCGTCCGACTCGGCGAAGGTGCCGGTGGCCGCGGCGAAGTCGTTCACGCCGATGTAGAGCGCATTGGCGTCGATGCCGAGGGTTGGGTAGTCGGCGAACGACCCCGCGGGTGCGGCGATGTGGAAGAACGTCCAGACGGTCTGGGCGGTGAGCGTAGCGGTGTCGGAGACCGCGATCATGACGCGGTTGGGCAGGCTACCCGTGCAGCCGGGGACGTCGATCATCACGATGAACCAACGCTGCGACAGCCGGTCGTATCGAACGTGTGGGTCCGATGCCACGTTGCAGTCGTCCGGCGGGGCGGGCAGCGGCGACATCGCCGGCGCGAAGAAGGCCTCGGGCGTCTGGTCGATCACCCGGTCCGGAATACCGGCCTTGGTGTAGGTACGGAACCGGCTGTTGAGCGTGATGAAGAACTGGTTGGGGCCGACGTCGCCCTGAGTGTCCGGAGGGAACACATCCGCCTCCAGGCCGGGCCCATTGAACGACTGCGGGTTCGTGACCGCGGCACCTGGGCCGACCGAGCGGAGGGCGGCGCGCGGCGTCCCGAGCGCGTCGGGGTTCGTGGACTTGGCGACGCCACTTCGCCGCACCGGTAGGGCCTGGCTGGAGTGTCCGGGATGGAGCGCCGCCGCGGCCGCGAGCTGCGTGGTGGTGCGGTGAGCTCCGACCATGCCGACGGTTCTGATGCCGTGATCAGCTCGACCCTCGGCTCGGGCGGAGGGAACCACACCCGTCAAGCCCAGGACCAGTGCGCTGATTCCGACCGCCGCGAGCTGACGTCTCATAACGATCACACTAGGGCTTGGTGATCATGGGACTTCAGCCCGGAGGGCGGGCCGGACAACACGAGCGACCTTCCTGTTCATCCAGCCGTGGCCGGGCCGAGGCGGTGCCCGTGGCCGCAGATTCTGACCTCGACGACGATCCGGCTGATCGCGCCCCTCGCAGACCACCATGATCGCCGACAAATCACGCTCGACACCTAGGGACGCTATCCCTAGACTATCTAGGCATGTCGAGCGGGTCGTTGAAGAACAATGTGGATCTGCTGCTGATGGGCGTGCTGCGCCGCGGACCGGCGCACGGGTACGCGATCATCGCGTCGCTGCGCGAGCGCAGCGACGGCGAGTTCGACCTGGCGGAGGGCACGATCTACCCCGCGCTGCACCGGCTGGAGCAGGCCGGCCTCGTCGACAGCTCGGTCGACGTGGCGCAGGGACGGCGGCGGCGGACGTACACGCTGACCCCGCGCGGCCGCAAGGAGTTCGCAACCCAGCGACGCGAGTGGCAGGGCTTCGTCGCGAGCATGCGGGCGGTGATCATGTGAGCCCCACGCCGATCGATGATTACCTCGACGAGTTGCTGCGTCGCACGCGCGCCGACGCGCGGACGACGCGGCGACTGCTGGACGAGGCCAGTGACCACCTGCACGCGACAGCGACCGAACTGCAGGCCAGCGGCATGTCCCGGCAGGAAGCCGAGACCGAAGCGGTCCGCCGGTTCGGCCCCGTGGCGCCGATCGTGCGCGCCACGGTGCGGCGATCATTGGTCGCTCTCGTGTCCGAGACGCTGCGCGCCGCGCTGTTCCTGACCGGCTGCGGGCTCGTCGCCGTGGGTATCAGCGGGCTCGTCGCGCTGGTCATGAACGTCTGGTTCGGCCGCTCGTTCGTCGGCGGGGTCACCCTGTCCCCGTTCCAGGGTGCGCCCGTCAACGAGACCGCAGACGACGCGGTCGTCCTGCGGGTGGTCGCCGGGCTGGTCGGGCTGCTGGTGCTGCTCGGCTACCTCGCCCTGCATCGGCACACGAGCTCCCCGTCCCTCCTGCCCGCCGGACTGGTCGACGCGCTGGGCGCAGCCGCCTTCGCCGCCGGCACCGCCGGGCTCGCGATCGCCTCGGCCGACCAAGCCGTCCAGAACGGGACCAGCGGGGTTGGCTTCCCGTTGAGCGGCGCGCTGGTCGCCCTCCCCGCGACGGTGTACTTCTGCGTCCGCGCCGCTCGCGCCCTGTTGCCAACCCCCGAACCGGTCCATCCAGAGCGGCCAGACTGGCGTGATGGATGACCCCGTGCGTGGCTACCGTGATCAGATCGCTAGCGAGTTTCAGCCGGTGTTCGATCGCCTCCATCGGCTGATCATCACTACCTGTCCGGCGGCCGAGGTGACGCTGTCCTACGGGATCCCGACCTACCGGACCGGGCGCCGACGACTCAACCTCGCCGCCTGGAAACATGGGCTGTCGCTCTACGTCTCGCCCAGCCGTGATGGCGGCTTCGCCACCCGCCACCCCGAACTAGCCTTCGCTCTCGGGTGTCGCCGTCGGCCTGGTCGGTATCGGGCCTGGGAACCGCGCGTTCTAGGTCGACCTGGCGAGACCGTGCCCGTGGGCGTACGCGATCGCCTGCGCTCTGTCTCGGCTGCCGGTCTTGGCGAAGATGTGGTTAACGTGGGTTTTGACGGTCGCGGCGCTGACGAACAGCTGCCCGGCGATTTCGCCGTTGGACATGCCGGAGGCGATCAGGCGCAGCACCTCGGCCTCGCGGTCGGTCAACCCGTCAGGCAGCGTCGTCTCAGCAGTCGGCTGGCGGGCGATCGCGACGAGGCGGGCCTGCACCGCGGGGTCGAGGACGGCCTGCCCGGCGGCGGCGGCTTCGATGGCGCGGCGGATGTGATCCCGGCCGGCGTCCTTGGTGAGGTAGCCGATCGCGCCGGCGCGTAGCGCGTCGAGGATGGATTCGTCGTCGGCATAGGTGGTGAGCACGACGACCTGCGTGCCGGGATGCACGGTCCTGATGCGGCGCGTTGCCTCGACGCCGTCTAGGCCGGGCATGCGCAGGTCCATCAGCACGACGTCGGGAGCGGACCGGGCGACCATCCCAACCACCTGCTCACCGTCGACTGCCGATCCGACGACTTCGATGTCAGGCATCGTCGACAGCAGGGTCACCAGGCCCTCGCGCACGGCGGCCTGGTCGTCGGCGACCACCACCCTCACGTCGGCACCGACGCGCGGACCGTCCAGCCGCGCTCGTGCGGCTCGGCGCAGACGTCGCCGCCGAGCGACTCGATGCGTTCACGCATGCCGCGCAGACCAAGACCCGCGCCGGTCTGGCTCAGCGGGCTCGCGTCTCGCGTGCCCGGGCAAGGTCCGTTCGCGACGACGAGGACGGTCGCCCTCGGGCCGTAATCCAGACGCAGCGTCACCGGAGCGCCGGGCGCGTGCTTGCGCGCATTGGTCAGCGCCTCCTGCGCCGCGCGGTAAAGCGCGTGCTCGACGTCAGGCGTCAACCTGCGGTCGGCGCCGACCAGGGTCAGCTGCGCGCCGTCGGTCGCGGCGAGCGCGGCGAGCTGCTCGCCGAGCGCGACCGGGTCCTCGCGTAGCGCGTGCACGGCCTTGCGGGTCTCGGCCAGCCCGCCCACGACGAGGCGACGAGCCTGCTGCACGAGTTCGCGTGCTCGCACCGTGTCGCCGCCCGACTCGAGCACGGCGTCGGCGGCGTCGAGCTGGACCGATAGCGCGCCGAGGGAGTGGGCGAGCACGTCGTGCACCTCGCGCCCGATGCGGTTGCGCTCGACCAGCGCGCTGGCGCGATCGCGTTCGGCGTCGGCCCGGATGCGTTCGGCGAGCACCTGTTCGGCTTGGGCCGCGCGGTCGTGGTACTGCCGCCGGCTGGCGCCGCCGAGCAGCGCGGCCGCCATCGCGAGCAGGCCCTCGGCGATGATTGCGTGCGGGCTGCCGGCGGCGAGGACCGTGATCGTCAACGAGCCGGCGCCGATCAGCGCGATGGCAGCCGTGAGCCGTGCCCCGACCCGCGTCGCCGCGGCGATCACCGCAACCGCAGGGAAGGCGATGCCCACCGGCGCCAGGCCGCCGATCGCGCCGCCGGCGCCGGCGAGGACCGCGAGCGCCAGCCAGATGACGGGCACGGGCTCGCTCGCGCGCGTTGTGGCCAACCACGCGCCCCACGCCACCGCCGTCACGGCCAGCAGCGCGACCGGCACCCGGGGCGATCCGTCGGAGTGGTGCTCGGACGCGCTCGCCCACAGCAGTGCGGCCAGACCGACGACCTGGGCGACGCGCACCGCGCCGCCCAGTCCGCTCGAGCGAAGGAAGCGAAGCCGCCTCACCGGCCTCATGCCGCTCATGTTCTCACCAGATCGCAGCTGATGAGCCGGTCAGCCCGTGACGAAGCGGCGAATCAGGCCGCCGCGCTCGATGACCGCGCCGCTTCGGCGGGTCTTGACGTAGATAACGCCGGTACGGGTGACGACCTCGGCCAGCGCCATCAAGATGAACGCGGTCCCCCACGCCGGACCGCCCGTGATGCGGTGGGCGAGGCTGAACGCGCGGACCGTCGCCGCGCCGCCGTGGCCGACCCAAAGCGAGAACCCGACCCGCGCGCCGATCCCGGCCACCCACAGCAGCGCCGCGAGGACCCCGGCCTTGGCGACCGCGGTCCTACCGCGGCAGGTCACCGCCGTCGCCAGCGCTGCCAGTGCGCCCAGGGTCGCGCCGGCGACGGCGCCGCCGACCTCGAGTACCAGGTCGTTGCCGGCCGTCGGGATCGACTTGAGCAGCGACGTCGCGACCCACAGCGTCATGACCACCGGGAACAGCAGCGCGGCCTTGGTCACCGTGATGCCACGGACCTGCAGGGCGACCAGACCCACGAGTGCGAAGTTCAGGACGTATTCGGTGAAGGTCATGCCGACAACTGTCCGGATCCCACCCGCCGCGCACGTCAGCCCACGGGTCGAGCCCGGGTGGAATCGCCCTCCACCCCCACCTCCTACTGGCCATCGGCCGGCCGTCGACCCGGTTGGCGCGGTTCACCCGGGACGGCTGGACCGCGCGCCGATCCAGACCTGGTCCTGGCCCCAGCGGGGCGCGGCGGGCTCCTACTCCAGGCATTCGCCCAGCTCCTCCTGGCGGCTCGCGTACCCAGCTGTAGGCGCGCCATCTCCGTCGGGCTGCGCGCCCGTGCGGCAAGGTCATGACCGGCGCAGGTGGGTGCGTCGGGTGCATTGGAACGGCACCCCGCATGGTCGAGTCGGGTGTGAGCCCGCAACCGCTTGCGAATGATCAAGGTGAGCCGTTGGCGCGGAGGGTGCAACATGCCACAGGAGGCAATCGGACCGTCGTCGCGCCAGCCTTCGGGCCGGCCAGTCAACACCTCGTGGGGAGCCGAAGATGCTCGTAGGCGACATCGACGTCCACCCCGTGTCCGACGGGACGTTCCGGGCATCGCCGGCGTACTTCGGGGAGCATGCGCGGCCTGACGGGCACGAGGACCTGTTCACAGCTCACGGCATGGCCTGGCTACCCATCGGCTGCTTCCTGGTCAGGACCGGGGACCGGACGATCCTCGTCGACGCCGGGATGGGGCCGGCAATGCGCGACGACGGCCCACGCCGACTGCTCATCGGCGGACAGCTCCTGCTGGGCCTGCGGGCAGTCGGCGTCACCCCAGCACAGGTCACCGACGTCGTCTGCACCCACCTGCATGCCGACCACTGCGGCTGGCTCTTCGACCGCGACGCCGCGCCGGTGTTCGCGCACGCCACGATCTGGTTCGGTGCGCACGACTGGGACCACTTCGTCCCGAACCACGACGTGTGGATGTTCGACCACATCCGGCACGGATTCCGTGGTGCGTCAGAGCAGGGTGACCAACTCAGGCCGCTCAGCGGCGAC
>DATAQD010000074.1:0-5461 GCA_036264855.1 Jatrophihabitans sp. | reverse complement strand
ATTCAGCGTCGTTCAGGCCGAAGCTGTTCATGCGCTCCGGATGGATGCGGATCATCGCGTCCCCGAACCCGGGCCGAGAGACTTGCCGCCCGAGTCCAGCGCCTCGGCGGGACCGCGGATCTCGATCCGCGGGGTCCACGGGTCGACCGATACCAAGTCGTCGACGACGATCGCGGCCCACGGGTTTGCCTACCGCAATTCAAGTCAAACCCGTGGCTACGGTGCAGTCATGAGCAACGAGGTTGTTAACCTGGCCGAGCGGTTCACGCACTTCACCGAGCTGTGGTCGCCAAAGGTCGTCGCCCGCGTCAACGACTACGAGGTGAAGGTCGTCCGGCTCGAGGGTGAGTTTCCGTGGCACGAGCACGCGGACACCGACGAGCTGTTTCTCGTTCTCGAGGGCGTGCTGATGATCCGGTTGCGCGACCGGGAGGTCGTCCTCAGGCCGGGGGAGTTGTTCGTCGTAGCCAAGGGCGTCGAGCACAGCCCGCTCGCCGAGCACGAGGTCCGAGCGGTCCTGATCGAGCCGACCGGCGTGGTCAACACCGGCTCGGCGGGTGGCTCGATGACGGCCAGCTACGACGACACACTGGCCTGATCGGGCGTCAGCGCAAGCCGCGCACGGCCGGGTATCGCCGGTCGACCCTGATCGCCACGTCGGCGATCTCGGCCGGCCGGACCGCCTCGTCATAGGCGTCGAAAGCCGGCAGCGTCCACGCCTCTTCAGCCGGTGTCCGGCGCGCGCGGGCGACGGGCGACATGACCAGGTGGATGGTCCGGTCGAACGGCAGCCCCCGCCCGAGCAGGAGTGACCCGCTGACCACCAGGACGGTCTGCGGCTCGACCGGGCGGGCTGGTTCGCGGGTGGAGCGATTCGTAACCGGATCGCGAAGCGACGGCAGGACCGAAGCCGCGTGGACGGCGGGTTCGAGGACCTCGCGGCGCAGGGCGTCAGCATCCAGCCAGGTCGGATACGACTCGCAATCGTGGCGCCCGTGCTCGAGCCGCAGCGAAGCGTCGCGCCAGAACGATGATGCCTGGATGTGGATCACCGGGCGCCCCAGCGCCCGCAGCGGTCCGACGATGGCCTGGGCCAGTTGGGCCGGTTCGCTGCAGTCCGGACCGTCAACGGCCAGTCGGATCACACCGTGGTCGCTGGCGAGCCAGTCGGCAAGCCGAAGCGGCACCTCAGCCGGGGCGAGGGTCTGCCAGCTCAAGCGGCGAGCTTCTCCTTGACCTGCCGCACGCTGGGGTTCGTCATCGCGGTCCCGTCGGGGAACAGGACGGTCGGAACCGTTCGGTTGCCCCCGTTGACCTCCATGACCAGCTCGGCAGCATCCGGTTCGGCCTCGATGTTGACCTCGTCGTAGGGAATGCCCTCGCGCTCCAACCCGCTCTTGAGGCGCACGCAGTACCCGCACCAGCCGGTCGTGTACATCGTCAACATCTGTGCAGTTGCCCTTCGTCGAGGTCCTTTTCCTGCAACACGGAGTTATCCATAGGCATTCCGGGCCCCGTATCGGGTTGCGGTGCGCCCAGTCATCAAGGGGTATGCCCACCCACGCCCCGCAAGCGTCGGAGTCCGCTGGCAGGATCGGTCTCCGTGCAGGATGCCGACAGAGTGCTCGCCGGGCTCGACCCCGAGCAGCGCGCCGCCGCCGAGGCGGTGCGCGGTCCGGTCTGCATCCTCGCCGGCGCCGGCACCGGCAAGACCCGCGCGATCACGCACCGCATCGCCTACGCCGTCCGCACCGAGACGATCCCGCCCTCGCAGCTGCTCGCGGTCACCTTCACCGCCCGCGCCGCCGGTGAACTGCGCACCCGCCTGCGCACGCTGGGCGCTCACGGGGTACAGGCCCGCACGTTCCACGCCGCGGCGTTGCGCCAGCTTCAGTACTTCGCACCCCGGATCATCGGCGGCGGGATGCCCGACGTGCTCGACAAGCCGCTGCGCGTGGTCGGCAACGCGGCCGCCCGGCTGCGCATCCGCGTCGACCGCGCCGAGCTGCGCGACCTCGCCGCCGAGATCGACTGGGCCAAGTCGGTGCTGGCCACGCCCAACGACTACCCGCAGCGCGCCCGCGACGCCGGCCGCGAGACCACGATGACCTCCGAGACGGTCGCGAAGGTGTACGCGGAGTACGAGCAGACCAAACACCGCTCGGGCCTCATCGACTTCGCCGACCTGCTGTTGATCATGTCGGGAGCGATGGAGGAGCTGCCCGACGTCGCCGAAGAAATCCGTAGCCGCTACCGGCACTTCGTCGTCGACGAGTACCAGGACGTCTCGCCCCTGCAACAGCGCCTACTCGATGGTTGGCTCGGCGACCGCAACGACCTGTGCGTGGTTGGCGACGCCAATCAGACGATCTACTCCTTCGCCGGTGCGACGCCCGAGCACCTGTTGGGGTTTCGCCGCCGGTTCCCCGGCGCCGTCGTCGTTCGCCTGCACCGTGACTACCGCTCGACACCACAGGTGGTGGCTCTGGCGAATTCGCTCGTGCGCAGCTCAGGCGACGCCGCGCTGACCCTCGTCGGCCAGCGCTCCGACGGGCCGCTGCCCACCTTCAGCGAATTCGACGACGAGCCGGCCGAGGCCGCGCAAGTCGCCGCGCGGTGCCGCGTCCTCGTCGACGCCGGCACGCCCCCGTCCGAGATCGCCATCCTGTTCCGGGTGAACGCGCAGTCCGAGGTCTACGAGCAGGCGCTCTCGCAGATCGGGGTCCCGTACGTGCTGCGCGGAGGTGAGCGGTTCTTCGACCGTCCCGAGATCCGCGAAGCCCGGCTGCTGCTCCGGGGCGCGGCCCGCGGCGGGGGCGACGCCGACTCGGCCCTGCCGGATGCCGTGCGCGGCGTGCTCTCCAGCCTGGGCTGGCACGCCGACAGCGTCCCACCCGGCGGCGCGACTCGCGAGCGGTGGGAGTCCCTCGCCGCCCTCGTCACCCTCGCCGACGACCTGCTCGCCACCAACCCCGACGCCCAGCTGGCCGAACTGGTCGCCGAACTCGATCAGCGGGCCAGCGCCCAGCACGCGCCGACCGTGCAAGGCGTGACGCTCGCATCGCTGCATTCGGCCAAGGGTCTCGAATGGGACGCGGTGTTCCTCGTCGGGCTCACCGACTCCACGCTGCCGATCCAGCACGCCACCACGCCGGCCCAGATCGACGAGGAACGCCGCCTGCTCTACGTCGGCATCACCCGGGCGCGCGAGCATCTCGCGCTGTCCTGGGCACTGGCCCGCAGCGCCGGCCAGCGACGCGGTCGTCGACCGAGCCGGTTCCTCGACGGGCTGCGCCCGAGCACCCCGCGGCCCGTCAATCCCCGGGCCAAGGCCAAGCCCAAGGCTCACGACGCCGAGGACGCCGAGCTGTTCGGCCGCCTGCGGGCCTGGCGCAAAGCCCAGGCCGAGGCGCAGCGCGTGCCACCGTTCGTCGTGTTCAGCGACGCCACGCTCGTAGCCATCGCCGATGCCCGCCCGCAGAGCCGCTCCGGCCTGGCCCAGATCTCCGGGGTCGGTCCGATGAAGCTCACCCGCTACGCCGACCCGCTGCTCGCGGTCCTGGGCGGAGCCGATCCGGCCGACGTCGCTCCGGTCGAGGTCAGCTGACGTCTTCCTCGTCCAGCACCGGCGGCTCGCGGACCATCGCCGCGGCGATCCCGGCCAGCACGATCAGGACGGTCGCGACGAGCAGGGCGAGCTTGACGCCGTCGAGGAATGCGAGGACGAACGCCGGAGGAATGTCATCGAGGGTGAACGAGCCCGCATTGCCGCCCGTCTCGAGAATCTTCAGGATCGCCGCCCGGGCGCCGGCCAGCGTCGGGCCGGAGAACTGATCGTTGACCGCGGTCGTCAGGTGCGCGTTGACGATCGCCCCCAGCACGGCCACGCCCACCACAGCACCGAGTTGACGCGCGGTGTTGGTCGCCGAGGCGGCCATACCGGAGTGCCTCGCCGGAACATGCGACAGCACCGCGGACGTCAGGGGCACGACGGTGATCCCGAAGCCCAGACCGGCCAGCGCCAGAGCGAGCGCGAGGACGCCGAAAGTCAGTGACGACCCGTGGCCGATCTCGAAGCGGCCGAGCACGGTGCCCGCCGCGCCGAGCAGGCATCCGATCATCAGCGGCTGTCGCGAGCCGGCCCGCGCCACCCACGGCCCGGCCGCGACGCCGCCGAGGACGATCGCGGCCGCCATCGGCGCGAACATGCCGGCGAGTTTCCAGCCCGAATACAGCAGACCGATGTCGAGATACAGCGCGGTCAGGAAGAAGATCGCGAACACTCCGAAGTAGACCGCGAACGCGGCGAACAGCGCTGAACCCACGATCGGCTCGCGCACGTAACTCAGATTCAGCATGGGTGCGCGGACGCGCCGCTCGACCGGGACGAAGGCCACCAGGCACAGCGCGCCGATCACGAACAGCGCGATGATCCCCGTCGTCCCGTAGCCCTGGTACTCACCGGAGATCGCGGCGAAGATCACGCACCCGAAACCGGCAGTAGCCAGGACGAAGCCGGCGATGTCGATGCGGCCGGCCCGCGGATCCGAACTGTCCGGCACGAACACGAACACCGCGACGGCGAGGACGACGCCCAGCACCAGGTTGAACCAGAAGATCGCCCGCCAGCCTCCGGCTCCGACCAGCAGGCCGCCGATGACCGGGCCGAGCGCGAGCGCGAGCCCCGATACCGCCGACCACGCGCCCAGTGCGCGGGCCCGCTCAGTGCGTTGGGGATACAGCTGCCGGATCACCGACAGCGTCCCCGGTTCCGACGCGGCCGCGCCGAGCCCCATCACCGCGCGTCCGGCAATCACCATGGCGACTCCAGATGCGAGCGCGCACATGAGCGAGCCGGCGCAGAAGATGACGACGCCGCCGAGCATCACCCACTTGCGCCCGAACCGATCCGCGAGCGATCCGCCGATGAGCATCAGGCTGGCGAAGACGAGCGAATACGCGTTGATCACCCACTGCAGCGGGATTACCCCGGCCGAGATGTCGGTCTCGAGGTCGCCGAGCGTGACGCTGACGATCGTGGTGTCCAGGAAGGTCAGGAAGAGCACCGCGAGAACGGTGGTGAGCGCTGCCCGCCGTGATACCGTCCGGCCTCCCGCGATCTTGACGGCGCTGGTCACGGCGTCAGTTTGGCAGCGCGGTGATCGCCGGGTCCTTGCAGGCGGGCGGTGCGGTGCCTTCCAGGGCGAGCAGATCGCAGAACGTCTGCGCGGCGACCTTCCACATTCCGCTCTCGCGCACTGCGAAGCCGTGAGTGTTGGGCAGTAGCGGCACGCCGCCTTGAAGAATCGTGAAGGTCACCCGGGCGAGGTCGCCGGAGACGGTGACGGTGCTGACGGTGGCCGACGACTTCTGCGCGTGGCTGCCGGTCGCCTCCTTCTGCAGGGTCGGCCGGAAGGACGCCCCGTGCTGAAGAACGGTCTCTGACTCGGCGGCGGAGGTC
>DATAQD010000067.1:0-6163 GCA_036264855.1 Jatrophihabitans sp. | reverse complement strand
TACTCGCTGTCCACCGTGGCGACTCGGACCCGGTAACAGCGGTACCACTGTTCCCGGCCCAGCCGCTGGGCCAGCCGGTGCTCGGCAACCGCCTTCCACGCCTTCGCATCGGCCGGACCGGCCCAGTACGAGACCGTGATGCCGAGTCCGTGCCGAGCGCTTTCGATCCCGAGATAGCCGGGCTGCTCGGCGGCGAGGCGCTCCATGGCCGCAGCGGTCTCCCCGTACCCCGACTCGTCGAACGGCGTGCGGACCGAGGTGAAGATGACTGCGGTGTACGGCGGCGGCGGTGTGGACGCCACCGCGAGCCGCACCGCGTCGGCCGCGGGCGTGACTCGCAGGAAGTAGCCGTCGGGGTCGACGAGCCGGACCGCGCGCTGGCCGGACGGCCCGTCTTCCGGCGGTGCGGCGATGACCGCGCCCGAGCCCAGCGCGTGCTCGTACAAGGCGTCGACCGCGGCCGGGCCGCCGTCGAGCTCGAGGACGAGTTCGACTCCCGCGCCGCGACCAGCACGTACCCCGTCCTCGGCGGCATCGTGCTCGGCCGCCGGCGGCCGGTCCGCCAGGGCGGCGAGACCGAGCACGATGCCGTCGCGGCCGACGCTGACGTACCCGGTGTCGGAGCGATCGAGCGTGAAGCCGAGGACGTCGACGTAGAAGCGCGCGCTCGCGCCCAGGTCGGCGACGGACAGTTCGGCTCGCAGGCCCATCGGCACATCATTGCCGACCGCAGCGGCCGCTGCAGCTCGACGCTATGCAGCTGTGGACGGCTGCGGGTGACCGGTGCCGGGAGCCGGGCCGCGCGGGGCCGCGTTTCGGCCGCTGACCTGGGCCAGCGTCGTCGTGCGCTGCGATCGACCGCGTCCGATGAAGCTGACCGCCCAGTGCAGCACCGTGGTCACCCGGTTCTTGAACCCGACCAGGTACAGCACGTGGATCACGAGCCACAGGATCCAAGCGATGAGACCGCCGAAACGCAACGGTCCGACGTTGGCGACGGCCTTGAACCGCGAGATCGTGGCCATGCTGCCCTTGTCGAAGTAGGTGAACGGGCCCTTGGCCGCCTTGCCCCGCAGCCGCCGGTCGATCTGGTCAGCTGCGTACTTTCCCTGCTGCATGGCCACCTGCGCGACACCAGGCAAATTGTCGAGGGTCATCATGTCGCCGATGACGAAGACCTCGGGGTGACCGGGCAGCGTGCAGTCGGGCAGGACCTCGATCCGGCCGCTCCGATCACGTTCGGCCCCGGACTGCTCGGCGAGCGACTCGGTGAGCGAGGACGCTTTCACGCCGGCGGCCCACACCACCGTGCGCGTCGGAATGCGAGTGCGGACTCCGCTCTTGTCCTCGACGGTCAGGCCACCCTCGTCGACCAAGACGACCTTCTCGTCCAGCCACACCTCGACGCCGAGCTTCTTGAGCTGCTTGGCCGCGCCGGCCGACAGCTTGGTGCCGAACGCGCCGAGCACCGTGTCGAGGGCATCGACGAGGACGATGCGCGTGTGCCGCGTGTCAATGGATCGGTAGTCCTTGGCCAGCGTGCGGCGGGCCAGTTCCGATATCTGACCGGCCATCTCGACGCCGGTCGCGCCCGCACCGACGACCGCGAACGTCAACCATTCCTCGCGCCTCTTCTCATCCGGCTCGAGCTCGGCGAACTCGTAGGCCGACAGGATGCGTCCACGCAGCTCCAGGGCGTCGTCGATCGACTTGAGCCCGGGTGCGTTGCGCCGGAACTCGTCGTGGCCGAAGTACGACGTCGTTGCACCGGCCGCGACGATGACCGAGTCGTAAGTCGTGCGCGTGATCTTGCCGCCGGCGGTCGACTCGACGACGTGGGTGGCCAGGTCGATCCCGGTGACCTCGCCCAACAGCACCTGCACGTGCTTGCGTCGGCGCATGATCTCGCGGGTGGCCGGGGCGATCTCGCCCTCGGACAGGATTCCGGTGGCGACCTGGTACAGCAGCGGCTGGAACAGGTGGTGGGTGGTCTTGCTGATCAGGGTGACGTCCACATTGGCGCGCTTCAGACGTTTCGCCGCGAACAGCCCGCCGAACCCCGAGCCGATCACCACGACATGGTGCCGGTGGGACATGGTGTCGGTCATGACCGGTACCTACCCGAACGTGGCCGTGTCGATGACGAAGCGGTAGCGAACATCACTCGACACAACGCGCTCGTAGGCCTCATCGATGTCAGCGCCGCCGATGACCTCGATCTCAGCACCGATGCCGTGCGCGGCGCAGAAGTCGAGCATCTCCTGGGTCTCCCGGATCCCGCCGATGAGCGAGCCGGCCCAACTGCGGCGCATCGGAATGAGGGCGAAGGCCGGCACCACCAGCGGCTTCGGCGGCGCCCCCACGCTGACCAGCGTCCCGTTGAGACGCAGCAAGGACAGGTACTTGTTCATGGGAACAGTGGCCGACACGGTGTTGACGATCAGGTCGAACGTGCCCTTGAGGTCCTCGAAGGTCTGGTCGTCGCTCGTGGCGTAGTAGTGGTCGGCGCCGAACGCCAGGCCGTCGGCCCGCTTGGAGAGCGTCTGGGACAGCACGGTGACCTCAGCGCCCAGCGCATGTGCGATCTTGACCCCGACGTGCCCGAGACCGCCTAGCCCGACGATGGCGACGTTCTTGCCGGGGCCGGCCCCCCAGTGCCGCAACGGCGAGTACAGCGTGATCCCCGCGCACAGCAGGGGCGCGGCGGCAGCCAACCCGATCCCTTCCGGGATGTGCAGCGCGAAATCCTCGTCGACGACGATGTGGGTGCTGTAGCCGCCATCGGTCGGACGGCCGTCCACGCCGATGCCGCCGTAGGTCTGGACGTTGCCGTTGAGGCAGTACTGCTCCTCGCCGGCCTTGCAGTTGTCGCACTCGCGGCAGGAATCGACCAGGCAACCGACGCCGGCGCGGTCGCCGACGGAGAACTTGAGGACGTCCGTGCCGATCTCCTCCACGGTGCCGGCGATCTCATGGCCGGGCACGAGCGGGAAGGTGATCGCGCCCCATTCCTCGCGGGCGGTGTGGATGTCGGAGTGACAGATGCCGGCGTAGGCGATCTTGATCAGGATGTCCTTGGGGCCCAACTCGCGTCGCTCGATCGTGGTCTTCACGAACGGAGCATGGGCAGCGGGGATCGCAAAGGCGGTGACGGAGCGCATGGACTCAACGTAGTCCGCGCTCAGGGGTGCTCTCCGGCCAGCCGATCGAGGAACGCCGCTTGCGCGGGAATCAGCTTGGTTCGGGCCACATCGAGTGGGAACCACTCGGCACGGTCGATCTCAGGGAAGGACTGCAGCCGTCCCGACCGTGGTGGCCATTCCATCTCGAACAGGTTGCTCACCGCGCTCGCCGCGTCGAAGTCCGCCTCGGCGGCCCAGGCGGATACGACCTTGCCGTTGCCCTGCCGGACGTCACCGAGCGCGCGGTATTCGACGTCCACCGGCGCCGGGCCGCCCAGTTCCTCAGCGAACTCGCGACGCGCCGCGGCCAACGGATCCTCGTCCGGGAGATACTCGCCCTTCGGGATCGACCACGCGCCCTCGTCCTTGCGCGCCCACAACGGACCGCCCATGTGCACGAGCAGAACCTCGATGGTGTCGGTTCCCCGGCGGTGCAGCAGGAGCCCGGCGCTGGGTGACGGTTTCACGGCTCTCAGCCAAGCACGGGTTCGGCCGGCTTGGCGCCCGGGTAGGCCAACGTCATGACGAAACTCGGTTACACCTTGATGTGCGAACAGTCCGGCCCGCGCGAGCTCGTGCGCGACGCCGAGCGCGCCGAGCAGGCCGGCTTCGACTTCGAGGTGATCAGCGATCACTATTTCCCGTGGCTGGACAGTCAGGGGCACGCACCCAACGCATGGGCGACCCTGGGCGCCGTGGCCCAGGTGACCGAACGCGTCGAGCTGATCAGCTATGTCACCTGCCCGATCATGCGCTACCACCCTGCCGTGGTCGCCCAGCAGGCAGCGACGGTGAACCTGCTCAGCGAGGGCCGGTTCACGCTCGGACTCGGGGCCGGCGAGAACCTCAACGAGCATGTCGTCAGCCGAGGCTGGCCCCCGGTGAACGTGCGGCACGAGATGTTCGACGAGGCGCTGCAAATCATCAGGGAACTGTTCGCCGGAGGCTATGTCAACTTCTCCGGCCGCCATTTCCGGGTGGACTCCGCGAAGCTGTGGGACGTCGGGGTGCAGCCGCCCAAGATCGGTGTGGCCGTGTCTGGAGCGCAGTCGGTTGCGCTCGCCGCCAACCACGCCGACGTGCTGATCGCGGTCGAGCCGGACGCTGCCCTCGGCGCCCGGTTCGACCAAGCCGGCGGTACCGGGAAGCCGCGCGTCGGCCAGGTGCCGATCAGCTGGGACCCGTCCCGGGACGCCGCGATCGCCCGCGCACACGATCAATTCCGCTGGTTCGGCGGTGGCTGGAAGGTCAACGCCGAACTCCCCGGCCCGGCCGGCTTCGCCGCGGCCAGCCAGTTCGTGACCCCCGACGACGTCGCCGACTCGATTCCCTGCGGGCCGGATGTCGATCAACATGTTGCCGCCGTGGCGAAGTTCGTGGCGGCCGGCTTCACCGATGTCGCGGTCGTACAGGTCGGAGGCGACACGCAACCGGCGTTCCTGGAGTGGGCCGAGAGCGAACTCGTTCCCGCCCTGCGCGCCCTCTGATTCGGCCCGGCCCGGCGACCTGCGCCGACGGCCGACCCGGCTAGGAGAGCCGCGGGGCGGGCTGGGGTGCCCGGCCGGCCGGCTGCGTGGGCGTCGGCGTGATGGCCTTGACCGGCTTCCACTTGCGCGTGACCGGCTTGTTCGGCCGCACCTCGAACTCGGCTCGGGCGCGCGCACCGAGTTGGGCGATGGCCACGGGCGCGGTGCCTTCGACGGTATATGTGACGGTGCCCTCGGAGATGTCGACGTGCAGGCGCTGGCCGGTGATACGCACGCCGAACCGCAGGCGGGTCCAGCCCGGCGGCAGCTGGGGACGAAAGCACATCCGGTCGCCGGCGTCCCGCAGTCCACCGAACCCCGCGACCACGGCCAGCCAGCCCCCGGCCAGCGAGGCGATGTGCAGGCCGTCGCCGGAGTTGTGCTCGAGGTCGCGCAGGTCCATCTCCACGGCCTCGCCCAGGTAGTCGGCGGCGAGCGCGAGATGGCCGACCTCGGCGGCGATGACCGCCTGCGTGGACGCCGACAGCGAGGAGTCCCGCACGGTCAGCCGCTCGTAGTACGCGAAGTTGCGGGCCTTCTCCTCCTGCGTGAACGCATCGCTGGCCCAGTGCATCGCGAGCACGAGATCGGCCTGCTTGACCACCTGTTTGCGGTACAGGAGGAAGTAGGGCGCGTGGAGCAGCAACGGGTACTCGTCGTCACGGGCGGATCGCTGGAAGTCCCACGTCGCCCGATCGGTGAATCCCCGGTCCTGCTCATGGACGCCGAGCTCGTGGTTGAAGGGCAACGCGATCCGGTCCGCGCGCTCGGACCACTGCTCGATCTCGACCGGATCGACGTCCAGCGCACTCGCCGCGTCGGGCCAGCGGCGCGCGGCCGCGGCGGCCGCGGTGAGGTTCTGCGCGGCCAGCAGGTTGGTGTAACTGTTGTCGTCGATCACCGCCGTGTACTCGTCGGGACCGGTGACGCCGTCGATGTGGAACTGACCGTCCGCGCCGTCGTAGCCCACGGCGTTCCACAGCCGCGCGGTCTCGACGAGCAGGGGCAGAGCCCAGTCGCGCTCGAAGTCGGCGTCGCGGGTCCAGCGAACATGGCGGGCGGCGGCGGCCGCGATGCCGGCGTTGACGTGCAGGGCCGCGGTCCCCGCCGGCCAATACGCGGAGCACTCCTGGCCGCGGATCGTGCGCCAGGGGAACGCCGCGCCCCGCAGGCGCAGCGTGCGCGCCCGTTCCTTCGCAAGATCCATCGTCGTCACCCGCCAGCGCAGCGCGTCCGCCGCCGCGGTCGGTGCCGTCGCGGTCAGCAAGGGCAGGACGAACATCTCGGTGTCCCAGAACGCGTGGCCGTCGTAGCCCGGCCCCGTCAGGCCCTTGGCCGGAATCGCCCGCCGCTCGGCCCGGGCGCCCGACTGCAGGACGTGGAACAGGGCGAACCGAACGGCCTGCTGGAGTTCGGGATTGCCCTCGACCTTCACGTCGGCCGCATCCCAGAAGT
>DATAQD010000018.1:0-4220 GCA_036264855.1 Jatrophihabitans sp. | reverse complement strand
GCTCGGTCGGGCTGGCGAAGCCCGATGCCCATGGTTCGCTCGCACGCGTCGCTCACAGCCCTCCTCGCTTCGCTCGGTCGGGCTGGCGAAGCCCGATGCCCATGCTTCGCTCGCACGCGTCGCTCACAGCAGCGCCTCCGGGATGTCGACGATGCGCGAGCGCAGCCATTCCCCGATCGCCTTCGCCTGCGGGTCGTGCCGCGCCTGCGACGCGACGCCGGCACCGAGCACACCCTCGACCACGAAGTTCAGCGCGCGCAGGTTGGGCAGGACGTCCCGCCGCACCGGCAGCGCCGCCGTCTCGGGCAGCAGCCGGCGGAACTCGTCCACGGTCAGGTAGGACGCCAACCAGGCGAACGCGTCGTCGCGGCGGGCCCAGACCCCGACGTTGGCCGAGCCGCCCTTGTCCCCGCTGCGGGCGCCAGCGATCGCGCCCAGCCAGATCCGTCGGCTCGGCCCGGACTGCGGCGGCACCGGCAGCGTCGGCGAGTCGACCTCGTCCAGCACCCGGGTCTTTCCGGCGGGAGCGATCGGCACGCGCGATCCGTCGGGATGGACGGCCACGTGCGGCACCTGCTCCGCGTCCACGTAGGCCGCGGTGAACACGCCGTACGGGGACGCGTCGCCAGGTGGCGCCGTCACGTGGAAACCCGGATAGGAGGCCAGCGCCAGCTCGATCGCGGCGCCGGAAAACGCCCGGCCCAACGCCTTCGGATCGGGGCCGCGGACGACGCAGTGCAGCAGCGCGGCCGCTTCTTCTTGCACGTCCGCGTCGGCGTGATCGGTGCGGGCCAGCGTCCACGTCGCATCCAAGGACGCGAGCTGGGACTGCACCAACGACGCCTTCGCCTCGATGTCGAGGCCGGTGAGGACGAAGGTGACCTCGTTGCGGAAACCGCCCAGCGTGTTCAGCCCGACCTTGAGCGTCGGCGGCGGCGGCTCGCCCTGCACCCCGCTGATGCGGACCCGGTCCGGGCCGTCCTCGCTCAGCGCGATCGTGTCGAAGCGGGACGTGACGTCGGGCCCGGCGTACCGCGGGCCACCGATCTCGTAGAGCAACTGCGCCGTGACGGTGCCGACGGTGACCGCGCCGCCGGTGCCGGGATGCTTGGTGATGACCGACGAGCCGTCCGCGTGCACCTCGGCGATCGGGAAGCCGAGCGGCTTGTCCAGCCCCGGAAGCTCACGGAAGAACGCGTAGTTGCCGCCGGTGGCCTGCGGCCCGCATTCGATCACGTGCCCGGCAACCACGGCGCCGGCGAGCGCGTCGTAGTCGGTGCGGTCCCACCCGAAATGCGCCGCCGCCGGGCCGACGACCAATGAGGCGTCGGTGACGCGGCCGGTGACGACGACGTCGGCGCCGGCCGTGAGGCAGTCGGCGATGCCCCACGCGCCGAGGTAGGCGTTGGCGGCCAGCGGCTCGCCCAGCCCCAGCTCGGCCGCGCGGTCGCGGAGGTCGTCCCCCTCGACGTGGGCGACGGACACGTCCAGGCCGAGGTTGTCGGCGAGCACTCGCACCGCGACCGCCAGGCCGCCCGGGTTCAGCCCCCCGGCGTTGGCGACGATCTTGACGCCTTGGTCCAGCGCGGTTCCCAGCGACACCTCGAGGTGGCGCAGGAACGTCTTCGCGTAGCCGAGGCTGGGGTCCTTGAGCCGGTCCCGGCCGAGGATCAGCATCGTCAGCTCGGCCAGGTAGTCGCCGGTCAGCACGTCGATCTCGCCGCCGGTCAGCATCTCGTACATCGCCGACGACCGGTCGCCGTAGAAACCGGAGGCGTTGGCGATCCGCAACGGCGCGGTCACGCGAACGCCCCGGCCGGGCGGCCCGCGCCGGGCGGGCCCGCGAACGCCTGCGCGATGTCGAGCCACTCGTCGGCGTCCGGGCCGACGGCCACGACGGACAGGTCGGCTCGGTGGCGGCGCTGGGTCACCAACAGGCAGAAGTCGAGCGCCGGCCCGGTGACCTGTTGCGACGCGTCCTCGGGCCCCCACACCCAGAGGTCTCCGGACGGTCCGGCGAGTTCGACGCGGAACTGCTCGGCCGGCGGCTGCTTGTCGCGGACCAGGTAGGCGAAGTCGCGCGTGCGCACGCCGATGTGCGCGACGTGTTTGATGCGATCGGTGACCGGATGCGGCCGGCCGAGCCCGTCGGCGACGTCCTGCCCGTGCGCCCACGTCTCCATGAGGCGCGCGGTGGCCATCGATGTTGGGCTCATCGGCGGCCCGAACCATGGCAGCTTCGTCCCGGGAGGCGCGGCGGTCAGGGCCTCGGCCAGGGCCAGCCGACCGGCGCGCCAGGACGCCAGCAGGTCGGCGGGCGGAACCTTTGCGCGGTCCGCCGCGGCGCGGTCGACATAGCCGTCGAACTCCGCAAGCGCCGCTTGCAGGGCGGCGCCGAAGGCGGCGGC
The DNA here is from genome assembly GCA_036264855.1 of Jatrophihabitans sp. GTDB lineage: Bacteria > Actinomycetota > Actinomycetes > Mycobacteriales > Jatrophihabitantaceae > Jatrophihabitans. Next base: position 1,812 of record DATAQD010000018.1, on the reverse strand, counting down.
GTCGGTCGCGGCCAGGGTCGCGATGTCGTCGGTCCAGGCCAGGTGGGCGATCTGATGCGCGACCGTCCAGCCCTCGGCCGGAGTCGGGCGGGCCCAATCGGCGTCGGGCAGCGCTGCGACCAGTGCGTCCAGCTCGGCGGTCTCGGCGGTCAGGTCGGCGAGCACGCCGGCAACGTCAGCCACGGGTCTGAGCCTGACACGCGCCCGGAGAGGAATCAAGCCTGCATGCTTGTTTTCACGCAAAGGGTGGCGCAACTGTGCGATGAGCGCGAGGTGCCATCGACGACACCCTTCTGGGCATGAACGACACACCTGTGCCGAGCCGCCTGCGCCGGCTGTCCCTGATCGTGCTGATCTTCGCCGTCCTGGTCCAGGTCGCGGTGGCGGTGGCCACCGCCCCGGCCGCGACCGCGGCGCCGTGCCTGGACTGCCCGGGCGATGGCGGCGGTGGCGGCGGTACCGCCTGGCACTCGGTCACGACGATCACGCCGCCCGCCGTCGGCTCCGTCAACGTGGTCCAGGGCCAGACCCTGACCCAGAGCTGTTCGGCCGGGAACCCCTCGGGATGCACGATCGACGACGCGCTGGTCGGGACCGACCGCCCGACGTCGGCCTGGCCGTCCTACACGCTTGCGTACGCCGGTCCGACCGGCTACGCGAACTCGTGGACCGGCCGGTGCTCCGGCACTGGCGTCTGCACGTTCAGCAACGACCAGGAGGCCTCATCGGTCGTTGCGCATTCCTTCGACGTGCAGCCGCCCACGGTGTCGGTCGTCGCGCCGGCGCGGGTGAGTCCGACCGCCACCATCCATGCGAACGCGACCGACAACGTCGGGATCTCCAGCTACTCGTGGTCGGTCTGTGCCCCGGACGGCACGGCATGCCTCGCCTACGAGGACGGCAGCCAGCTCAGCACGATCAGCCTGCCCGGCCAGGCGGCGGGCGACCATGTCGTGCGCGTTCGCGTGCTCGACCCGAGCGGCAACGAGGCCTATGCGTCGGCGCACGTCACCCTCGTCAACGCAGTGTCGATGACGTGGACGACGCTGCCGGCGCTGACCGAGCACCCGTCGTTCACGTTCCACTCCGACGACGAGGCGCACGTGCCCGCCGACGCCGCGCACCGGCGCTGCCGGGTCTATCCGACCGGTACGGCGGCAGGTGACTGGGGCGCCTGCACCACGGACACCTCGTTCGCGCCGACGCTGGCCGACGGGAACTGGACGCTGCAGGCCGAGGAGATCGACGACCTGGGCCTGATCGGGATCACGCCGGCTCAGCAGACCACCGTGGACACGGCCGCGCCGGTCCTGGCCTTCACCGACGCGCCGACCGAGGGCGGCACCGTCGCGACGACGAGCGCGAGCTTCGGGTTCACGGTCAGCGACCGCACCCTCGCGACGGTGACGTGCCAGCTCGACGCCGCGGCGGCTGGGCCGTGCACGTCGCCCTATCTGGTGAGCGGTTACGTCAACGGCCAGCACAGCGCGACCGTGACTGCGACCGATCAGCTCGGCCACACGACGACCCTGGTCCGGACCTTCTCGGTGGCGGTGCCGACGACCGTCCAGCCCAAGGCCGCCGCGGTGACGGTCACCTACGGCCACGCGGCGACCCTCGCGGTGACGGTCGCGCCGCTCGCGGCCACCGGCACCGTCCGGTTCGTGACGTCGACCGGATCCACGCTGTGCACGGCAACCGTCCGGGCCGGCGTCGCGTCGTGTGTCACGTCGGCGGGGCTGACCGCCGCCGGGCGCACGATCACCGCCCGGTACACCGGCAACTACACGGCGTCGGCCACCCAGTTCAGGC
>DATAQD010000015.1:0-10670 GCA_036264855.1 Jatrophihabitans sp. | reverse complement strand
GCAGCGCCTTGACGTAGTTGATCGCGTCGTCCTCGTCCGAGGCGAGGTAGTGCGCGTTGCCGCTGGTGGTGTTGTGCGTGCGCGCGCCGCCGAGTTCTTCGAGGGTGACCTCTTCGCCGGTCACGGTCTTGACGACGTCAGGCCCCGTGATGAACATCTGCGAGGTCTGGTCGACCATCACGACGAAGTCCGTCAGCGCGGGCGAGTAGACGTGGCCGCCGGCGGCGGCGCCCATGATGAGCGAGATCTGCGGGATGACACCCGAGGCGTGGACGGTGCGGTAGAAGATCTCACCGTAGAGGCCGAGCGAGACGACGCCCTCCTGGATGCGCGCGCCGCCGCCCTCGTTGATGCCGACGACGGGGCAGCCGGTCTTCATCGCGAAGTCGAGCACCTTGACGATCTTCTCGCCGTACACCTCGCCGAGTGCGCCGCCGAACACCGTCACGTCCTGGCTGAAGACGCAGATCGGGCGGCCGTCGACCGTCCCGCAGCCGGTGACCACGCCGTCACCGAACGGCCGGTTCTTCTCCATCCCGAACGTGTTCGAGCGGTGCCGCGCGAACTCGTCGAACTCCACGAACGAACCCTCGTCCAGCAGCGCGTCGATGCGCTCACGGGCGGTCATCTTGCCCTTGGCGTGCTGCTTCTCGACGGCCCGCTTGGAACCGGCGTGCACGGCCTCGTCGTAGCGCCGCTCAAGATCGGCCAGTTTGCCGGCGGTGCTGTGCGGGTCGAGATCCGGGCCCACGGGGTCTGCTGCCATGGGCAGTGAGCCTAATCCGCGGCTACCGTGCGACATATGCCGGATCGGTCTGCGGTGGACGTCGAGCGGCTGCGCGGCCCGCTCGCCGCGCGGTGGGCCCGGATCGAGACCGTGGCCGAGACGCCGTCCACCAACGCGGCACTGCTGGCCGATACCGGCGCGCCGGACCGCAGCGTCCTCGTGGCCGAGCACCAGGTTGCCGGCCGCGGCCGCTTCGACCGGACGTGGACCTCGCCGCCCGGCGCCGGTCTGACGTTCTCGGTGCTGCTGCGTCCGGGCGTCCCCTTGGCCCGGCTGGGCTGGCTCCCCTTGCTCGCCGGCGTCGCGCTGCACGAGGCGGTACGCGGCACGACCGGCGTCGACGCGGTCCTCAAGTGGCCCAACGACCTGCTCGCGGCGGGTACTGGGGGCAAGCTCGCCGGGATCCTCGCCCAGACGGCGGACGACGCCGTGGTGGTCGGCATCGGGCTCAACGTGTCGACGACGGCCGCCGAGCTGCCAACCGAGACCGCCACGTCGCTCGAGCTCTGCGGCGCCCGGACGGTCGACCGGACCGACCTGCTCGCCGCGATCCTGCGCCGCCTCGACGTCCGCTGCGCGCAGTGGGTCGACGTCGACGGGGACGCCGCCGCCTGCGGGTTGGCGGCCGACTACGGGAAGGTGTGCGCGACCCTCGGCCAGTCGGTTCGGGTCACGCTCGGAGGTGGTGCCGCCGGCGCCGGCCCCGTGGTCCAGGGCCTCGCGAGCGCCGTCGACCCGGTCGGGCGCCTGATAGTCCGAACGGCACAGGGGGAGCAGGCTGTTAGCGCCGGGGACGTCGAGCATGTCCGGCCTGCCTGACGAACCAGCGCTGAAGCGATAGCCTGCCGATCTAACGTCCTCGGGAGGATGAAGTGCCGTATCCGGAGAAGATCCTGGCCGACGACGAGAAGGTCGTCGAACGGCTCCACCCGCACTGGATCACGCTCGTCCCGGCCACACTGTGGTTCATCTTCATCTGCGCCGCCGGCGGATTCGGCCTGGCGCTGGTCTATGACCACATGCAGAGCGGGACCGGCCGGACGGTCGTCGTCATCCTCATTATCGTGGTCGGGCTGCTGATCCTGTCGTACACGACGTTCCGGCCGTGGATCGGCTGGCGGACCACGCATTACGTCTTCACGACGCACCGGGTGCTCATCCGCCGTGGGGTGCTGCGCCACACCGGCCGCGACATTTCGCTGCAGCGCATCAACGACGTCGCCTTCACCCAGAGCCTGTGGGACCGAATGGTCCGGGCGGGGACGCTGACGATCGAGTCCGCGGGCGAGCACGGTCAGGAAGAACTCAAGTACGTGCCCAGATCCGACCGGATGCAGCAGACGCTGAACCAGCTCATCGAGCAGGACAGCGACCGGCGCGCGCGCAGTGCGTACGGCGGGGGCCAGCCCGGCCCGGGCTACGCGCAGGGCCAGCCGGGCTACCCCCAGGGCCAGCCGGGCTACCCGCAGGGCCAGCCGGGCTACCCGCAGGGCCAGCCGGGCTACCCCCAGGGCCAGCCGGGCTACCCCCAGGGCCAGCCGGGCTACCCCCAGGGCCAGCCGGGCTACCCGCAAGGCCAGCCGGGCTACCCGCAGGGTCCGGGCTATCCGCCGACCCAGCAGTACCCGCCGCAGGGCTGAACTGGCCGGGGCTGAACTGGCCCGGCCGAACTGCGCGGGCTCAACCGGTCAGCGGGTTACGACGACAGGTCGACGCGGCAGCTGCGCTTGGCGTCGGCGGCGACCGTGCTCGCTGCCTGACGCACAGCTGCCGCGTCGACCCCATTCACCATCGCCGGATCGCCCCCCGATCCGACGAGGGCGATCACCGCGCTGCCCAGCTCCTTCCACGCCCCCGCGACCGTGGGAGGCGCGACCGCCTCGATCTCGGCCACGAAGGCCTTGGTCGATGTCAGCAGCGCCGGATCGTTCGCGGTGACGCCGGGCAGGATCGACTTGCCCGCGGCCACTGTCTGATTGAGCATCGCGCAGTAGTCCGCTTTCGAGGCGTGCAGGTGCCCGGCCGCCGCCTGCGGGTTCTTCGGATCGATCGTCGTGCCGGACCTTGCCGCGCTGTTCGACCACCAGCGGGTGGCCACGGCGGTTGCCGACGACGAGGCCGCGCCGGCCGGTGCGGAGCCGCCGGAGCCCGGGCCGACCGAGCCGCCGGAGCCGCCGGAACACGCGGCGGCGATGGGCAGCAGCGCGCCGATCGCGCAGAGCGCGACCAGGCGGCTGCGGACCGACCGTGAACCGAGCATCAGTTCGTGCCGGCTGACGGCGTGGCCGCGGCCGGAACCGCCGCCGTGGCCGGTGCGGCCGCCGCGGGTGCAACGAAGGCCTGCATCGACAACTGCAGGGTGGTCGTTCCCGTCACCGCGCCTTGGGCGGCGCCCGGCGCCAATACGGTCTCGGCGATCTGGGTGATGAGCACCGCCCGTGGCTGGACGACCTGCAACTGTTCGAGGAAATTGTCCAGCGCCGCCGAGGTGCCGCTCACACTCGCCGTGATCGAGATGCTGTACACCCCGGCCGATGGGGACGCTGGCTGGGCCGTGGTCGCGGGGGAAACGGTCGACGAGGCGGTGTCGGTCGGATTGGCGGTCGGTACCGGCGCAGCGACGGTTGCGGGCGCCGGTTGCCCGAATGTCAACGACGAGACGCTGATGTTCGTGGCGTTGCCGAGGGCCTGCAGGGTCCGCAGGAAGTCCGGTACGCCGGTGGTGGCGGGCAGCGCCAGCCGGGCCTTCGCGAGGTCCGCCTTGTACTTCGGCAAGTTCTTGTTCTGCTGGCGCAATGCGTCCAACCGCTGCTGCAGTTGTGCGTTCGCCTGCTTCGCGGTCACGATCTGCGAGTTGACATCGGAGGTTTGCGAGCGCTGCGGGCTGATGAAGAAGAAGTACCCGATCAGCAAGAGCACGAACGCAACCAGGCCACCACCTATCAGCCACAGCCGTTCCGTCTGCGATCGCGGGACCTTGGTCCCCTCCCGCTTGGGCAGGGTCGGGAGTTTCACCATCGTGCCGGGCATGTCAGTGCCCTCCTGTCGTGACCGGGACGGAACCGATGGGCGTGAGCGGCCCTGAGTACCGGCCGCCGAACGCTTCGGAGGTGATCACGACCGACATCGTGAACGTGACCCCGGCCGGGTCGGTCGTGACGCTTGAGATCAGCGGCGTGGCCAATCCCTTGGCGACTGCGAGCCGGTCGCTGTAGGCCGCCACCGTCCTCTTGTCCGGGGCCGAGCCCGACAGGGTGACCTGGCCGGACGCCGCCGGCCCGGCCGCGGCGACGGTCGCGGTTGCGGCCCCGGTCGTCGTGCTCGCACTGACGGAGTCGAGGACGACCCCGGCCGGCGCTGCCTGACGTAACGTCGTGAGCAACCTCTTCCAGTTCAGGTCGCCGGCCATCAAGGTCTGCAGCTGCGACTGGATCGTGTGGACGTCACTTTGCGCCCGCACGAGTGGCCCGAACTGGTTCTGCTGGCTCTGGTAGGCCGCCCCCTGGCGTTGCGCGCTGGCGAGCGCGCTGTTGGACTTCGAGGTCTGCCACCATGACGCCGCGTACCACGCAACGAGTAGCGCGACGAGCACAGTCAGCCCGAGCACGACCTGTTTGCGCACGACGACTGTCTGCCGCCCGCTGATGATCTCGTCCGGCAGCAGATTCGCCCGGATCGGGACGAAGCGCACAGCGCCCCCGCTCGGCGGGCTCGTCGAGACCGGCGGAATCATCGTGGTGGCCATCAGGCTGCTCCCAACGTGAGGCCGATCGACACGGCGGCCGATGAGCGGAACCGGCCGAGGACGTCATGCCGGCCGCCCTTGCGGAGGTCGTTGACGCGCTGCAGCGGGTCGGACAGGAACGTGGGGACGCCGAGCTCCTCGGTCAGCCGCTCGGGCAGCCCGGGCAGCAGCGCACCGCCGCCGACCAGCGCCAGCCGCTGCACGCGCCCGCCCGGGTTGGACTGGACGTAGTAGTTGAACGAGCTGCGGATCTCGGTCACCAGCGGCCGGATCGCTTCGGCCACGACATCGGCGCTCTCCTGGTTCTCGTCGCGCTTCAGGCCGACCCGGCACTTCACCACCTCGGCGTCGGACGGGGTGAGCTCGAGACGGGTGGCAAGCATCTTCGTCACCTCGCCGCCGCCGCGCGGCACGCTGCGGACGATCTTGGGCGTGCCGTCGGTGTGGATGATGATCGTGGTGCCGTTCGCCCCGATGTCCAGCAGCGCCTCGGTGTCGTTGGCCAGATGGGCGGAGGCGCGCAGGGCGGCGAAGCAGGCCAGGTCCACCTGGGCCACGTGCAGACCGGCGTTCTCGACGGCGTGGACGGTGTCGATGACCGCCTCCTTCGGCGCGGCGATGAGCAGCCCGTGCACGGTGTCGCCCTTGCCCGGGGGCTCGAGGGGATAGAAGTCGAGCAGCGCCTGGTCGGCGGGCAGCGGCAGCACGTCGCGGACGAGGAACGGCAGGGCCTTGCGCAGCTCCTTGGCCGGAAGCACTGGCAGATCGATCTCGCGCACGAGCACCTGCTGGTGGGTCACGCCGAGTACGACGTTCCTGGTTCCGAAGGCCTGTGACGTCCACAGCGTGCGCAACGCCTGGGTGACGGCCCTGCCGTCCTTGACGACGCCGCCGACGACAGCGCCGGCGGGGAGGATGGCATGGCCGAAGTTGTTGATCACCGGTCGATCCTTGGTGACGGTCGTCTCGACGGCGCGGATCGACGTTGATCCGATGTCGAGCCCTACGAGCGTGGTGGCAGACACGAGTACTCCTTCGAATCAGACGGCGATGAGGGCGCCGTACCAGGTGGCGATCGGTGCGGCGACGAAGAGGGCGAGCCCGGCGGCGCCGAGGAGGCACGGTCCGAGCGGGACAGCGACGGTGCGGGCGCCGTATTTGGTGGCGCCGACCACCGTCGCGCTGATCCCGGCAATAAGGATGCTGCCGACGGCGGCGAGGAAGATCGCGTTCCAGGAGAGCCAGCCCAGATACAGCCCGACCAGCCCCGCGAGCTTGACGTCCCCGAAGCTGAGCCCGTTCGGATAGGCCATCGCCAGCGCGAAGAAGAGGGTGAGCAACGCGAACATGCCCGCGAGCGCCCGCTCGGCACCGAGCCAGTTCTCGTCGGCCGCGCCGGCCGGCATGAGCAGGAGCACGGCGATCACGTACGACGGGAGCACGATCGAGTCGGGCAGGCGCTGCACGTCGAAGTCGATCATTGCGAGAGCGACGCCGATCGCGGTGAGGTAGAGGAAGGCGGGCAGCTGCAGGGTGAACCCGAAGCGCAGCGTCACCGCGGCGAACAGCAACGCGGTGCCACCCTCGACGAGCGGATAGCGCGTACTGATCCGGCCGTGGCAGGAGTGGCACCGTCCACGCAACGCCACCCAACTCAGCAGGGGGACGTTGTGCCGCGCCTTGATCGGCTCGCTGCAATCCGGGCAGCGCGACCCAGGGAAGACGATCGACTCCTGTCGGGGCACCCGGTAAATGATCACGTTGAGGAACGACCCGATCGCAAGGCCGAGGAAGGCGATCAGACCGACCAACGGCCACGGCGCGGTCACGAGCCGCCGCCGCTCGAGATGCTCAGGATGTGCCAGAGCGCGGACGAGTTCGACGTGGTGTGCTGCGCACCCTTCACCTCGGCCGCGGCGTTGATGGCCGCCTTGATGTTCTGGTACTGCTGCGCGAGCTGGTAGCCCGAGTACGGCCGACTCGACTGCCCGGACGAATCGGTGACCTCCCACTCCTCGCCGACCGGCGCGTGATGGGCCATCGCCAGCGTGCCGATCTCGGTGAGGTAGCCGAGCGACGAGCCGCGGTTGTAGTTGTCCACGGTGAACTCGCCACCGCAGACCCCGTCGCTCGACGGCGGCTGAGGACAGGTGATGTGCGCGTCCGCGTTGCCGAGCGCGAACAGCGCCGCGTGGATGGTGAGGCCGGCGAGGTCCGGGCGCAGGTTGACGTATTGCTGGTCCGGACGGTTCGCGGCCGGCAGCACGCTGGAGTAGAGCCCGGTGATGTCGTCGGGGCACCAGCCCGGGTCGGTCGTCGAGATCATGCTCGAGTCGGTCACCGCGCACTTGACCGGGTGGTAGACGCGGACGTTGTTCTGGCCGATGAGCTCGAGCGCCACTGTCGGCGTGGTGGCGTTGGTCTCGGGGTTCGGGTTGGTCGGGCTGGGGTTGGTAGGGTTCGCGCCGGTCGGGCCGGTCGGCCCGGTGACGACGAGATCGTTGGCCGCGACCAGCGCCATGGTGTGGCCGATGTCGCCCTCGACGTAGAGGTCACCTGGTCCGCTCGCACCGAAGGTGCCGTTGTTACCGAGCTGGTACTGGGTTACGTCGGCCATCGAAGGGAACGACGTGACGGTCGTGCCCAGCTGCAGGTTCGAGTACGTCTGCTGCGTGACCTTGACCTCGAACTGGGTCGCCGCCTGGGTGATCGAGCTCGTGCTCGCCCCGCCGTCGCCCCACGCCGGGCCGCCCGGTCCCTGGGCGCACACCTGGACCAGCGTGACCACTGCGCAGAGCTGGCCGCAGAGCTGCCCGGTTGCGTCGTACGAGCCGGGCGTCGCGGCCAAGCCGAGCACGCTCAGGATGCTCTGCAATACGCTGCCGATCGTCGGGTTCTTCGGCACGTAGCAGCCGTAGACCTGCTTGGCCACGGTGAAGGGGGTGGTCTTGGTGGTCCGCGTCTCGGTCGTCGGCGTCCCCGCGATTCGCGTGAAAAACGGGTCGTCCGACGCAGCGGGGCCGGGCAGGGGCACGGTCGTCGACGAAGATGTGGTTGTACCGGCCGTGACGACGTACTGGCGATCACCCGTCACCGGGTTCGACCAGCCCGGCTGCTTGCCTCCAGAGTTCGCCTGGTGGAGGAGGTCCTGCAGCATGCACGCGAGCTTGTCCGAGGTTGCGGAGGCCGCAGCGATCGTCTGCGCCGGGCAGGAGGTGGCCGTACCGCTACCGATGGTGACCGAGCCGCTGCTCGCCGCCACCGGCACCGCAGCGGCCGCGAGTGCGTTCTTGACCGCGGTCCGGTAGGCCGCGTATTGGCCGGTGCCGTAGACGCCGTTGTTGTAGTCGCACTCGAACGTGAGCTTGTCGGTGATGGCTTTTGTGCACGTCGTCCCGGCGCTGTACTTGGTCCACCCCGGACCGTCGGATTTCCAGGTCGAGCTGGCCGCGCCCCCGCTGCTGTTACTCCATTGGCAGGTGGGCGACGCCGTCGCCCCCGCGTACGTGCTCGACGATGAGCAGGTGTCAGCCGCGGTCGCGCTGCCCGCGTCGAGCGAGCCGGAGGCGGCGGCACTCATGTAGAAGACGCTGTTCGAGGTCGACGGGGTCGCGCCGATCTTCTGATTGGTCACCGGCCAGCCGCTGCTGCCGTGGGCGATCGCCGGGGTGGTCTTCGGGACAGCGCCGTTGTTGTTCACCGACAGCACCTGGATCTGGGTTGGGCTGCTCAGATTGACCGTCTGCGTCGCCATGCCGGCGGCGGTGGCGCCGGCGTAGCACTGGGCCGGCCGGCTCGCCGCGTTCGTGGCGATCCACGACAGCGTCGTCTGCGGGCTCGTCACCACCGCGCTGTCGCCGCTCATCCGGACGCGGGTCGGGCCGGCGTAGACGCAGGCGTCGGGCGGGATGATCGGCGCGGTGTTGGGCAGTTGCGGACCCTGGCTCACTGCGGTGACCGTCGGGTAGGTCGACGCGGTCGCCGGCGCGCCTCCGACCTCGATCGGGTAGCCGGCGCACTGCAGGTTGAACGAGCGGTAGTTCTGCCCGGGCGCGGTGCTGCAGATCCCGGCGTCGGCGGACGTGTAGTGCCACAGCGTCGAGACCGGCTGGTTGAACAGCGGCCCGCTTCCCCCCGGGTAGCTGTTGCTGAGCAGCATGGCGTCGTTCGAGAAGTAGCCGCCGGCGCCGTCGTTCGGGTTGGCCGCGGCCAACAGTTTGGTCTTCGAGCCCCAGCTCGTCTGGCACGGCTGGAAATTGGTGTAGTTGTTGCCGGCCAGCCCGGACTCGGTCCAGTCGACGTACGGGCTGGGCGCGTGGGGCGCCGGTTGATTGGCCCGCCCGCCGTTCTCGTCGAAGGTCGCGTTGCAGACGGCGACCTTGCCGGCTGCACTGCCCGGCGAGGCTCCGCTCCACCTGATCGTGCTGCCCTTGACCGGCACATCTGCGGCATCGATGGCGCCGGCGTCGAGCGCGATGGTGCGCGCCGGCCATTGCGCCAGGACGGTGGACGATGACTGCGATTCGAAGCCAGTGATGACTCCGAAGTCGAGGTCGTCGACGGAGGCACCGCCGACGACGTCGCCGATGACGGTCTTTGTTGCCGACACGCCGCCCTGTGAGACCTTGCCTACCGACTTGACACGGAAGTAGCGCGCCGGGTTGTTGGTGTCCGGGGTCGCGACCCAGCTGTACGTCGCGGAGTAGCCGGTTCCGGCGCCGGGGACGGGGATGGGCGTCGTTCCGGACGCCTGGTTCAAGTGAGACGCGCAGTCCGACACCGAGATAGCGGTCGCACAGTCCGCGTCGACCCGGGCGATGAAGGCCTGCAGCCCACTCTGCGCCGCGGCGTCGGCGGCCTGGTCGTACGCGCTTTGCACCGACGGGACGATCGCGCTCGTCGTCACGACGAGCGTGCCGCCGACGACGATCGCGATGACGGCGGTGATCGTCAGAACGTAGATCATCATGAAACCGTCGTCGCCATTGGCGCGTGCCCGCTGGGCGCGGCGGCGGGCGGCGGAGGCGAGCGAGATCAAGCCCATCATCACACGGCTCCAAGCGCGGGGAGGACGGCGTTCGACATGAACTCCAGCGGGTGCTGGCCCCCGGTGTCCCGGACGATGAAGTCGATGACGACGCTGTTCACGTTCTGCAGGTTCGTCTTCACGACCGGGTCGGAGTTGCCGGCCGCAGGCACCGCTACCGGCAGTGGCTGGCAACCCGCTGCAGAGGTGGGGGCGGTGCCGAGTCGCATCGATGTGAGTGGGGAGCCGAGGCTGTCAGAGGGTGTGAACAGTGCCGATCGGACCGAGACATGGCTGGCCAGCACCCGGCACACCTTCGCTCTCGTGCCGGCCGTCACCGTCGCGATCGCACCGCCTGATGTCGGCGTGGTCGTGAACTGCTCCTCGACCAACTGGCCGGCCGAATCGAGCCGTAGCCAGATCATGATCGGCGGGGAGGTCGTGGTAATCGAGCTCATGCTGCGGTTGCCGACGTCGGAGAACAGCAGCATGTCGTTCGGTGCGAGCCATCCCAGCCGATTCGTTCGGGTGCCGGGTGGCGTTCCGTCGGCGACGCGCAGGTAGCCGGTCCAGGCTTGGATCGTGTTGCGGGCCGACGACGAATTGATCGTGCGGTCGGTGGTGTCGGAACTCGATGTGTTGATGTTGAGAAACAGGGTGACCGTGACGGCACCGAGGAGCGTGGACAATCCCATCGAGACGAGCAACTCGGTGAGGGTGACCCCGTCGTCCCGGCCGCGCGTGATCGCGCGCAGCCGCCGGATCATGCGGGTGGGCATGCGATCACCGCATCGCTTCGGGCCAGGAACTGACCGCTCTGTGCCTGCTTCACGACGACGTTCACGTTGTACAGGTGACCCGGCGCGCAGGTGTCGCTCTGGGGTGGGTTGATGAACGTGATGGTGCGGACAACGGTGAACTGCTCCTCGCCGGCGCCGTTGCCGCCGACGCTGGGGGTGACGACGTTGCCCTGTTCAGGGGCGATCTTGTTCGCGGCGGCGATGGCCTGGGCGACGAATGACTGAGCGACGCCGGCGGCTGTGATGCGCTGCTGGGTCTGGTGCGACGCATGCAGGGCCTCGATGATCGCGGCAGTGGCGGCCCCGGCGACG
>DATAQD010000247.1:0-12330 GCA_036264855.1 Jatrophihabitans sp. | reverse complement strand
GGTCGCGCTGGCGAACAACCTGGCCGGCGACTTCCGGGTTGTGGTGCCGTCCATCCTCGGCCGGGACGGCAGCGCCACCGTCTCGAATTCGGTCAAGCAACTATGCGTGCGGCGCGAGATCCAGCTGTTTGCCCGGGGCGGGGTGAGCCGGGCGGCGGGTTGGCTCAAAGACTTCGCCAGCACGCACGTCGCTCCCGAAACCGGCGGACCGTACGGCGTCATTGGGATGTGCTTTACCGGCAATTTCGCGCTCGCCTTGGCCGTCGACAAGCAGGTGCGAGCAGCGGTCGTCGGGCAGCCGGCCATCCCGGTCTGGCCGTCGGCCCTTGGCTTGTCGAAGCCAGATCGTCTGGCGCTCCAAGCCCGCACCGACCTGTGCGTGCGCGGCTACCGCTTCAGCCAGGACTGGAAGTCACCGAAGGCGAAGCTGGACGCGGCCGAGCATCTTCTCGGTCCGGACGTGATGCGTACGTTCCCGCTCGACCCTCCTGACCCGCACAAGCACTCGACCTTGACCGGAGAATTCGCGAACCAGGACGCAATCACCGAGGTGAAGGCATTTCTGCGCGAACGGCTGGCCGGCGAAATGTGATTATCAGCCGACGGGTCAGGCAGCTTCGCCGATCGAGGACTCCGACTCCTCGCGGCGTCCACGGTCGAAGTCCTCGACCAGACCGGTGATCAGCGATTCGCGGCCTTCTGCGACCAGGTTGTTGATTTTGGAGATATAAACCTCGTGAACCTCGCGGCTCATCGAATCCGGGTACGTGTTCATGCGTCCAGGGTGACCGGCCCAGGTGACCATTACGTTTCGAACGAGGGCACCTCTCAGTAACGCCGCACTCCCATTCGTGGGTCAGTACCGGCTCTTGGTGGCGATCGCGGTGATTTCGAGGTCACTGGCGAGATCGGTGAGGCTGCCCGCGGCGGCCGCGAGCCCGCGCGCGGTGGCCGAGACCTGGCGGCTGGACTCGGTGAGTTGCTCCATGGTCTCGACGACCTGGGCGTTGGCGCTGCGCTGCTCCTGAGTGGTCAAACGCACCTGAGCCGCGGCGTCGGTGACCATGTGCAGCAGCACGAGCCCCTGCTGCATCTGCTTGGCCCCCTTCTCCATCGCCATCACCGTGGCGTTCGTCTCGCCCTGGACCGCGGCCACGATCGAGGCGATGTCGCCTGCCGAGTGCTTGGATCGTTCGGCCAGGCGGCGGACCTCGTCGGCGACGACGGCGAACCCGAGTCCCTGCTCGCCGGCGCGGGCGGCCTCGATGGCCGCGTTGAGCGCAAGCAAGTTGGTCTGATCGGCGATGTCGTTGATCAGCGCCCGCAGCGCGTCGATGTCGCCGACTCGGCCGGCCAGGGCCAGCGTGCGCTCACCGGACACGGTGATATCGGCCTCGGCCTGTTCCAGGTTTTCCCGGGTCTCCGCAGCTTGACGCGCGACCTCGTCAACGGTCTCGGCGATGGCCACTGAGGCCCGGGCTAGCTCCTCCGTCGTCCCAGTGGCCTGAGTGACCGCAGCGCTTTGCTGCGTGGTCGTCGCCGCCAATTGCTCCGAGGACGCCGAGAGCTCGGCCGCCGCCGAGTTCATCGCCATCCCCGCCAGAGCGGTCTGCTCGGCCAGCCCGCGCAGCTTTCTCGACTCCCACGTGCCGAAACCGATGGCCGCGCCGACGGCGAGCAGGCCGCTGAGGGCGACGAGGAGGATTGCCCGATGACGCTGGGCGGTGTCCGGCGCGAGAACGGCCGCGGAAGGGTCGTCGGCCAGGATCACCCAGTTCAGCCCATCGACGACGTCGTAGCCGCCGATCACATCGTGACCCTGCACGTCGGTGAACCGGGCGCTGCCCGGCTCGGCGGTGCTGACCGCACGGCGCGTGGCCGCGTTGTCCACGGTGGTCTGGAGCGAGCCCGCGGCCAGCATCGCGCGGTCGTCGGTGGCCGTGCCCATGGTCACGCTGTCGTAGAGCAGCCGGTGTTGGCCATCGACCGCGACGATCTGGCTGCCTGCGCCCAGCTCGGGGTTGAGCAGATCGCCCAGCGCGGCCGGGTTCAAGTCACCGATTACGACAGCCTTCGGACGCCCGTCGGCACCCACGATGGGCTGCGCGACGATCCAGTGGATGCGATCGCCAGCCTTCACCGGCGAGGTCAGCGCCGCCTGGCCGGCCGCTGCGGTGGTGAACCAATCCTGACCGACGGGGCTGACGCTGTTCCCCGGCTGGGTGGAGGCGAGCACCCGCCCACTCAGGTCCGGGACCTCGAGCAGCACGTAGGCGCTGTATGTCTTCACCGCGCGAACCAACATCGCCGTGGTTGCGGCCCGGCCCGGCACCGCCGCCGCATCACCGGCGATGATTTGCAGGCTCTCGCGGCGCTCGGACAGCCAATCCTCTAGGCGCAACGTCACGGCGCGGGCCACCTGCACACCTTTGCGCTCACCGGCCGAGGTCAAACTCGCCGACGCCTGGGTTGTCAGCAACACCGCCAGCGTCACCATCAACGGCAACGACACCAACAACATCGCGGCCATCAACCGGTACCGATAGCGAAGGGCACGACGTACCGGCCGGGGCCGCATGGCACTACCACGGTTCATGGCCGTGACCACCTCCGGACGGATGAGCGACGAGTCTGGGAACGCAGCCGACATCCGTTGGACACTAAGTGGGCCGGCCGGCCCCTGGACGTGTCGAAGGTCCCCTTGGCTGGGTGCCGCTGCCCAGTCGGCGCCGGATCAGCGCCACATCGTGACGCGCACTCGCGTGCCCGTGGCGCCGGAACGGATCTGGACGAGATCGCACAGGTGGTTCACGAGGAAGATCCCGCGACCGCCGTAGCTGCGCACGCCCGGACGCAGGCGGCCCACGAGCGGCGCGGTGATCGTGCCGTTGTCGCTGAACTCCACCAGAACCGCATCGGGGCGGACCCACGTGGTGATCATTCCGGAGCCGCCTCCGTGGCGCACGCTGTTCGTCGCGAGCTCGTCCGCCGAGAGAACGAGATCGTCGACGGCCCCGTCAACCAGCCCCGACGCCTGGGCAAAGGTGCGAACGGCGGCGCGGACGCGAGCGACGTCGCCGCGCTCGTACGTGAGCCGGTCCGCTCTGTCGGGCACCGGATCGAGTTCAGCGGAGAACACGTCCGTGACCTCGCCCCGGGAGTAGGCGGCGCTGTTGTGGTGCGTGTCGTCGTCGACGACGCACGGGTGACTGTGCCACGCCCCGGCCACGACCGATGCCGGCAGCCGACGCCGATCGTAGGGGCACAGCAACTCCCAGCTCACCCCGTCCCCGAAGGCGACGTTGAGCAGCTGTTCGTGGATGCGGCACTCGATCAGCTCGTTGGCCCGGCGACCCACCCACGCCGGCTCGCCCACGCCCCGCAGCCGGACACCGCGCCCGGCGCACTCGTCGAGCAGGCCTTGCCATACGGCGATGATCCGGGCCGGGTTGCGGCCCAGCTGGGTCATGTCCAGGAAGCGCACCGAGTCAGCGTCCGAGCCCAGCTCGGCTCGCAGCAGCTCGATCTGCCGCGGCGGTTCGGCGACCACCGGCAGTTCGCCCGCGCGCAGGCCCGCGCGGATGAAGCCGGCCACCCCGCGCGTGAACTCGGCGTCGTCGGCATACAGCAACGCATCGTGGTGCATGCCGTCGCCGTCGCCGTGGCCGTCACAGCGACGCTCCGGCCACGATCGAGGCGTACGCGTCGAAGCCGAGCAATCCCCAGACCCGGCGCACCGTGCGGGAGGCCCGTCGCAGGTGCAACGTCGACCCGGCGCTGGCGAGCGCGACTCCCCACGCGGCGACGACCGTGCATCCCGCGGCGTCGATGAACGTCAGGTCCGACAGGTCCAGGATGACCGACGCCGTGTTGACCGGTGTGGCGGCCAGCAGGCCCCGCAGCCGGGTCGCGCCGAACCAGTCAACCGCGCCGGTCAGGGTGAGGACGTCATCGTCGAAGAAGAGCCGGAACGCGACGTCAGTCCCCGGGCCGGACGCCAGGGGATGGACGGTGCTCAGTGCGGCGAGCAACTCTGCGTCGACGGCGCCGTGGCGGTACGCGCACAGCGTCGCCATGCCGCGGCCCCCGGCGATCACGCCATCGGCAATGCGCTCCCAGAGCAGCTGGTCAGCCCACATCGTCGGCTCGCTGGCCAGGGCCGTGACCTCGGCGGCGATGCGCAAGCCCGAGTAGCCGTCGTCGGCCGCGCGGGTCACAGCGTCCTCGTAGAAGGCGAGTCGTTCGGGCAGCGGACGGCGGGCGGCGGCGGCGTTGTTGTTGTCGTTGTAGGTGGCGGCCAGCGGCACCACGACGAGCGTCCCCGTGCGCAGCAACCCATCGACGTCGGGGAGCGCGGTAGGGCCCTCGGTGACGCCGGCGATGGCCACCTCGCCGACGCACATGACCCGTTCGCCCCGTTCGAGGCCAGCGAGGAGAAACTGCCTCGTTACCTGGCCGAGCTCCTGCGGGTCGTCGTAGCTCCAGCAGACATGGTCGCGTCGATCCAGACCGCTGGGGTCCGCCACACCGCCGTGGAGCCGCACGTCACGAGGCTACCCGGGCCCGCGGCGTCCGGAGGCTCACCAGCTCGTCGCGACGTACGTGGTCTCGAGATACTCGTCGATGCCTTCGAAGCCGCCCTCGCGCCCGAGCCCGGACTGCTTGACGCCGCCGAACGGCGCGGCGGGGTCGGACACGAGCCCGCGGTTGAGTCCGATCATCCCGACCTCCAGCCGCTCACACACCCGCAGTCCCCGGGCGAGGTCACCGCTGAAGACGTAGCCGGTGAGCCCCATCTCCGACGCGTTGGCGATCGCCAGCGCGTCGTCCTCGTCCCGGACCGGGATGACCGGAGCGACAGGGCCGAACACCTCCTCGACGGCCACGGCGGACCCGCGCGGCACGTCCGTCAGGACCGTCGCCGGGTAGAAGAAGCCCGGGCCGTCGCTGCGCTGACCACCCAGCACAGCCCGCGCGCCGGCCGCGATCGAGCGCTCGACCTTGTCAGCGATGCCCTCGGCCGCCCTGGCGCTCACCATCGGGCCGAGCTGGGTCTGCTCGTCGGTGCCCGGACCGACGCGCAGCGCGCCCATCCGCTCGGCGAGGCGGGCCGCGAACTCGGCGGCCACGGACTCCTGAACGAGGAAGCGATTCGCGGCCGTGCAGGCCTGCCCGCCGTTGCGCATCTTGGCCAGCATCGCGCCCTCGACCGCGTCGTCCAGATCGGCGTCGTCGAGCACGATGAACGGATCGTTGCCGCCGAGTTCCATCGACGAGTTGACGACCCGGTCCGCCGCCTGCTTGAGCAGGACCCGACCGACCTCGGTCGAGCCGGTGAACGACAGCTTGCGCACCCGCGGATCACCCAGGGCCACGCCGACGAGTTCGGACGCGTGGTCGGTGGTCAGCACGTTGATCGTGCCCGCCGGCGCCCCGGCCTCATCAAGGATCTGGGCCAGCATGAGCGCGGTCAGAGGGGTCTCGTGCGCCGGTTTGAGCACCACCGTGCAACCGGCGGCCAGCGCGGGACCGATCTTGCGGGTCGCCATGGCCGCCGGGAAGTTCCACGGCGTGAGCAACAGCGCGACACCCACCGGCTTGCGGAAAGTCAGGATCCGATTCGCACCGGACGGGGCCGTGCGCAGCTCGCCGCCGATGCGCACCGCCTCCTCGGAGAACCACCGGAAGAACTCGGCCGCGTAGACGGCCTCGCCTCGGGCGTCGGTGAGCGACTTGCCCATCTCGAGCGACATGAGGAACGCGAGCTCCTCCTTGCGCGAGATCATCGCCTCGAAGGTCCGACGCAGCACCTCGGCGCGCTCGCGGGGCGCGGTCGCCGCCCAGTCCGGCTGCACGTCGGCGGCGGCCGAGATCGCGGCGTCGATGTCGTCCTCGCCGGCGCGCGCAACTGAGCAGATCGCCTCGCCGGTAGACGGGTTGAGCACGTCGAAACTGCCCTTCGATCCGTCGCGCCACTTGCCGCCGACGAACAGCTGGGTCGCAGTGCCTGCCGGAAGGGTCATCGGTCGCCACCTCTGCTAGCCGAAACGGTCCTGTCCAGCTTGCCACCGCACCGGGGCGGGAAACGCCCGGCCGGGTGCTTGAAAATTCCGGTGTACAGGTGTGCACTGTTCTGCGCGAGCCGAGAGGGGTCAGCGGAGATGCGGTCGGACGAAATGCGCGACGCCGGATCGTTGGCGGGTACGGCGCTCGACGAGCTCGCCGAGCTGGCCCAGGGGGTGCACGCGGCCCTCGCCGGTCGCCTCTTCGGCCTGGCCGGTAAGCCGGCCGAGCCGATCCGTCGCGTCCACGACGGCATCGCCGCCATCGCCTACGGCTCCACCCGGCTGGGTATGAAGTACGTGCCGCCGGCCCTCGGTCTGGTGGCCGGCGCGTTCCAGGATCCGCGCGCCGAATCCGCGCACGACGTTCCGGCCGGCCGTTTAGTGCTCGGTGCGATCAACGGTTTCTGGGGTGACCGGGTCGCCGAGAATCAGGCGGCCCTGGCGCCGCAGATGCGCGTGCGGCTGCACAGCGCTCCGTTGCGCCGGGTGCCGGGAAACGTCGCTGCCGACGCCGCCGCGCGTCAGGTCACCGGTCGCCTCGTCGTGTTCGCCCACGGGCTGTGCGAGACCGACCTGTGCTGGTCGTTCGGCGCCGAGAAGCGGTGGGGCGACCGCACCGTCACGTACGGGTCGCTGCTGAGCGCGGCGGACGGATGGACGCCGCTGTATCTCAACTTCAACACCGGCGTACACGTCTCGGACAACGGCCGCGAACTGGACGAGCTGATGGACGAGCTGGTTGCGCAGTGGCCGGTCCCGGTCACCGAGATAGCGATCGTCGGGCACTCGCTCGGTGGCCTGGTCGCCCGCAGCGCCGCGCATCAGGCCGACCGGCGCGGCCACGCCTGGCGGCATCAGCTGCGCCACGTCGTCGGACTCGGCGCCCCGCATCTCGGCGCCCCGCTCGAGCGGGCCGTCAACTGGGGCACGCATCGCATGGCGCGGCTCCCCGAGACCCGTCCCATCGCCGAGTGGCTCAACCGGCGCAGCGTGGGGATCAAGGACCTGCGCTACGGCGCCCTGCTCGAAGAGGACTGGCTCGGCTTCGACGCCGACGAATTGCTCTTCGACCGGTGCACGCCGGCCACGCTGCTTCCCGGGGTCGCGTATTCGGTCGCGTCGGCAACCCTGTCGCGCGAGCTCTACGGCATCCTCGCGATGGACCTGCTCGTCCAGCACAGCAGCGCCCACGGCATCGGCAAGGTGCGCTCGATCCCGTTCGACCGGGAGCGGACGTTGCACATCGGCGGGCGCAAACACCATTTCGACCTGCTCGCCGACCCCATGGTGTACGACCAGCTGCGGGCCTGGCTTGCGGGCGCGGACGGCGCCGGCCGCACCGCCGACGAACGCAAGCCGCGCCGCGGCCGGCGGTCAGGCCGCCGGACCGGCGACCAGATCGCCTGAGCCCGGCGGCCCGGATCAGCCGATCAGCGGCAGGGTGATCGACGACGGGGCCGTCACAGTCCGCTGCACCTGATACCGGCCACCCACCAGCTTCGCGAGCTGCGGCGGCGTCGGCGCGAGGTGCGGGAAATCGGTCGTGGTGACCGTGACCCGGATCCGATGTCCGGCGGCGATCGTCGAGTACGTCGGGAACACCTCGATGTCGTAGCGCGTGAGCGCACCCGGTGTCACGGCGCGGGCCGCTGACTGGGTGTACGGGTGGTACGGAATCACCGTGCGGCCGCCCACGGTCCACGTCCGCGCCGGATCGAGGGCGCGCATCGATCCCAGCAGAGCGCCCTGGGTGAGCGGTTTTGACGTCCCGTCAGGCGCGACGTCCTCGACATTGACCACCCATTCGCTGTCCTTGGTGTTGGCCTTGGCGTAGATCGTCGCGGCGATCGGACCGGCCAACGTCTTCGCCCGCATCATCGCCGCCGTCGTGTAGGTGAGCGCGGTCGGCCCGAGCTGCCCGGCCCGGTCGTCGTCCACGCAGGGCGTCGCGGTCGGCAGTTGCTCGGTCACCAACGAGAGTGCCCCGGCCGCCCACTGGTCGACCGAGCGATCGCAGATGGACGGGCCGACCGGTAGCCACGCGAGCCCGTCGGATCCGGTGGCCGCGCTGGGCGCGGTCGGGCTCAGAGTGCCGTCGTTGCGCGAAGGGGCCGTACCGCTGCGCGCGCCGCGGAAGTAGTACACGGTCGGTTTCGCTCCGGCGATCGGGTAGGTCGTCGTCTGTGCGTAGTGCCCGGTACCGAGGTCGTAGTAGTGCAACGGCGTGGGCGTCTGCGCCATCCCGGTGTCCGCGCCCTTGAGCCAGGTGTCGAACCATTCGAGTTCGAGCGCGTCGAGTGATCCGACCAGCGCGATCTGCAGATGGGTGTACGGACCGTCCAGCAGTTGGTAGCGGCCGGTCGGCTTCTGCCCGGGCGACATCGGCGCATTGACCGGGCGGCCGGCATAGGCGTTCTGCAGGCCGGCGTAGTTGAGCGGTTCGCCGCGCTGGAAAAGGTCGTACTCGCCACCGACGAGGTAGGCCGGGATGTCGTTCGCGACGATCTTGCTGAGGACGTTGCCGGGGGCCTTGGCGCGCCAATAGGCGTTGTCGTAGGAGTTGGCGCCACCCATGAAGGCCTGCAGCAAGAACAACGCGTTGTAGTTCAGCGTGTTCGCCGCGTGCTGCAGCAGCACCTGCAGCGCGGCGGGCGCGTTCGACGGATCGACCAGGGCCCCGACCGCCGGATTGAGCAGGTTGAGCACAGGCAACAGACCGGCGAGGTAGATCGTGTCGAACTCGACATCCGGGATGCCGCCCATGAACGCGGTGTCGCGGTACACGTCGGTCGCCGAGACGACCGGGAAGATCGCTTTCAGGGGCGAGTTCTTGCCGATGGCGCCGGCCGTGAGCATCTGGTCGATGCCGAGATAGGACGCGCCGTGCAAGCCGACCTGGCCCGACGAGTACGGCAGCTTCGCCGCCCAGTGGACCAGCGCGACGCCGTCGGCAACCTGCTTGGGATCGAAGATGTCGAACCTGCCGCCGGAATCCCCTGTGCCCCGGACGTCGACGGCGACGTCGATGTAGCCGCGCGTCACGAAGTAGGGATCGATCCCGATAGCCGATGAGCCCGCCGCGCCGGCGGTGTCCTTGCCGTATGGCGTCTGGATGAGCAGCACCGGGAACGGGCCCGGCGCCGGCTGGTTGGTGGCCGGATCGGTCGGCGTCGCGATATCGGCTCGGAGCACGGTGCCATCTGCCATCCGGACCGCAACGTCGTTCTGCCGGGCCACGCCGTAGCGCGGCGCCGGCACCGTCCAGGAGTGCCCAGGGGCGGCGCTGGCCGCGATCGCCTCCTGCACCGGGTCCGGCACCGTGGCCGCCCCACTCGGCAGGAGACCGACTGCGCTGAATGAGGATGCGGCGACGAGAACCGCGGCGCAGGGGACCACAAGGCGTCGGGCGGGTCGCATCGTCGCGTTCTCCTGGGAGAGTGGGGTTATGGGAAGTAACGATGCGGACGACGACCTGGTCACCCACATTGCCGAAGGAGCCGCAATGACCGAGGGCTTCCACTCGCGACTGCACCACGTCGCGGGCACCGGATTGGGTGCCGACACCGCGCAGACCGAGGGCATGCGACGCGTCGAGGCGATCAGCGGCAAGACGGTGGGTTCGCGCAATCTGTGGATGGGGCGCACGCACGTCCACCCCGCCACCACGTCGGGCAACCACCATCACGGCGAATCCGAGACGGCCATCTACGTGACGTCGGGCAATCCGGTGTTCGTGTTCATCGAGGACGGAATCGAGCGGCGGATCGAGACGGCGCCGGGCGACTTCGTTTTCGTGCCGCCGTTCGTGCCGCACCGCGAGGAGAACCCGTCCGAGACCGAAGAGGCGATCGTCGTGATCGCGCGGACGACGCAGGAGGCGATCGTCGTCAATGTCGACGCGCTCTAGAACCTGTTCTAGTCTGCGCGGGTGGACCACGACACCCTGGAAGACCTGCGCCAGCTGAAGTATCGCTACCTGCGCACGCTGGATCTGAAGCTGTGGGACGAGTTCGGCGACACGCTCGCGCCCGACGTGCAGGCCTCCTACGGTCCGCAACTGCGCTTCGCCGGCCGCGTCGCGGTCGTCGAGTTCATGCGCAACTCGCTCGGCCCCGCGATCATCACCGTGCACCATTGCCACCACCCCGAGATCGCCGTCGACGGCGACCGCGCGACCGGCCGGTGGTATCTCGACGACAAGGTGATCATCACCGAGCACCGCCTGCTCCTGACCGGCGCCGCGTTCTACGAGGACACGTACGCACGCGCTGAGGACGGCGCCTGGCGGATCAGCCGCACCGGCTACGTCCGAAGCTACGAGGCCGTGCAATCGCTGGACGACACCCCGAGCTGGAAACTCACGGCCAACCGGTGGGCGCCGGTCCCCTAGCTCCGGTCACGCCCCCGCATCGGCGCGTCGGCTGGGTGCGGCGCGACCAGGTTGCGCAACTCGGCGACGAAATCGGCCCGCCGGCCGTCCAACGGGGCGAAGAATTCCTGGTCACAGGCCTCGACCACGACCACGGCCCGGTTCGCGAGCGCGGCCCCCTCGTCAGTCACGGCCAGCGCCACCGCGCGGCCGTCGTCCGGATGCGGCGCGCGCACGACCAGCCCGCGATCGGCCAGCCCCCGCACCACCTGTGAGGTCATCATCGGATCCGTTGCCGCGTGTTCGGCGAGTCGCCTCTGGGTGACCGGGCCCTCGCGGTCGAGCCAGGTCAGCGAGGCTAGGAGCACGAATTGCACGTGCGTCAGGTCGAACGGTTTGAGCGCCGCCCGCTGCGCCGCCTGCCACCGGTTGGTCACCTGCCACAGCACCAGGCCCGGGCTGTCCGCAGCCTGGGGGTGCGCCGAGGCCAGCCGCCGCCGGCTCACCCGCTCGCCGAGCCGGGGCGCTCGACGAGCCCGGCCAGCCGCTCCAGGTCCGCCAGCAGGGAGGTGCGCAGACCCGGGCCGAGGATCCGCGTCCACAGCCGGGCGAGCGGTCCGGTCATCGTGACGCGCACGTCCACCCGGCATCCCGGGCCGGTCGGCGTGACGTGGTGAGCGAACGTCAGTCGGGCGCCGAACAGCCGGGAGACGTCGATGAACTCGCGTCCGTCGACCAGGGACTCGACGACGAACGGCACTTTCGGACCGCCCTTGGGTTTGAGCGTGCCGCAGGCGCCTTGCTGGAACGGTCCGTCCAGCCGGACCCATTCCGTGTCGAGGTTCCACTCCGGCCAGGTGGCCGTGTCCGCCCATCGCTCGAAGAACGCCGCCGGCGGGGCGTCGGCGTCGATGTGGGCGGTCGCGATCACTGTCATTGGCATTTAGTATGCGCGCTTATCATCGGTGCGGCAACCGAGATTGGCCGGGTGCGCCGCCTCCGACACCCCCCACCCGGCCGAGCGCACTTCTCCGATCGTCATCGGCGAACCGGCGCACCGGCGCGGGCGGCTGCGCGGTTAGATTGCAAAGAGACTCGCGCGCCCGTCGTCTCACCCGAAGGAGATCAACGATGTCCAGGAATCCCTACGCCGAACTTCCCCGCGTGCCGAGCTTCGAGCTGCTGAGCGACGACGTCACGCACGACAGGACGATCGCGCAACCGCACCGCTCGGGTGTCTTCGGGGCCGGTGGTGAGGACGTGTCGCCGCACCTGCGATGGTCCGGCGCTCCCGAGGGCACCCAGAGCTACGCGGTCACGGTCTACGACCCCGACGCCCCCACCGCCAGCGGCTTCTGGCATTGGGCGGTCTTCAACATCCCGGCCGCGGTCAGCGAACTGCCGACCGGTGCGGGCGACAGCGAGGGCTCCGGACTACCCGAGGGCGCCGTGCAGCTCAAGAACGATGGCGGCACCGTCGGTTACATCGGCGCCGCGCCGCCCGAGGGTCACGGTCCGCACCACTACCACATAGTCGTGCACGCCGTCGATGTGCCGACCCTGGACATCGCGCCGGAAGCGTCGCCTGCGTTCCTGGGCTTCAACCTGTTCAGCCACACGCTGGGCCGGGCCATGATCATCCCGGTGTACGAGGCCGGCGCATGAGTCACGCCGTCAAGGGCGTCATCGCCCGCAGTCTCAAGGCACCGGTCGAAGTGGTGACGATCAACGTGCCCGATCCGGGCCCGGGCGAGGCGCTCGTACAGGTGCAGGCCTGCGGCGTGTGCCACACGGACCTGCACTATCGCGAGGGCGGGATCAACGACGACTTCCCCTTCCTGCTGGGACACGAAGCCGCCGGTGTGGTCGAGGCCGTCGGACCCGACGTCACCGAGG
>DATAQD010000226.1:0-10351 GCA_036264855.1 Jatrophihabitans sp. | reverse complement strand
AGGCTGACCCGGGCACCCGCTTGAGCTGATCGAGGTCGGCGTCGTTCCACGTGCTGGACCGGGCGCCGGAGATGAACCAGTTCGAGCCGTTGTCGGCGACGAACATCCCGTACTTCTTCAGGCACTTGAGGATCACCAGCGCCGCCCCGTGATAGCCGGACGTGCTGAACGACGCCCTGAGCCGCAACCGCGCGCCCATCGGCGGCACCAGGGCCGACGTCGTCGCCCCGGCCTGGTGCGTCGCGGGGTGGATCCAGCCGCGCTGGGTGCGGCTGACCGTGAACCGCAGCGCATGATCGATGTGCCCGGCCCGGATCTCGTCGGGGCGGACCAGCCCGGGCAGGATCGGCAGCCCCGCGGCGTCGGCCGACGTCCATCCTTCCGGGCGGAGGCGATTGGAACGCAAGTCGAACACGGCGCCGGACTTCGCCGCCCAGCCGCTGCCCGACCGGTACGCCCCGTACAGCTCGTACAGGTGGCAGTTCGCCGAGGCGACCAGGACGTGCCGGTCGCCGCCCGCCTCCACCTTCGCGGTCAGCGGAATCGGGTACGGACCCTGGTCGCTCTCGGCGCCGTACGCGGTGAACCGGATCGGCACCCTCGGCTGCGTGGCGGGGACGGTCGTGTACGGAATTCCGTAACTCGGGTCCGAGCCGAAGTCCGGATGGAGATGCCCAGCGGTGCCGACACTGCGCACCCACGCCGCGGAGCGGGCGCTCACCGGCGCCCGCGAGATGTCCTGGCGCCAGGCGTTGTCGGCCGGGAACAGCGAGCATCCGGCGATCCGCGGACCCGTGACCGTGGCCGCGTCCACGGCCAGGGTCGGCGCGGGCCGGCCCGAACCGGCCGAGGTGCACGCGGCGAGCGTCAATCCGAGCGCCAGACCGGGCAGCGGTCGGCGCCGGCGGGTCATCGAGGCGGATCGATCTCGTCGACGTCGCGGCCCAAGAACTCAGCGGCGAGGTCCACGACGACCATGAAGACGAGATCGGAGCGATCGTCCAGGTCGACGGCGCGAGCCTCGATCGGCCGGCGGTAGACGACGATCACCGGTTGCGGGATCTCGGGCAGGCCGTGGCGGAACAGCCGGCCCAGTGGTACGCCCCGGTCCATCACCGTGTCCGGGTCGAAATCGGTGTCCGCGCCGGCCGGCGGGACCTCCTCGACGGCGAACTCGAGCGCGGCGAGCTCGGCCGCCCAATGCTCCTCGATCTCCTCGACCGCATCCATGACGAGGTCGTCGAATTCCTCGCCCCGGGTGCGGTGCAACGGGACGTCCACGGGGGCGAGATGCCCGCGGATCCCACGGCCGCGGCGGTCCCGGCGGCGCGGCGGACGCGCGGCTCCGCGTCGGGGCTGGCGGCTCTCGCTGCGCACGCCATCACCCTACGCAGCGCCGCCCGCCCGCGACACGATCGCGCCCACCGGCCGTCAAAGCGGCTCCCGGTGCCTGCCGGAGGATAGGGTCCCGGGCGTGAGGACGCTCCAATGAGGCACGTCCGGCGCTGTACCCGGACGGGCTGTGCCCGGTCCGCGGTGGCGACGCTGACCTACGCCTATGCCGACCTCACCGCTGTCGTCGGTCCGCTGGCCAGCTTCGCCGAGCCGCACTCCTACGATCTGTGCGAGGAACACGCGTTGGGCCTGACCGTGCCGCGCGGGTGGGAGGTGCTGCGCCACGTCGGGGAGTTCCCGTCCCCGATCCCGCACGCCGACGACCTCGAGGCCCTCGCCGACGCCGTCCGCGAGGCCGCCCGGACCGAACCCGGGCAACGTGGGCACGACGGTGACGCCATGACCGGCCGCCGCGGCCACCTTCGGGTCGTCCCGCCCGCGCACTGAACCGGGCGATGCCTCGGTAGGCTCGCCAATCATGGACCTCTCGGCTTTGGTGAAGGCGTACGACGTACGGGGGATCGTCCCCGATCAGCTCGACGAATCGATCGCGCGAGCCATCGGCGCCGCCTTCGTCGATGTCACCGGGGCGGACCGCATCGTCACGGCCCACGACATGCGCGAGACCGGTCCCGGACTGGCCCGGGCCTTCGCCGAAGGCGCGATGCATCGGGGCGCGGCCGTGGTCGAGGCCGGGTTGTCGTCCACCGACATGCTTTATTTCGCGTCCGGGCATCTTGGCCTGGCCGGGGCCATGTTCACCGCGAGCCACAATCCGGCCCAGTACAACGGCATCAAGATGTGCCGCGCGAACGCCGTCGCGATCGGGCAGGACTCGGGTCTGGCCGAGATCCGCGACCGGGCCGGCGAGTACCTCGACACCGGCCTGCCCGGCGCCACCACCCCGGGCACCGCCGAGCAGGTCGACCTGCTGGGCGCCTACGCCGAGTACCTGCGCGGACTGGTCGACCTGTCCGGCATCCGTCCGCTGAAGGTCGTGGTCGACGCCGGTAACGGCATGGGCGGCTACACGGTGCCGGCCGTCCTCGGCGACGCGGTACTGCCGGCGCTGCCCCTGACGATCGTTGCGATGTACTTCGAGTTGGACGGATCGTTCCCCAACCACGAGGCGAACCCGCTCGAGCCGAAGAACATCGTCGACCTGCAGCGCGCGGTGGTGGCCGAGGGCGCCGACATCGGCATCGCCTTCGACGGCGACGCCGACCGCTGCTTCGTCGTGGACGCGGCCGGCGCGGCCGTGCCGCCCAGCGCCATCACCGCTCTGGTCGCCACCCGGGAGCTGGCCAAGCACCCGGGCAGCGCGATCATCCACAACCTGATCACCTCGCACGCCGTGCCCGAGGTCGTGCGCGAGCACGGCGGCCGACCGATCCGCACCCGCGTCGGCCACTCCTTCATCAAGGCCGAGATGGCCCGCGAAGACGCTGTGTTCGGCGGCGAGCACTCCGCGCACTACTACTTCCGGGACTTCTGGTTCGCCGACACCGGCATGCTGGCCGCGATGCACGTGCTGGCCGCACTCGGCGAACAGGACCGCACGCTCGCCGATATCACCGCCGAGTTCTCCCGCTACGTGGCCTCGGGCGAGATCAACACGACGGTCGACGACCAGGCGGCGAGCGTCGCCGCCGTGCGCGCGGCCTTCGCTGACCGGGCGGCCTCGATCGACGAACTCGACGGGCTCACGGTCGAGATGGCCGACGGCACCTGGTTCAACATCCGGGCCTCGAACACCGAGCCGTTGCTGCGACTCAACGTCGAGGGGCCCAGCGAGGCGGCGATGGCCGAAGTCCGCGACACCGCCCTGTCCGCGATCCGCGGCTGACCGGAGGTAGCGATGCCGATCGACGCCGAGCTGCTTGAGCTGCTCGCCTGCCCCAGCGACGACCATGCCCCGCTGCGCGAAGAGACCCGCGGCGGCGCCGACGTGCTCGTCTGCACCTATTGCGCGTCCACGTACCCGATCGAGGACGGCATCCCGGTGTTGCTGCTCGACGAGGCGACCCCGGGCCCGAACGGTCTCGGCGTGGCCGCCGCCGGCGCCGGCTGAGCTCGGGCCCTCATGAGCGATTTCGACGAGAGCCTGCTGGACGATCCCGCGCGGCTGGAACAGCGTGACGAGCAACGGCTGCTGTGGGCGCTGGCGACCGCCGGGGCGCAGGTCCGGCGCGCGGTCGAAACCCTCGCCGACTTCGACATCGAGCAGCTGCGCGGCGCCGATCTGCCGCGGGCGTTGCTCGTGGCCACCGACTCCGCGCCGTCCGCGGCGTCGCGGCTGGTGACCCGGCTCAGCTGCACGCGCACCCCGGCGCTCACCTGGCACGGGGTCGAGCTGCCGCGGTGGGCCGGCCCGGCCGACGCCCTGCTCATCGGCTCGGTCGACGGCCGGCACCCGCGCCTGGCCGAGCTCGCGGCCCAGGGTGCGCAGCGGGGTATGGCGATGGCCGTCGTCGCGCCCGCAGGCAGCCAGGTCGCCGCGGCGGCCGGCCGGGCGCCCCTGCACGAACTGCCTCGCGAGCTCAACCCGCGGGCGGCGCGATGGTCAGTGTTGACCCCGCTGCTGCAGGCGCTGGACGCGCTCGGCGTGAATCCGATCCCGTCCGGGCTGCTCATCGAGGTCGCCGACGCGCTGGACGAGAAGGCCGAGCTCTGCAAGCCCGACGGCGACGCGTTCGTGAACCCGGCCAAGGCGCTGGCGGCCGAGTTCGCCAACGCCACGCCCCTGATCGCCGGGGCGGGCGCGCTCGCCGGCGTTGCGGCGCGAGCGGTGTCCGACGCGCTGCAGCAGTTCGCCGGGGTGACGTCGGTGTCGGTCTCGCTGCCCGACGGCGTCGCCCGCGCCGGGGCCCTGCTGCGCGGGGCCGGGCCGGTGGCCACGGACGACTTCTTCCGGGACCGGGTCGACGAGCTCCCGGTGCAGCGCCGACCGCGGCTGCTCGTGGTCGGTGACGACGGCTCGGCCGACGACATGTTGCTGGGCGATCGGTCCGACGCCCAGATCCAGCTCGACGAGGTAGCCGCGCGGCGCGCGGCCGCGGCCCTGCACGACCTGGCGTCCGGGTTGGGATTGCGCTCGTCCAGCATCGACGTCCCGGCCGGCGATCCGCTGGCCCGCTTCGCCGCGGCGGCCGCGTTCGGCGAATTCACCGCGGCCTATCTTGCGTTCGGCCTCGGTCTGGACCCGGGCTCACGCGGCCCGGCCGAGCGGGCGCACTGACTCAGGACGGCGGGCAGATGCACCCGCGGGCCAGCGCCCCGGTCGCGGTGGCCGTGCAGTAGCGCAGCGAGATCCGGTCGTGCTGGTCGAGGTCATGCGCGCACGTAGTGCACTGGTTGGCCGTCACCAGCGTCAGATCGACGGATGTGGGCTGGTCCGGGGCGATGACGTCGGTGCTCATGGGGCGACCTGACTGCGCCGGACGGACCGGAGCGCGCAATGACTCTCCCGGCCCGGCACCAGGATTCGGAATCGACCCGGTGCACGACATGGACCCAAGACACTCGTGACGGTACACGTGGCCCGCGAGCAGCGGCTGCCCTTCGCGGCCGGGCATGCGAAGCTTTTCCCTCATCAGCAGCGACAGAGGCGGAGTATGAGCGCGTCCGGCGGAACCAAGGCGATCATTGCGGCCCTGGCGGCCAATCTCGGGATCGCCGTCATCAAGTTCGTCGCGTTCGCGATCACCGGCTCGTCCTCGATGCTGGCCGAGGGCGTGCACTCGGTCGTGGATTCGGGCAACCAGGGTCTGCTGCTGCGGGGCGGCGCCCAGTCGCGGCGCACGGCGACGGCGGACCACCCGTTCGGTTACGGCCGCGACCGTTACGTGTACGGCTTCCTGGTCGCGCTGATGCTGTTCTCGGCCGGCGGGCTGTTCGCGCTGTACGAAGGCGTCGAAAAGGTTCGCCATCCACACCACCTCGACTCGCCGGTCGTCGCCGTCATCGTCCTGGCGGTCGCCATCGGCTTGGAGAGCTTCTCGCTGCGGACCGCGGTGGGTGAGTCCCGGCACCTCAAAGGCGACGACACGTGGGTCGGATTCGTACGGCACGCGAAGAACCCCGAGCTGCCGGTCGTGCTCCTGGAAGACATCGCCGCACTGGTCGGTCTGACGCTGGCCCTGGCCGGTGTCGGGATCGCGGTACTCGCGGACCAGCCGGTCTGGGACGGGATCGGCACCTGCGCGATCGGGGTACTGCTGATCGTCGTCGCCGTGATCCTGGTGATCGAGACCAAGAGCCTGCTGCTCGGCGAGTCCGCCGCTCCCGGTCAAGTTGCCGCGATCGAGGCGGCGCTGCTCGGCCGGGACGTCGACCGGGTGATCCACCTGCGCACGATGCACCTGGGACCGGACGAACTGCTGGTCGGCGCGAAGCTGGCGATGCCGGCCTCGGCGAGCCTCGCCGCGGTCGCGGCGGCGATCGACGCGGCCGAGGCCCGCGTTCGGGCCGCCGTCCCGACTGCGCGGGTGATCTATCTCGAGCCGGATCTCGACCGGCTCCCGACGGGATGACCCGCCTGCCGGGCGCGCTGGCCATCGAGGGCGTCGCGCGCGACTACGCGTGGGGTTCGCGGACCGCGATCCAACGCCTGCTGGGCCGGCCCGAGGACGGGCGGCCGCTCGCGGAACTGTGGTTCGGCGCGCATCCCGACGCCCCGTCCGCCGTCCCATCCCTGGACACGACCCTGGACGCGGTGATCGCAGCGGATCCGGAGTCGATCCTCGGGGAACCGGTGCGCTCGGAGTTCGGCCCCCGACTGCCGTTCCTGCTCAAGGTGCTCGCCGCCGACAAGGCCCTGTCGATCCAGGTGCATCCGAACACGGCCCAGGCCGCGGCCGGGTTCGCCGCCGAAGATGCAGCCGGCCTGCCGCGCGACGCCGCAGAGCGCAACTACCGCGACCCCAACCACAAGCCGGAACTGCTGTGCGCGCTGACCCCGTTCGAGGCGCTGTGCGGATTCCGCCCGGTGCACGAGACGATCGCGCTGCTCGAGTCGCTGGCCATCCCCGACTTCGAGTTCCTCACGCGCCGGCTGCGAGGACCGGATCCGCGGCGGGCCGCGTTCTCCGAACTGCTCGACCTCGATGACCCGGCCCGGCTGGTCGCCGAGCTGGCCACCCGGGCCTCCCCCGAGGGTCCCCTCCGGCCGGTGTGGCTCGCGCTCCAGGACTTCCCGGGCGACGTCGGCGTGCTCCTCGCGCTGCTGCTCAACTACGTGCGACTGCAACCCGGCGAGGCCGTCTACCTCGGCGCGGGGAACGTGCACTGCTACCTGCGCGGGATGGGCGTCGAGATCATGGCCAATAGCGACAACGTGCTGCGTTGCGGGCTGACCCCGAAGCACGTGGACGTCCCCGAGCTGCTGAAGATCACCGACTTCACCGAGCTCGCGCAGGTTCGGTGGCCGGCCACCGAGCGCGGGTTCGAGGTGCCGGCGCGCGATTTCCGGCTCGGGCTCCGGGACCTGGACGGCGAGCTCGCGCTGACTGATGCCGGGCCGCGCGTCGTGCTGTGCACCGAGGGTCAGGTGGAAGTCGGCGACGTCGTGATCACCGCGGGCCAAGCCGCGTTCGTGCCGGCCGTCGAGTCGTCCGCGCCCGTTCGCGGGCAGGGCCGCATCTTCGTCGCGACCGTCGGCGCCAGTTAGCCGACGGTTGGCCCGTCTGGCACGCGGAGGACGACAAGGGCGATGTCGTCGCGCGCGGTGCCGTCCTGGAAGGCGAGCGTGTCCGCGAGCAGAGCGGCGGCCAGCTCAGCGGCCGCGCCGCGTTCTCGGGCCAGCACGGCGGCGGTGCGCTGGTCGCCGTAGAACTCGGTGCCGTTGCGGGCCTCGGGCACGCCATCGGTGTAGACCAGCAGCGTGTCCCCGGGGTTGAGGGCCACCGGCACGTCATGCAGCGGCGGGTCGTCGATGACGCCGAGCAACGTGCCGGGCCGGCCCACCTCGCGGACAGCGCCCGCCGCGTCGCGCACCATCGGAAGCGGATGCCCGGCCGAGCTGACCAGGCACTCCCACCCGGTCCCGGCCTGCCGCAAGCGGATGAAGGCGACCGTGCAGAACCGCGCCGTGCCGTGCCGGCGCAGGACCTGGTTGACCAGCATCAGCGCCTGGGCCGGCCGGGCGTGCTCGACGGCAACCCCCCGGAGGGTGTACCGGACGAGCGCCGTCACGACCGCAGCGTCGACCCCCTTGCCGCAGACGTCGCCAATGACCACGACCCAGTCGCCGACGCCGACCTGGAAGACGTCGTAGAAGTCGCCGCCGACCTCGCTGCCGTCGCCGGCCGGGCGGTAGCGCGCGGCGAGGTCGAGGCCGGGGATCTCCGGCGGCGTGGGCGGGATGAGCGTCTGTTGCAGGGTCCGGGCCAGCGCGGTCGCGCGGGCCTCGGAGGCCTCGGCCCGCTCTTTGGCCCGCAGCAGCTCGCGCTCGTACTCGCGACGCTGCGTCGCGTCGAACACCGCGGTCCGGACCACGACGGGGTGACCGTCCGGATCGCGCTCCAGCACGGAGTTGACCAGGACCGGGAGCCGGGTGCCGTCGCGCCGGACGACGTCGAGCGCGATCTCGTGCGCGGCACCCTGCATGCGCAGCATCGGCGCGTAGTGCGTCTCGTGGTAGATCCGGCCGCCGACCGACAGCAGCTGCGCGAAGCGCAGCCGCCCCACGAGCTCCTCACGCTCGTAACCGACGAGCGTGAGGAAGGTCTGGTTGACCTTGACGATCGTCCCGTCCGGTGTCGTGGACAGGTAGCCGCACGGCGCCCGGTCGTAGAGCTCGGCCGCGTCATCGACCAGCAACGCGGCGAGAAACGCATCGAGCGCCTCGCCGCCGGTCGTCACCGCCGTACGGGCGACGATCGATGCAGGAACTGCGCGATCGCGTCCGCGGTCTCATCGGGGGCGGACAGGTTGGGGCAGTGCCCGGTGGCCTCGAGCTGCACCATCGTCGCGTTCGGCATGGTGTCGCGGACGAATTCCCCGACCGCGACCGGCGCGATGATGTCGTTCGAGCACTGCAGCACGAGCGTCGGTGTGGAGACCTCGCCCAGGTCGGCCCGGTTGTCGGACAGGAAGGTCACCCGCGCGAAGGCCCGCGCGATCTGCGGATCGGTGCGGCAGAAGCTGGCCGTGAGCTCCTCGCCCAGTTCGGGCCGGTCCGGCTGGCCCATGATGGCTGGAGCCATGGCCGTGGACCAGCCGAGATAGTTGCTCTCGAGCGAGTCCAGCAGTTCGCGAATGTCGGGCTCGGCGAAGCCGCCGACGTAGTCCCCGTCGTCGATGTAGCGGGGCGAGGGACTCACCAGGACGAGTTCGGCGAACAGCTCGGGCGCCTCGGCGGCGGCGAGCACGCCGATCATGGCCGAAACCGAGTGGCCGACGAAGATGACGTCGGTGAGCTCCAATTCGCGGCAGATGTCGATGACGTCCTGGGCGTAGCCGTGCAGGGAGGAGTACCGCTGCCGGTCGTAGGCGGTGAGGTCCGAGCCGCCGGCGCCGACATGGTCGAACAGGATCACGCGGTACTCGCTCGTGAACTTCGGCGTCACATACCGCCACATGTTCTGATCGCATCCGAAGCCGTGCGCGAACAGGATCGGCTGCCCGTCAGGTCGCCCGGCGACGGTGATGTTGTGGCGAGCCACGATTTCCACTCCGGCACAATAGCCCGGAGGTGGGCCAGGCGGTCCGGCCGT
Organism: Jatrophihabitans sp.; assembly: GCA_036264855.1. GTDB lineage: Bacteria > Actinomycetota > Actinomycetes > Mycobacteriales > Jatrophihabitantaceae > Jatrophihabitans. Next base: position 1,241 of record DATAQD010000226.1, on the reverse strand, counting down.
CAACGCGGGCCGCGGGATTGCCGCCCGTCAAGCCAGACCGCCCATCGCTCGATCTCGCCGATCCGCAGGACGCCGGCGAGTACCCACGGATCGGCGTCCAGGCTGTCGTGGATCGCCGCTTCGTCGGCGGCGTCCACGACCAGCAGGACCTGGCTCCCGTCGCCGATCGGGCCGCCGAGGACGACGGCGCCGATCGCGACGAGGCGATCCATGAACGCCGCATGCACGGCCCAACCGGACTGGTCACGACGAGCCCGGGACGCATCCCACGCGGGCCCGCCCACCATCCTGACGGTGAACAGCGGCATCGGGCGACCATAGGGCCGAACAGTGACAACGAGCCGCCGAGGCGAAACCTGACACGGTCGTGGTAGATTCTTCGACGATGCAGTCCCTGACCATTCAGCAAGCCGCCGAGGCGACCGGTTGGTCGCAACGGATGCTGCGCTACCTGGAGCAGGCCGGTCTCGTCGCCGCCCTGCGCACCACCGGAGGACACCGTCATTACGGCCCGCGCCAGATCGAGCGTCTGCAGAAACTGCGGGAACTCATCGACGCGCACGGCCTGGGCATCACCGACATCGCCTTCGAGCTGCGGATGCGTACCGATCCGCAGCTGGCCCGATCCGTCGACGAGTGGTTCGGGCCGATCCACCGCTTCGCCGCACCACCCCAGGCGGGCCTCTACCGCCGCCTGGCCGCACCGGACTCCCACGACCATCCAGCCGCCCCGTCATCCCAAGGAGAGCATGTGAGCATCACCCTGACCGCCGACTCGGCCGGGAGCGTCAGCGACTTCAAGGTCGCAGACCTGTCGCTGGCCGGTTTCGGCCGCAAGGAGATCCAGCTTGCCGAGCACGAGATGCCCGGGCTGATGGCCCTGCGTCGCGAGTTCGGCCCGTCCCAGCCGCTGAAAGGCAAGAAGGTCGCGGGCTCGTTGCACATGACCGTGCAGACCGCCGTCCTGATCGAGACGCTCGCCGCGCTGGGCGCCGACGTCCGCTGGGTCAGCTGCAACATCTTCTCGACCCAGGATCACGCGGCGGCGGCGGTCGTGGTCGGCCCCAACGGCACACCGGACAGCCCGCAGGGCGTCCCGGTCTTCGCCTGGAAGGGCGAGACGCTCGAGGAGTACTGGTGGTGCACCGAGCAGATGCTCACCTGGCCGGACGGCAGCGGCCCGGATTCCATCGTCGACGACGGCGGCGACGCCACGCTGCTGATCCACATGGGCACCGAGT
>DATAQD010000037.1:0-3704 GCA_036264855.1 Jatrophihabitans sp. | reverse complement strand
TACACGGCGCCGGTCACCCTCGGCGTCCTCCTCGGCTACGTCGTCGGGAAGCCGGTCGCGGTGATCGCCACGTCCTGGGCGGTGACCCGGCTCAGCCGGGGCCGGGTGCGTCCACCCGTCGGTTGGGCCGCGGTGATCGGGAGCGGCACAATCTCCGGGATCGGCTTCACGGTCGCGTTGTTGATCGCGACGCTCGCGTTCCGGGGCGACGAGCTGAACCAGGCGAAGCTCGGGGCGCTGTCCGCGGCCGTCGTTGCCTCGGCGCTGACCTGGAGCGTGTACCGGATCACCGCGCAGCTGCCGCCGGCCCGGCGAGCTCGCGCCCTGCTCGGCGACACGCGTCTGATCCAGGATCTGATCCCCGAGGTGGACTCCGAGCGAGACCACATCAGGGGACCGGTGACTGCCTCGATCACGGTGATCGAGTTCGGCGACTTCGAATGCCCGTACTGCGGCCGGGCCGAGCACGTCGTGCGAGACCTGCTGACCGACACCGACGTCCGCTACGTCTGGCGACACCTACCGCTCCCCGACGTCCACCCGCACGCTCAGCTCGCGGCCGAGGCGGCCGAGGCCGCGGCTGCACAGGGCGCGTTCTGGCCGATGCACGATCTGCTGCTCGACCACCAGGACGACCTCCAACCCGCAGATCTCGTGAGATACGCGGTCGAGTTGGGGCTCGATCCGGACCGCTTCCGCGACGACCTGAAGCGCCACGTGCACGAAACGCGGATCGCGCAGGATGTCGAGTCGGCCGAGTTGAGCGGGGTCTCGGGTACACCGACCTTCTTCATCAATGGTCAGCGTCACCATGAAGCCTTCGACATACAGACGCTGACGGCCGCTGTCAAGACCGCCCGGGCTCAGGCCAGAATTGGTTGATCGGGAGATAATCGAGTGGTGCGAGGGCAAGGATTCGAGAATGTCGCCACCGTGCTGGTTGATCCGGCCGTCCTGAGCGACTTCGAACTCGACCTCATGTCGTGTGACTTCCGGGTCTGGATCGTTCGGTCAGCGCCCACGTTCCCGGACGCGCCGCGGCTGGCGTTCCAGATCCGCCGGAATCTGATCGAGTGGAGCAACGGTCGCTGGCAGGTGGCCGCGAACTGGACGCTGGTCTGGATCACGTTCGGCGAGAGCTGGCTCGACGGGGACGAGCCGATTCCATGGCCGGCTCACGCCGCGCTCTGGGACAAGCTGGCCGAGTACTCCGAGCATGTTCGGTACAACCTGGGCCTCGGCGGTGTGCCTCGACTGAGCGTCCCGCGCGAGCCCGGCTAGTCCACGCCGCTCACCGCAGCAACGGCGGCGGGCTTACCATCACCGGCGTCTCGCGCGCGATGTCGGTGATTGCCCTTTCCGACCAACGGACGATGGCGGCGACGTCGACGCCGTAGGGCTGATCGGCCGCGTAGGGCGCTAGGTTGTTCGTCCCTCGCTCGATGAGCCGTACGCCGCCGACCGCGTTGCCGCGCGCGGCGTGCGTGATGCCGACGGCGAGCTGCGCCAACCCGCGCCAGAACTCCCGCTCCTCGACCGGGCCGGACTTCCACGCGTCCTCGAGCACCTCGTGGGCGTGGAACGGGCGGCCCTCGTTGAGCAGCCGATACGCCTCGACGAGCGACTCTCGCGGTGTGCGGCGGACGCCTTCCGGCTGTCCGTCGACGCCGGCGCTTCCGTACGGCAACGGTCGACCCAGCGCATCTCGCGGGCGGGTGTTGCGCCGCGGACGTGCGCTGCCCGACATGTCAACTCCCCGGCGTGATCAGCCCAGATTCGTAGGCCAGGACGACGGCCTGCACTCGGTCGCGCAGATCGAGCTTGGCCAGTATCCGCCCGACGTGGACCTTGACGGTTCCCTCGGACAGGTGAAGGTGGGCGGCGATCTCCCGATTGGAGTGCCCCGCGGCGAGTTCGGCGAACACCGACCGTTCCCGGCCGGTGAGGTCGGCGAGCAGAGCGTCGTGCCGGGTCCGGCGGCCGGGGTCGGGGAGCAGCGGGACGAACTGGTCGATCAGACGTCGGGTCGCGCTGGCGGCGAGGACGGCGTCGCCGCCCGCGACCGTGCGAATGGCGGTGAGCAACTCGGCCGGGGGTACGTCCTTGAGCAGGAACCCGCTGGCGCCGGCCTTCAGGCCGGCGAAGACGTATTGGTCCAGATCGAACGTGGTCAGGATGAGCACCCGGCTCGCCGGACCGGCGGCGAGGATCGCCGCCGTCGCCTGGATGCCGTCCAGGCCGGGCATGCGCACATCCATCAGGACCACGTCTGGGTGCAGCGCCGCGGCCATGGTCACCCCGGTGGCACCGTCGGCTGCCTCGCCAACCACCTCGATGTCCGGTTCGGCTTCCAAGATCAAGCGGAAGCCCAGCCGTAACAGCGACTGGTCGTCGACCAGCAGCACCCGGATCACGCGGTGTCCCGGGCCTTGAGGTGCAGTCGCGCCGAGACCCGCCAACCGCCGTCGCGGCGGGGCCCGGATTCGACGTCGCCGCCGTAGGCGTGGACTCGTTCCTGCATGCCGACGAGCCCGCTGCCGACCCCGACCGGTACCGGTGCGGCCGCCCCGGCGCCGTCGTCCTCGATGTCGACGCGCAGCTCGTCGGCGATGTACTGCAGCCGGACCGCGGCCCGCGCGCCCCGGCCGGCGTGTTTGAGCGTGTTGGTCAGGGCCTCCTGGACCAGCCGGTACACCGTCAGCTGGACGCCGGCCGGCACCTCGGTCGCGGCGCCCTTGATTTCGAGACTGGTCGCGAGTCCGGCCGCGCGGACCCGTTCGATCAGGACGTCCAGTTCGGCCAGATCGGGCACCGGGGCAAGCGCGCCTTCGGCGTCGTCGTCTGCGGGCTGATGCAGGACGCCGAGGAGCCTCCGGGTGTCGTCCAGCGCGCGGCGGCCGGTCGCCGACACCTCACGCATGACCTCGGCGGCGCGTTGGGGGGACGCCGTCGATGCGGCTATCGCGCCGTCGCTCAGGGCCACCATCACCGTCAGGTGATGGGCGACGATGTCGTGCATCTCGCGGGCGATGCGGGCGCGTTCGGCCGCGGCGGACAGTTCACCCTGTCGGTCCCGTTCGCGTTCGAGGCGCTCGGCTCGATCGCGCAGTTCGGCCAGATAGGCCTGGCGGGTCGCGGAGTAGAGGCCGAGCCCCACCGCCGCGGCGATCATGCCGGACAGGAAGATCGCGTCGAACCACCAGCCGCTGCCGGCGAGCCGGATCGCCGCGCCGATCATGACGAGTTCGAGCAGGCCGGCCGCGACCAGCGCGTCCCGACGCGGCTGCTGGGCGGCCACGGTGTACAGGGCGATCACCAGGGCCAGACCCGGGATCACGTGGTCGTCCCACAACCCGGCTCCGAGGGCGACAACGAGGATCCACCCGAACACCGGGACGGGCCGGACGCGGCGGAACACCAGCGGCGCCACCATCACGATCAGCACGACAACCGCCGGGGCGTGCCGGTCAGTGTGGTGGTGGAGCAGATAGGGCAGTGCCGACGCCATCGCCAGGAGCGTGACCAACGCGTCGAACACCCAGCTGCCCGCTGAGCGGGTAGCTGGGTGTTCGATCGGTCTCCACGTCTTCATCCTGTGCATTGTCCCCGGATCAGGCGTCGACCCGGCGTAGCCGCCATGCTGCCGCCGCGATGAGCACCAGGGCGTACCCGCACAGCAGGGCGAATCCCGTCCAGGGCGCCAG
>DATAQD010000115.1:0-3379 GCA_036264855.1 Jatrophihabitans sp. | reverse complement strand
GGTCCTGCCAAGGTGCTGAGCCAGAACGGGCTGCTCACCACCGTCTGTTACGCGCTTCCCGGCCAGAAGCCGGTCTACGCGCTGGAGGGCTCGATCGCGGTCACCGGGTCCCTCGTGCAGTGGCTGCGCGACAACCTGGGGCTGATCTCGTCCGCGGACGAGATCGAAAGCCTCGCCCGCACCGTCGACGACAACGGCGGTGCCTATTTCGTACCAGCCTTCTCGGGCCTGTTCGCGCCGTACTGGCGGCCCGACGCCCGCGGCGCGATCGTGGGCCTCACCCGGTTCGTCAACCGGGGGCACCTCGCCCGCGCAGCCCTGGAGGCGACCGCGTTCCAGACCCGTGAGGTGGTCGAGGCGATGAACGCCGACTCCGGCGTCGCGCTGACCTCGCTCAAGGTCGACGGGGGCATGGTCGGCAACGAGCTGCTGATGCAGTTCCAGGCCGACCTGCTCGGCGTCGCGGTGGTGCGGCCGGTCGTCGCCGAGACGACGGCGCTCGGGGCGGCGTACGCGGCGGGCCTGGCCGTCGGGTTCTGGTCCTCGACCGACGAGATCCGGGCCAACTGGGCCGCCGACCGCGAGTGGCAGCCGGAAATGCCCGAGGACCCGCGCGACGAACTCTTCGCGGAGTGGAAGAAGGCCGTGACCAAGACCTTCGACTGGGCCCGATGATGCGCCGGTTCGTGCTCGCCGTGGCCGGGCTCGCCCTCACCGCCTGCACGGCCAGCGCCGGCCCGGCCAGCACCCCCACGACCCCCAGCGCGCCGGCCACCGCGCCGTCGCGCTCGTCGAGCCCCCCGGCCACCACCGCGGCCGCGCCCACGTCGAGCCCACCGACGGCCAACGCGCCCCCGTCGACGGTGCACTCGTCCCCGCCGCCGCCGCGCTCGACCGCACAGCGGGCGCTCGCCGCGATGAGCGAACGGGAACGCATCGGTCAGCTGCTGATGGTCGACTGCTCGACCACCGGCGTCTCGCCGGCGACCAGTCAGGCGATCACCCGTTACCACGTCGGCTCGGTCATCCTCGACGGCACCAGCCAGGCCGGCCTGCAGGCGACCCAGTCCGTGACGTCGACCCTGCAGGGCCTGGCCCCTCGCCGGCCGGGTCTGTTCATCGCCACCGATCAGGAGGGCGGGCTGGTCCAACGCCTGCAGGGGCCCGGCTTCACGCAGATCGTCAGCGCGGTGCAGCAGGGCCGGATAGCGCCGGCGACCCTCCAGGGCTACGCGCAGGGCTGGGGGATGCAGCTGCGCCGGGCCGGCGTCAACGTCAACCTGGCCCCGGTGCTGGACATCGTCCCGGCCGGCTTCGGGTCCAACCCGCCGATCGGTGACCTGGACCGCGAGTACGGCCACACGCCGGCTGCCGTCACGGCGCACGGGCTGGCGGTCGCGCGGGGAATGAACTCCGCCGGCATCGACGTGACCGTCAAGCACTTCCCCGGCCTGGGGCGGGTCAGCGGCAACACCGACACGACGGCCGGGGTCCGCGACACGGTCACCACCCGCAATGACCCCTACCTCGCGCCGTTTCGGGCCGCGGTCCGGGCCAACGTCCCCTTCGTGATGATGTCGACGGCGATCTACACCCGCATCGACCCGGCGCACCCGGCCGCGTTCTCACGCACGATCGTCACCGGCATGCTCCGCGGCGACCTCGGCTTCCAGGGCCTGATCATCAGCGACGACATCGGCGCGGCGGCGCAGGTCAGCAACCTGACACCCGGTGAGCGCGCGGTCGCGTTCGTCGCCGCCGGTGGGGACATCGTCCTCACCGTCGACGCCAACCAGACGGCGGAGATGACCGCGGCGCTGCTGGCACGGACCCGGGCCAGCGCCGGGTTCAAGAAGCTGGTCGACACGGCGGCCCTGCGCGTCCTCGAACGCAAGCAGGCCATCGGCCTGCTCAGCTGAGCGGCCCTAAGCCCGCAGTGCCGCGTAACCGGGCTTGATGACCGTGTTGATGATCGCCAGGCGCTCGTCGAAGCCGATGAACGCGCTCTTCATCGCGTTGATGGTGAACCACTGCAGATCCGACCACTGGTAGCCGAACGCGTCGGTCAGGAGCGTCATTTCCCGGCTCATCGACGTCCCGCTCATCAGCCGGTTGTCGGTGTTGACGGTGACCCGGAACTGCAGGCGACGCAGCAGCCCGATCGGGTGCTCGGCGATGGATTTCGCGGCACCGGTCTGCACGTTGGACGAGGGGCACATCTCGAGCGGGATGCGCTTGTCCCGGACGTACTGGGCCAACCGGCCGAGCCGGCCGCCCGCGGTGATGTCGTCGACGATGCGGACGCCGTGCCCGAGCCGGTCGGTGCCGCACCACTGGATGGCCTCCCAGATCGACGGCAGCCCGAACGCCTCGCCAGCGTGGATGGTGAAGTGGTAGTTCTCGCGGCGCAGGTACTCGAACGCGTCCAGATGACGCGACGGCGGGAAGCCGGCCTCGGCCCCGGCGATGTCGAACCCGACCACGCCGTCATCGCGGTAGCGCACCGCAAGTTCGGCGATCTCGCGGGACCGGGCCGCGTGCCGCATCGCGGTGGCGATCGCGCCCACGCGAATCGAATGCCCGCCAGCGGCCGCGATCGCCTCACCCTCGCGGAACCCGGACAGCACCGCCTCGACGACCTGCTCCAGGGTCAGTCCCCCGTCGGTGTGCTGCTCGGGCGCCCACCGGATCTCGGCGTAGACGACGCCGTCCGCGGCGAGATCCTCGACACATTCGCGCGCGACGCGGGTCAGCCCGGCCACCGTCTGCATGACGGCCACGGTGTGCGCGAACGTCTCGAGGTAGCGCTCCAGGGACCCGGAGTCGGCGGCGTCCCGAAACCAGGTGGCGAGCTCGCCGGCGTCCGTGGTCGGCAGCGCGAGGTACCCGATCCGGTGGGCCAGGTCGATGATCGTCGCCGGGCGCAGGCCCCCGTCGAGATGGTCGTGCAACAGGACCTTGGGGGCGGTCCGGATCGAGGCGGTGTCGAGCGCAATCGGCATGGTGCTCACCGTAGCGAGCCCGGCCCGATGATCGTCGGGCCCTCATTCTCTGGGCGCAAACAGGACGAAGTGGTAGGCCTGTGGGAGACACACCGTTCAGATTGGGGACGAATGGCGGAATCGGCGGTCATCGCGACCGGACTCGTCAAGCACTTCGGCGACGTCCAGGCCGTCCGGGGCGTGGACCTCGAGGTCGGCCGCGGCGAGGTGTTCGGGTTTCTCGGCCCCAACGGCGCGGGCAAGTCGACGACGATCAGCATGCTGTGCACCCTGTTGACGCCGACGGCCGGCTCGGCCCGGGTCGCCGGCTTCGACGTCGTCACCGAGCGGGCCCTCGTCCGACGCCACATCGGCCTCGTGTTCCAGGACCCGACGCT
>DATAQD010000113.1:0-30097 GCA_036264855.1 Jatrophihabitans sp. | reverse complement strand
CGCACGGGCTGACGCTCGTCGAGGTCGGCTATCCGCCTGACGCCGAGCTGGCCGCTCGCGCCGGGCAGACCCGCGCCCGCCGCGAGCTCGGCGTGACGGGGACCGCGACCCCGCGAACCCGGTGATCGCGGCCGCGACGGTGTGGGCGCTTCGAGCTGCCGGCCGAGCACGGCCCGCGAGCCCGGAGAGCTCAGCCCCGCACCGTCATCCGGCGACGATGGCCGCGAGCAGTCGGTAACAGCGCTGCGTCATGTCCTCGGCCGACTCGTCCGGATGCTCGAGCCACCAGGTCACAAGGGAGTTGACGACGCCCATCCACACCACGGTCAGGGCCGACGCGTCCAGGCGGCTGCGGATGCCGCGGGCGCGCAGGAAGCGCTCAGAGCCGCTGGCCGCGAGTTCGGCGGTCCGGGCCTGGTAATCGGCCGCCGCGGCCGGGATCGGCCCTGAGGCGGGCAGCGTGGCGTCGTAGAGCAGCCGCCACGCGTCGCGCTGCGGCTCCAGCGCCTCGAACACGGCCCGCAGCGGGTAGATCCGCGAGGCCACCGTGTCATCGACCTCGAGTTCGGCGGCTTCGAGCCGGCTCAGCAGGCCGCCGGCGACGTGGTGCAGGCAGGACAGGAACAGCCCGTCCTTCGAGCCGAAGTACTGGTAGATCAGCGGCTTGGAGATGCCGGCCCGCCGGGCGATCTCGATCATGGACGCGCGCGCGTACCCGTGGATGGCGAACTCGCTGATGGCGACGGCGAGGATCTGTTCCTCGCGCTCGGGACGGGGGACGCCCTTGGTTCCCACCGCGGCGCCACTGGACATGGTCAAGATATTACCTTAGGGTAAGTGACCTCAGGGTCAGTTCACGGTTCGGAGAGTGGGTGACGAGGTGGCGTTTGCCGATTCCCTTCGCGATCCGGTCACGTACGCCATCCCCGTGTTCGTGGCGTTCATCGTCATCGAGGCACTGTCGATGCGCTTCCTCGACGACGAGACGGCGGGGGCGGGCAAGTACGAGGCGCGAGACACCCGGACGAACATCTTGATGGGACTCGGTTCCCTGGTGGTCAACGCCGGAGCTCGGGTCGTGGCCCTGATCGGCTACGCGGCGCTGTACGTGCTGAGCCCGCTGCAGCTGGACACGCACCGGTGGTACACCTGGGTGTACGCGCTGCTGGTCGTCGACCTGCTGTTCTACGTCGAGCATCGGGCAGCGCACCGCGTCCGCATCCTGTGGGCCGCGCACCAGGCGCACCACAACAGCCAGCGCTTCAACCTGTCCACGGCCGTGCGGCAGAAGTGGAACCCGTGGTGGGAACTGCTGGTGTGGGTGCCCTTGCCGCTGCTGGGCATGCCGCCGTGGCTGATCTTCACGTCGTTCTCGGTGAACCTGATCTTCCAGTTCTTCGTGCACACGGAGCGCATCGACCGCATGTGGCGCCCGATCGAGTTCGTGTTCAACACGCCCTCGCACCACCGGGTCCACCACGCCAGCGATCCGGAGTACCTCGACAAGAACTACGCCGGAATGTTGATCATCTGGGACCGGTTGTTCGGGTCCTATGTCGAAGAGACGCACCGGCCGACGTACGGGCTGACGACCAACGTCGACAGCTACAACCCGTTCACGTTGCAGTACCACCTGTACGGCGCGATCGCGCGCGACCTGCGGCACAGCCGGGCGTGGCGCGAGCGGTTCGGCTATGTGTTCGCGCCGCCCGGGTGGCAGCCGAAGCAGCGCGGAGCCGACGCGCTGGCGGCGACGCTGGCACCGTCCGAGGCCTGACCAACCTTCGAGTTGATCATCTCGTCTGGCGGCCGGGCTCTGCCGGGGCTGTGCCTGCCGGGCTGTGCCGGGCCGGCTGAGCGCGGTTTCGATCAGGCCGGCCCGCCTCCGCACGGGTGATCTTGTGCGCGGTGCGGCGTCCGGGCGCAGTCAGCGGCACAAGATCGGTCGGCGCTGTGGATCTTGTGCGCGGTGCGGCGTCCGGGCGCAGTCGGGGGCACAAGATCGGTCGGCGCTGTGGATCTTGTGCGCGGTGCGGCGTCCGGGCACAGTCGGGCGCACAAGATCGGTCGGCGCTGTGGATCTTGTGCGCGGTGCGGCGTCCGGGCGCAGCCAGCGGCACAAGGTGCGCGGCCCGGAGCTGCGCACAGCGCGATGATCACGTGCCGGCCCGCTCGGTCACGCGCCGGCCCGCTCGGTCAGTAGAACGCCAGGTTGTCGCGCCCGCACCAGTCCGCGACCGCGCGCCACTCGCCGTAGCCGGAATCGACATTGAGGTGACCGCCGCCCGGGACGACCGTCGTGGCGATCTTCAGCGGCAGGCCATACGCGGCCGCGATGCCCTCCGGCAGGTACGGGTCGTCGTCGCCCCCGACGAGCACCGTGCCGTCGGCGCCGCGGCGCACCGTGTCGACGTCCATCGGCGGCGGGAAGAACGCCGCGATCTCCTCGATCGACGTGTGCGGCGACGGCGGCGACACCAGCAGCACGCGGGCGGCGCGCGGAGACTCACCCGGCGCGGCCACGTGATGCAGCCACAGCACCGCGCCGAGCGAATGAGCCACCACGTCGTATCCGTCGGGCGGCAACTCGGCCAGCGTCGCGCGCAGGGCGCTCAGCCAGTCGCCGAGGTCGGGGTGGTCGAGGTCGGTGAAGTCCGGACGAACCGTGGGCCGGGCCACCGCTTGCGACTGCTCCTCGAGCCAGGTCTGCCAGTGCCCGGGACCGGAGCCGTTCCAGCCCGGCACGACGACGGTAGGGACGCAGCGGATCGGGCGGCGGGGCATGTGTCGCAGCCTAGAACGAGCGGATCAAGCCGAGGACGATCAGGAACTGCGCGAGGTGGTAGCTCACGATCACCAGCAGATCGTTGTGGCGCATGCGGGCCACGAACCGGGCGCGAGCGATCAGGGTGTCGGACAGCATGAAGAGCACGCCGCCGACCGCGGTGACCGCGATGCCGGTGCCGACCGCAGTCACCGCCATCCAGGCCAGCACCGCCGCATAGGCGGCGACGACGCCGGCGAACGGTCGGCCGGCTCGGCGCACCGCACCGCGCAGCACGCTCGGCAGCGCGATCGACGCGATCCCGCCGGCGATCAGCGCGCCGGCCAGCAGGTCGACGACGCGGATCCCGATCGTCAGGAAGCCTACGACGTAACCGATGTGGCCGAGCAGGAACGCGCTCAGACCCGCGATGAACGGCGGGTCGGTCCGACCGTCTCGGCTCAGCATCAAGGCGATGTCGCCGGCGAGGCCGAACGCCAGCCCGGCGACCAGCCAGGGCTTGGCGACCCCGATGTCCGCGGACGCCGCCGCGGCGACGAGGAGCGCCAGCGTGGCCGGCTTGAGCAGGTACTCGATCCGGAACAGCCGATAGCTCACCGCGGCCCAGTCCAGAACGGCGACGACCGCGGCGACGAGCAGCAGCGTCACCGTCACGGCAGGCAGTATGCCGGGTCGGTCAGCTGCGCAGGACTACGCCGGGGTTCAGGATTCCGTCCGGGTCCAGAGCGTCCTTGATGCGCTGCGTGAGGGCCATGACGTCCGGCCCGAGCTGCGCGGCCAGCCACGGTGCTTTGAGCCGTCCGACGCCGTGCTCGCCCGTGATCGTTCCGCCCAGGCTGATCGCGAGGTCCATGATCTCGCCGAACGCCAGCCGGGCCCGAGCTTCGGCGGCGGGATCGTCGCGCGGGTAGGCGATGATCGGGTGGGTATTGCCGTCGCCGGCATGAGCGACGAGGACGATCTTCGTGGCGCGGGCGTCGGCGATCTCGCGGATCCCGTGCACGAGCGCCGGCAGCTCCGGAACCGGCACGCCGACGTCCTCGAGCAGCAGCGCACCCAGCCGTTCCATCGCCGGGAAGGCCGCCCGGCGCGCCACCGCGAACGACTCGCCCTCGTCGGGATCGGCGGTCGTGAACACCTCGGCGGCGCCGTTCGCCTCGCACGCGGCCTTGATCTGCTCGATCTCCGCGGCCGACGCCGCACCCGGGGCGTCGGAGCGAGCCAGCAGCAGCGCGCCGGCCGTCCGGTCCAGGCCCATCGTCACCATGTCCTCGACGGCATTGATCGCGCCGTTGTCCATGAGCTCGAGCATGGACGGACGGAGCCGGGCGGTGATCGCGACGACGGCGGCCGCCGACGCCTCGACGGATGCGAACGTGGCGACGAGCGTGCACGACGCGGGCGGGGCGGGCAGCAGCCGGAGCGTGAGCTCGGTGATGACGCCGAGCGTCCCCTCCGAGCCGACGAACAGCTTCGTCAGCGACAGCCCGGCGACGTCCTTGAGCCGGGGTCCGCCGAGGCGCACCGCGGTGCCGTCGGCGAGCACGACCTCCATGCCCAGCACATAGTCGGTGGTGACGCCGTACTTCACGCAGCACAGGCCACCGGCGTTGGTGGCCGCGTTGCCGCCGATCGAACAGATCTCGAAGGACGACGGGTCCGGCGGGTACCAGTAGCCGTGCCCGGCTGCGGCCTTCTTGACCTCGGCGTTGAACGCTCCGGGTTGGGCGATCGCCACGCGCGTCACCGGATCGATGGTGATCTGGCGCATCCGTTCGAGGCTGAGCGTGATGCCACCCTCGACCGCGGTGGACCCGCCGGACAGGCTCGAGCCGGCGCCCCGGGGCACGACCGGGATGCGATGCTCCGTCGCCCACCGCAGCACCGCTTGGACGTCAGCGGTGCTGTTCGCCCGGACCACCGCGAGCGGCGTGCCCGCGTCCGGGTCACGGGCCCAGTCCTGGCGGTAGCCGGCGACGATGTCCGGATCGGTGAGCACGGTGTCCGGCGGCAACGCTGCCGTCAACTCGTCCAGGGACATGCCCCCATCCTCGCTCATCAGCCGGTAATGGCGTGCGTCACCGCCGCCCGTCGCCCACACTGCGGACATGGGATACGTCGAGGTGGCCGGCATCGGCCACGTACTTGCCGACGGGCGGGTCCTGCTCGAGAACGCGGGTTTCCGCGTGGGTGAGGGGGCCAAGGCGGCGCTGGTCGGCGCGAACGGCGCCGGCAAGACCACCCTGCTGCGCCTGATCGCCGGAGACGAGGCGCCCCAGACCGGAACCGTGACCCGGGTCGGCGGCGTCGGCGTCATGCGCCAGTTCATCGGCTCGGTCCGCGACGCCACCACGGTCGAGGACTTCCTGGTCCAGCTCTCGGCGCCGGCCCTGCGCACGGCCTGGGACGCCCTGCAGGCCACCGAGCTCGTCCTGATGGAACGCGACGACGATGCCGCCCAGTTCGCCTACGCGCATGCGATCGCCGACTGGGGCGACGCGGGCGGCTACGACGCCGAGGTCCTGTGGGACACCGTCAGCGTGGCCGCGCTCGGCCTGCCGTTCGAGCGGAGCAAGTACCGCGAGCTGACCACGCTGTCCGGTGGCGAGCAGAAACGGCTGGCGCTGGAACTGCTGCTTCGCAGCCGCGACGAGGTGCTGCTGCTCGATGAACCGGACAACTACCTCGACGTGCCGGGCAAGCGATGGCTCGAGCAGCGGCTGCGCGACTCGGCCAAGACCGTGCTGTTCGTCAGCCACGACCGCGAGTTGCTGGCCACGGTGGCCGATCGCGTCATCACCGTCGAGGGCGGCACGACCTGGGTGCACGGCGGCGGCTTCGCGTCCTACCACGCGGCCCGATCCCACCGGCACGAAAGGATGGCCGAGCTGCGGCGGCGCTGGGAGGAGGAGCACACCCGGCTCAAGGACCTCGTGCGCACCCTCCAGCAGCAGGCGAGGGTCAGCGAGGTGATGGCCCAGAAGTACCGCGTCATGCTGCGCCGCCTCGAGCGCTTCGAGGCCGCCGGGCCACCGCCGGACAAGCCGGAGGACGAGAAGGTCAGCATGCGGCTGCGCGGCGGACGCACCGGCGTGCGGGCCGTCGTCTGCGAGCAGCTCGAGCTGAGCGGGCTGATGCAGCCTTTCGACGTGGAGATCTACTACGGCGAGCGGGTCGGTGTGCTGGGCGCCAACGGAGCCGGCAAGTCGCATTTCCTGCGGCTGCTCGGGGGCGAGCCGGTCGGGCACACCGGGTCGTGGCGGCTGGGGGCCCGCGTCGTGCCGGGGCTGTTCGCGCAGACCCACGCGCACCCGACCTGGCAGTCGCGGACCTTGCTCGACCTGCTGTGGACGGGGGACACCGACCGACCGGGCGTGGCCCGGGGCCGCGCCATCTCGGTGCTGCGCCGGTACGGGCTGGGGGATCAGGCCGAGCAGTCGTTCGGCACGCTGTCTGGCGGGCAGCAGGCGCGGTTCCAGATCCTGCTGCTCGAGCTGTCCGGGGCCACGGCGCTGCTGCTCGACGAGCCGACCGACAACCTCGACGTGCTCAGCGCCGAGGCGCTCGAGGACGCGCTCGATTCCTTCGACGGAACGGTGTTGGCGGTGACCCACGACCGCTGGTTCGCGCGCTCCTTCGACCGGTACCTGGTCTTCGGTGCGGACGGACGCGTGTACGAGTCCAGCGAACCGGTGTTCGACGAGACGCGGGTCGTCCGCTCGCCGTAGCCGCGCGTGCGCGCTACTGGGCGCTGCTGGTCGGCTTGGGGGCGACGGCTGGTACGGCGAACGCGACGATGTTGTCGAGGTAGTTGCCCGTCGCCGCGTCGAAGGGCCCACCGCAGGTGACGATCGCGAGCCGGCCGACGCTGTGCTGGTTGAAGATCTCCTTGTAGGGCAGCCGCGTCTTGTGGTAGGTGCGCACTCCGGTGATCGAGAAGGTCAGCCTGGTCTTCGCGGCGCCCTCCTTGCCGTAGACGTAAACCTTGTCGCCGGGGTTCAGCGTACCGATCCGGGCGAGCGGTCCGGTGACGCCGGCGTAGTTGATGTGCCCGGCGAAGATCGCCGTCCCCACCCGCGCCCCCGGCTTCGCGCCCGGACTCCACCAGCCGACGATCTTGGGGTTCACCGGGACGTCAAGCTCGCCGTTCGGAGTCGTCTGGACGGGCACGATCGGCGCCACGGCCTTGATCTTCGGGATCTCGATGCGGTTCGGCGGCAGCACGGCCGCGAGCGCGACCGGAGCGCCCTGGATCGTCGGCACGACGCCCTTGTTGCTGACCGTCGCCTGCGTGCTGTGACCCCAGTACGGCGAGGTGATCCAGGTGATGCCCGCCAGCGACAGCGCCATGACGGCGCCCAGCGCGCAGGCGATCGGCACCCAGCCGATCGACTCGAGCAGCGTGCGGTTCAGACTGGACTGCTTTCTCACCCTGCTCCTGACGCTGTGCGGGCCGGCGGCCGGTCTCGCACCCATTAAACGACCTCCAGGGGCGGGGGTTCCGCCCGGACGCGATTTGGAGGGCCCGGATGGCGCCCGGTAGAGTTGCCCGTTGGCGTGCGGCAGGTCCGCACGCACCGGCCATGCTCCGGGGTACACGCCGATTCGGTGGTGACCGCGGGGGCGCGGACTGTGCACACCGACAGTGCAGCGTGAAGACCGAACGAGAGAGTTGAACAATGCCCACGTACTCCCCGAAGCCGGGCGAGATCGAGCGTCACTGGCACGTGATCGACGCGAACGACGTCGTTCTCGGCCGCCTGGCCAGCCAGGCCGCCAAGCTGCTCCGCGGCAAGCACAAGCCCCAATTCGCTTTGCACGTCGACACCGGTGACTTCGTCATCGTCGTCAACGCCGAGAAGGTCGCCCTTACCGGCGCCAAGCTCAACGAGTACCGCTACCGGCACTCCGGCTACCCGGGCGGGCTGTCCAAGCGCACCGTGGGCGAGCTGCTCGAGACCAAGCCCGAGCGCGTCATCGAGCTCGCGGTACGCGGCATGCTCCCCAAGAACACCCTCGGCCGCGCCCAGCTGAAGAAGCTGAAGGTTTACGCCGGCCCCGACCACCCGCACGCGGCGCAGAAGCCGCAGCCGTTCGAGATCAAGCAGGTAAGCCAGTGAGTGCATCGCCCAACGCCCCCGTCGTCGGCCGCCGCAAGGAAGCCGTCGTCCGGGTTCGCCTCGTTCCCGGGACCGGCGAGTTCACGCTCAACGGCCGCACGCTCGAGGGCTACTTCCCCAACAAGGTCCACCAGCAGCTGATCCGCGAGCCGTTCGTGACGCTCGAGAAGGACGGCCAGTACGACGTGCTGGCCACGCTCGTCGGTGGTGGCATCACCGGCCAGGCCGGCGCGCTGCGCCTCGCCATCTCTCGCGCACTGATCAACATCGAGCCCGACGATCGGCCGGCCCTGAAGAAGGCCGGCTTCCTCACCCGCGATCCGCGGGTGAAGGAGCGCAAGAAGTACGGCCTGAAGAAGGCTCGCAAGGCACCTCAGTACTCCAAGAGGTAGCGATGAGCGCTCGCGCGAAGAGCGCGCCGGCCGCGGCGCGGCCCGAGCGAGGCGAGGCGCGGATCGAGGCACCCGCCGCAGCGACGCGGGTGGCGGCGCCGGAGATTCGCCTCCGGCGCGTCGAATGAGCCTGTTCGGCACCGATGGTGTGCGCGGCCTGGCCAACGGCGACCTGACACCGGAGCTCGCCCTGGCGGTGGCGGGCGCGGCGGCGCGCGTCCTCGTGGCGCACGATGCATCCCACCGGCCGGTCGCCGTCGTCGGCCGGGATCCGCGGGCCAGCGGCGAGATGCTCGAAGCGGCCGTCGTCGCCGGGCTCACCTCGGCCGGAGCGGACGTGCTCATGGTCGGCGTCCTGCCCACACCCGCCGTCGCGTTCCTGACTGCCTCGTACGGTGCGGACCTCGGCGTCGTCCTGTCGGCGTCGCACAACCCGATGCCCGACAACGGCATCAAGCTGTTCGCGTCGGGTGGGCAGAAGCTCCCCGATGACCTCGAGGCCGAGATCGAGGACGCGGTCGCGATCGGTCCGTCCTCTCGACCGACGGGGGCATTGATCGGCCGGTTGCGCAGCGCCGACGACGCACTCGAGCGCTACGGCGCGTACCTGCTCAATGCCCAGCCCACCCGCCTGGACGGCCTGCACGTGGTCGTCGACTGCGCCCACGGCGCCGCGTCGGCGGTCGCCCCCGAGATCTACCGCGGGTCCGGCGCGCAGGTCACGGCGATCGCCGCCCAGCCGGACGGCCTCAACATCAACGACGGCGTCGGATCGACCCATCTCGAGGGGCTGATCGCTGCGGTGCGCGCCACCGGCGCGGACCTCGGCATTGCCCACGACGGCGACGCCGACCGATGCCTGGCCGTGGACGCGTCCGGCGCCGTGGTCGACGGTGACCAGCTGCTCGCGATCTGCGCGCTCGCGCTGCGCGAGGCTGGTCGGCTCCGCGACGACACCGTGGTCGCCACCGTCATGAGCAACCTCGGCTTCCACCAGGCGATGCACAAGGCGGGCATCGAGGTCCTGACCACCTCGGTGGGCGACCGCTACGTGCTCGAGGCGCTGCGGGCGAAAGACCTGAGTCTGGGCGGCGAGCAGAGTGGGCACATCGTCTTCGCCGATGCCGCGACCACCGGCGACGGCCTGCTCACCGCGTTGCACGTCATGGCCCGCGTCGTCTCGACCGGGACGCCGCTCGCCGGCCTCGCGGCCGTCGTGGAGCGGCTACCGCAGACCCTCGTCAATGTCCGGGTCGCCGACCGAGAGGCCGTCGCCGCATCGCCCGCGGTGGCCACGGCCGTGGCCGCCGCCGAAGCCGAACTCGGCGACGCCGGACGCGTGCTGCTGCGGCCTTCGGGAACCGAGCAGCTGGTCCGGGTCATGGTCGAGGCCTCGCGGCAGCAGCAGGCCGACGCGATCGCCGCCCGGCTGGCGGAGGTCGTGGCGTCCGTCTGAACGGCTATCCGGCCTGGCGAATCAGGTCCGCGGCCTTCTCGGCGATCATCACCGCCGGCGCATGTGTGTGACCGCGGATGATCTGCGGCAGCACCGACGCATCGACGACCCGCAGCCCGTCGAGGCCCCGCACCCGCAGCGAGTCGTCGACCACTGACGCGTCGTCGGGACCCATCCGGCACGTGCCGGTCGGGTGATAGAGCGTCTCGGCCGACGCGCGCACGTACTCCGCCATGTCGGTCTCGCCCGGCGCCGGCATCATCCAATCGGTGACGACGGGGGCGAGCGCGCTCGTCGCGAACAACCGCCGGCACTGCTCGACCCCGGCGACCAGCCGGGCGAGGTCGTTCGGCGCGGTGAGATAGCCGGCATCGATGACGGGCGGCACCGTCGGGTCGGAGGACCGAACCGTCACGGTGCCCGAGGATTCCGGCTGCAGCAGGACGACCCCGATCGTCATGCCATGGCCGGGCGGGTCGGCCTGGCCGTGGTCGATGAAGGGAACCGGCGCGAAGATGTACTCGAGGTCAGGATGATCGATGCCCGGCGCGGAGCGTCCGAACAGAACTCCTTCGCCGACATTGGACGTCAGCATCCCCCGACGCTGGGTCAGGTATCTCACCAGCTGCGCCGGTTTTTCGGCGTCGACCAGGGTGACCGGATCGCGCGAGAACATGATCACCGGGCAGGACAGGTGATCCTGCAAGCCCCTGCCGACGGCGGTGATCGGGACCCGGACCGCGATGTTCGCCGCGGCGAGAATGTCCGGATCGCCGATGCCCGACAGCTGCAGCAGATGCGGTGAGTGCACGGCGCCGGCGCTGACGATCACCTCGCGCGTGGCGGTCAGCGTCTGCCGGCCCCGCTTGCCGGCTCGGATCTGCACGCCGGTCGCGCGGCCGGCGGACAGCACGATCTTCTCGGTGAGCGACCCGAGGAACAGGGTGAGGTTGGGGCGCTTGAGCACCGGCCGCAGGTAGCCGTCCGCGGCGCTCCAGCGGCGTCCGCGCCGTTGGGTGACCGGGGTCGGGGCATACCCGTCGATGCCGGGATCGTTCAGTTCGGTGAGGCGCTGGAAACCGTCCTGCGCGCACGCCTCGAAGAACGCTGCCCGCAGCGGATTGGGATCGCGGAGTTCCTCGATGTAAAGCGGGCCACCGGTGCCGTACACGTCACCGGCGTTGCTGCCGACGCGGTTCTCCGCGCGACGGAAGTACGGCAGCACGTCGTCGTAGGTCCAGCCCGGCCCCCACGCGTCGTAGTCGGCTTTCGCGCCGCGCACCCACATCTGCGCGTTCAGCGACGACGAGCCGCCCAGCGTCTTGCCGCGCGGCCAGTAGAGCTCGCGCGCCTTGAGCTCGGGCTGCGACGTGGTCGAGAGATCCCAGTCGTACTTGGTGTGGAACAGCTTGGGGAACGCCGGCGGAAGCTTGATGTTCGGGCTGCGGTCGCGCGGGCCGGCCTCGACGATCGCGACCGTGACCGTGGGATCGGCGCTGAGCCGGTTGGCGAGCACGCAACCGGCCGAACCGGCGCCGACGATGACGTAGTCGAACTGCACGGACACCTGGCCTCCTGGATGCGGGGTTCCTCGCAACCTACGCTCCCGGCCCGGGTCAGGAGCGGCGGAAGTGCTCGACGCCGTCGGCGACCGTCGAGGTGAGCCAGCCTCGCTCGACCAGCACGACCAGGTGGGCCATCGTCTCGTGGATGGCCAGGATCTGGTTGAACAGGTCCAGCTCCTCGAACGTGCGCTTGCGCCGCGTCCAGGTCAACGCGCTCGCGGCCTCGAAGGCGGTGCTGGCGCCCTGGTCGACGGTCTGCGCGGTCGCGGTGAGCCGCTCCTCGTGATGACCCAGCAGCTCGTTGATGCGGTCGTGCACCGACTCGGTCACGGGCCCGTGCGCGGGTAGCAGCCGGGCGTCGGGCAACGCGCGGATGAGTTCGAGGGACGTCAGGTAGTCGCGCAACGGCGATCGGGGCCGGTTGAGCTCGACGCCGATCGACGGGGTGATGTGCGGCAGGACGTGGTCACCGGAGAACAGGATGTTGTGCTGCGGGTCGTGGAAGACGACGTGCCCGCGGGTGTGGCCAGGTGTGGCGATGACGCGCAGGGACCGGGTCTGCAGCGCGATGTCGACGCCGTCGGTGAGCCAGCGGTCGGGATCCTCCCAGTCGGCCAGCTCCCGCTCGCCCTTCCACTCCGCGAGCAGCTGGGACAGTTCGAGCGCGCCGGCCTGGTGCAGGCGCGCGACGTCGGGATGGACGGTGATGGTGCGGATCGCCTCGAGGCTGGCCTGCTCGCCCACGCCGACGGACACCTGATTGCCATAGGAGCGCCGGACCGCGATCGCCTGCGTGTAGTGATCGCGGTGCAGGTGAGTGACCAGGAACTCCCGGACGTCACCCAGCCCGTATCCGATCGCCTTCAGCCCGGCGGCGAGCAGCTCCTCGGACTCGGCCAGCGCCCAGCCGCCATCGATCAGGATGACCTGGTCGCCGTCGGGGATGGCGTAGATGTTCACGGCCTTGAGGTGGTCGCCGGGCAGTGGCAGCGGGATCCGATGCACGCCAGGAGCTGCTTCGTGGGCGCCGGGCTGCTCCCAGGCATGACGGTCGGACATTCCCCGACGCTACTGAGCGCCGCCGTCCGAGCGCGGAAAACGTGTCGCGCGCCGCAATTCGCGCAAGGGCGGTGAGCCCCGTCATAGCTGGGCCGCGGGTTCTTAGAGCGGCGTGAGCCGAGCTGTCGTAAGCGCTTACGGACTCACCACACTGGGACGGCCATGACAACGACAGACGAGATCACCCGACCGGACCAGACCGAGCTGCCGAGACGCCGCGGGCCGTGGCCGCATCTCGAGCTGTCCGGCACTCAGCTGGTCGCGGCCGCGCTCGCCGCCGTCACGGCGACGGTCGCCGGGTCCTACCTGGGCGTCTCGGGCACCGTCATCGGCGCCGCCCTCGCCAGCGTCCTTACCGCGGTCGGCAATGCCGTCTACGGCCACTCGCTGCGCTCGACCCGCGACCGGGTGCGCGAGGTCGTACCAGTCGGCCGGTTCGCGCGCGCCGGTGTGCCGCTCGCCCCCACGGCCACCCGGCCGGCGGTCCGCGAGGAGCAGCCACCCGTATTGCCGACGCCGGCGCCCCGAAGGCGCGAGCCCGGCCGCTGGCGGGGTATCGCGATCGGTGCGGTCGCCGTCTTCGTGGCGGTACTGGCCGTCGTCACCTCCGTCGAGATCGTCGCGGGCCGGCCGCTCAGCGACCTGCTCCGCGGAAACGACGGCACCGGCACCAGCGTGTTCGGCGCGAGCGATCAGATGCAGGGCGGCGGCACGGCCGTCACCCCGACGATCACCAAGACGGTCATCCCGTCGGTCGTCGTCACCACGCCTACGGTGACGCAGACGGCACCGGCGGTCACGCAGACGGCCACCGCGACCGCGACCCCGACGGACATTTCGACACCCGCGGCGCCCAACACGAGCCCCGCCGCCAGCCCGAGCACCGGCTCCGCGGCATCGACGGCAGCGCCGTGATCCGGCGCCCGCCCGTCCTGGCCGGTCCGTGACGACCACGCCGTTACGCTGAGCGTCATGTGCGGAATCGTCGGCTACGTCGGACCCCGCCCCGCGCTCGACGTCGTCGTCGAGGGTCTGCGCCGCTTGGAGTACCGCGGCTACGACTCGGCAGGTGTCGCCGTGATCGGCGCCGGCGAGCTCCAGATCGCGAAGAAGGCCGGGCGCATCGAGAACCTGGACAAGGAGCTCGCGACCCGCGCGATCTCGGGCACCACTGGGATGGGCCACACGCGGTGGGCCACCCACGGTGCCCCGAATGACCGCAACGCCCACCCGCACTCCAGCGGCAACGGCCGCATCGCCGTCGTCCACAACGGCATCATCGAGAACTTCGCCGCGCTGCGCGCCAAACTCGAGCAGTCCGGGGTCGAACTCGTCAGCGAGACCGACACCGAGACCGTCGCCCACCTCGTCAGCGCCCACCTCGACGCCGAGGGCGGCTCGCTCGTCGACGCGGTACGCGCGGTGTGCCGTCGGTTGCAAGGCGCGTTCACGCTCGTGCTGCTCGACGCCCAACAGCCGGACGTGGTTGTGGCCGCCCGCCGCAACTCACCGCTCGTGCTCGGGGTCGGCGACGGCGAGACGTTCCTCGGCAGCGACGTCGCGGCCTTCATCGAGTTCACCCGCGAGGCCGTCGAGCTGGGGCAGAACCAGATCGTCGAGATGAGGCGGGACGGCTTTGTCATCACCGACTTCGACGGCAACCCCGCCGCGGGCACGCCGTTCCACATCTCCTGGGACCTCACGGCCGCCGAGAAGGGCGGCTACGAGTACTTCATGCTCAAGGAGATCCAGGAACAGCCGGCCGCGGTGGCCGACACCCTGCTCGGTCACCTGGTCGGCGGCAACATCGTGCTGGACGAGCAGCGCCTCGACCAGCAGGAACTGCGCGACATCGACAAGGTCTTCGTCGTCGCGTGCGGAACCGCCTACCACGCCGGGCTGATCGGCAAGCAGGCCATCGAGCACTGGACGCGCGTCCCGGTCGAGGTCGAGATGGCGTCGGAGTTCCGCTACCGCGACCCGGTGCTCGATCGGCAGACGCTGGTCGTCGCCATCAGCCAGTCCGGCGAGACCGCCGACACGCTCGAGGCGGTGCGGCACGCCCGCGGCCAGCAGGCGAAGGTCCTCGCCGTGTGCAACACCAACGGTGCGCAGATCCCGCGCGAGTCGGACGCCGTGATCTACACGCACGCCGGCCCCGAGATCGGCGTGGCCGCGACGAAGACGTTCGTCGCCCAGGTTGCCGCCATGGAGGTGCTCGGCCTGGCCCTGGCCCAGGCCCGCGGCACGAAGTACGGCGACGAGATCACCCGCGAGTACGAGGCGATGTGCAAGGTACCCGACGCGATCGCCGAGGTGCTCCGAGGCCTGGATCCGGTCCGTGCGCTCGCCCGCGACATCGCGGAGTGCAAGGCGGTGCTCTTCCTCGGCCGGCACGTCGGCTACCCGGTGGCCCTGGAGGGCGCGCTCAAGCTCAAGGAACTCGCCTACATGCACGCTGAGGGGTTCCCGGCCGGCGAACTCAAGCACGGCCCGATCGCGTTGGTCGAGGACGGCTTGCCGGTCGTCGTCGTGATGCCCTCGCCGACCGGACGTCCGGTGCTGCACCAGAAGATGCTGTCCAACGTCGCCGAGGTGAAGGCCCGCGGCGCGCGCACGATCGTGCTCAGCGAGGCGGGCGACGCGGCGGCCCGAGCGCTCGCCACGCACTTCATCGAGGTGCCGCGAGTGCCGACGCTGTATTCCCCGCTTGTAACCACCGTGCCGCTGCAGGTGCTGGCGGCCGAGATCGCGTTGGCCCGCGGGTGCGACATCGACAAGCCCCGCAACCTGGCCAAGTCCGTCACCGTCGAATAGCGGTCGGTAGGCTTTCGAGCGTGTCGGGACCTGCACCCAAGTCGGTGGACCTGTTGATCGTCGGAGCCGGCCCCGTGGGTCTGTTCGGCGCGTACTACGCCGGGGTGCGGCTGCTGTCCACCGCCGTCCTCGACTCCCTCGAGGAGCCCGGCGGCCAGATCAGTGCGATGTACCCCGAGAAGGCCATCTTCGACGTGGCCGGCTTCCCCGCCATCAAGGGACGCGACCTCGTCGACCAACTGCTCGCCCAGGCGGCCCCGTTCCACCCGAATTACATGCTGGGGACGCAGGCTGTCGGGCTCGAGCGGGCCAACGGCGGCTTCGCGGTCACCACCTCGACCGGGCACCGCGTCGCGTGCCGCGCCATCGTCATCACCGGCGGCATCGGTACGTTCACTCCGCGGCCGCTCCCGACAGGCGGTGAGTACCTCGGGCGCGGCCTCGTGCACTTCGTCCCCGACCCGGCGGCGTACGAGAACCAGGACATCGTGGTGGTCGGGGGCGGCGACTCGGCCCTGGACTGGGCGCTCATGCTCGAGCCCATCGGCAAATCGGTGACCGTCGTGCACCGGCGGGCCGAGTTCCGCGCGCACCAGCACTCGGTCGAACTGCTCAAGGCGTCATCGGTCAACATCATCGTCGACGCGCAGGTCTCCGGGGTCCGGGGCGATCCGGACGTGACCGAGGTCGACGTCACCGTCAAGGGGAACGACGAACCGGTGACCCTGCCGTGCGACAAGCTCATCGCCGCTCTGGGCTTCACCGCCAACCTCGGTCCGCTCATGGAGTGGGGCATCGACATCCAGAAGCGCCAGATCATGGTCGACACCACCGGCCGCACGTCGGTGCCCGGCATCTATGCCGCGGGTGACATCGTCGACTACGACGGCAAGGTCAAGCTGATCGCGACCGGCTTCGGCGTGGTCGCGACCGCAGTGAACAACGCCTTCGCCTACTTGAACCCGGGCAAGTCCGCGTTCCCGGGCCACCTGTCCGACTACGCGCCCGCGCCCGGCGAGCCCGCACCCACGGCCTCACCAACGGCCTGACCGCATGTCCGTCGTCGGTGTTGGTATCGACGTGGTGCCCGTGGCCCGTTTCGCCGCGGCTTTGCGCCGTACGCCCGCCCTGGCCGATCGGCTGTTCACGGCCGGGGAGCGGGTGACCGCCTCGGGCGAGCCGCGCACCGCCGAGTCGCTCGCCGCCCGGTTTGCGGCCAAGGAGGCGCTGGCCAAGGCGCTGGGCGCCGGCGGCGGGATGCTGTGGACCGATGCCGAGGTGCTTGTCGACGACGCCGGTCGGCCGTCATTGACCGTGAAGGGCACCGTACAGGCGCGGGCCGAGTCGCTCGGCGTCACCCGGTGGCACCTGTCGCTGTCCCACGACGGCGGGGTCGCGGCGGCGACCGTCATCGCCGAGAGCGGCCAGGCCTGAGCATGCGAGGGGTCTACCCGGTCGAGCAGGTCCGCGCCGCCGAGGACGCGCTGATGGCGGGGCTGCCCGACGGCGCCCTCATGGCCCGGGCCGCCTACGCGTTGTCGGTGGAGTGCGCCCAGCTGCTGAACCGCACCTACGGTGCTCGGATCGCACTTCTGGTGGGGGCGGGCAACAACGGGGGAGACGCGCTGTACGCGGGGGCGTACCTGGCCCGTCGGGGCGCGCAGGTCACCGCGGTCCTGCTCGACGGGCAACGCGCTCATGCCGGGGGCCTCGCGGCGTTGGTGCGGGCCGGCGGGCGGACGGCGGCCCCGGATCCCGCGGTGCTGGCTGACTCCGATCTCGTGGTGGACGGCATCGTCGGCATCGGTGGCCGCGGCGGTCTGCGGGGCGCCGCGATCGCGCTGGCCGAGGCCGCCCGCGACTACCTCACGGTGGCCGTCGACGTCCCGTCCGGGGTGGACGCTGACACCGGCGAGGTCGGCGAGGTCGGCGAGGTCGGCGAGGTCGGCGGGGCCGGCGAGGTCGGCGAGGTCGGCGGGGCCGGCGAGGTCGGCGGGGCCGGCGAGGTCGGCGGGGCCAGCGACAGCGCGATCCGGGCCGACGTCACCGTCACGTTCGGGGCGCTCAAGCCCGGCCTGCTCGTCGCGAGGGGGGCCGAGCGAGCCGGGGAGGTCCGGCTCATCGACATCGGCCTGGGCGCGACCCTCGGCGCGGCCGAGACCCACGTCCTCGAAGCGGCGGACGTCGCGGCCCTGCTCCCGACGCCCGGCGCCGCCGACGACAAGTACACCCGGGGAGTGGTGGGGCTCGTCGCGGGTTCGGCGGCGTATCCCGGGGCCGGCACGCTCGCGACCGGCGCGGCGATCTGTGGCGGCGCGGGGATGGTCCGCTACGCGGGCACGGCGGTGGACGCCATCCGCGCGCGGTACCCCGAGGCGGTGGTGCACGACGGAGCCCGGCCGTCCGAACTGCAGGTGCAGGCGTGGGTGGTCGGGCCCGGCATCGGCACCGACGACGCGGCGCGCGACCTGCTGCGCGACGTCCTCGGCACCGACGTCGCGGTGATCGCCGATGCCGACGCGATCACGCTCATCGGCGGCGCGCCCGAGCTGCTCGCCGGACGTGCGGCGGCCACGGTGCTGACCCCGCACGACCGCGAGTTCGCGCGCATCGCCGACGGCCCATCCGCGGATCGGCTGGGCAGCGCCCGGCAGGCCGCGGCGGCGCTGGGCGCGACGATCCTGCTGAAGGGCGACGCGACCATCGTCGCCGCACCGGACGGCCGGGCCTGGATCAACCCGACCGGCACGCCGTGGCTCGGCACCGCGGGGAGCGGCGACGTGCTCAGCGGGCTGATCGGCTCGCTGCTCGCCGCCGGCCTGGATGCGCCAGTGGCCGCCGCGGTCGGCGCGTACGTGCACGGCGTGGCCGGTCAGCTGGCCGCCGCCGTCGGGCCGCCGTCATCGCTCGACGTCCTCAACTCGATCCGCGGGGCCCTGCACTCGATCCAGGTCGGCTGACCGGGCGGGCGGGCGGCCTGCCGATCTTGTGCGGGATGCGTTGCTATCGCGCGGCCGGCGGCACAAGATCCGCTGCGGGCGGTAGGCCCCCGGCGATCTTGTGCGGGATCCGGTGCTATCGCGCAGGCGGCGGCACAAGATCCACCGCGGGCGGGCGGGATTCGCTTGTTGACCGGCCAAGCCCGAAACCCAGAGTCCCCTCGCCTCGCTCGCTCACGGCCGCTCTCTCGCGTTTGGGAGAATGGTCGCGTGCTGCGAACCGAGGCTGTCATCGACCTGACCGCGATCCGGGCGAACGTGGCCGCAATGAAGGCGGGCACGCCGGCCGAGCTGATGGCGGTGGTCAAGGCCGACGGCTACGGCCATGGGCTCGTGCCGTCCGCCCGGGCCGCGCTCGCCGGCGGCGCCACGTGGCTCGGCACGGCCATCGTCGACGAGGCGCTCGCGCTGCGAGCGGCCGGTATCACCGCCCCCCTGCTGTCCTGGCTGTGGACGCCGGACGAGAGCGCGACGGTCGCCCGCGCGCTGGCTGCGGACATCGACATCTCCGTCAGCAGCCAGTGGCAGCTGGACGCGGTGACTGCCGCGGCCCGCGCGGCCGGTCGCACCGCCCGCGTCCACCTCAAGATCGACACCGGGCTGTCCCGCAACGGCTGCTACGTCGCCGACTGGCCCGAACTTGTGATCGCCGCGGCCAAGGCCCAGGCGACCGGCGAGGCGACGGTCGTCGGGGTCTGGAGCCACTTCGCCTATGCCGACGAGCCGGGGCATCCCACGATCGGCAAGCAGATCGCGGCATTCCGGGACGCTCTCGAGGTGGCGGCCCGGGCGGGGGTCGAGCCGCAGCTTCGGCATCTGGCGAATTCGGCCGCCGCCCTGACCTTGCCCGGCGCGCATTTCGACCTCGTCCGTCCCGGCATCGCGGTCTACGGCCTCTCGCCGGTGCCCGGCGAGCACGGGCTCACCCCGGCCATGACGCTGCGCGCGGGTGCCGCGGGCGTGAAGCGGGTGGGCGCGGGGGAGGGCGTCTCGTACGGCCACGAGTACACGACCGACCGCGAGACCACGCTCGTGCTCGTGCCGCTGGGCTACGCCGACGGCATACCGAGGCAGGCATCGAACGTGGGCCCGGTGTCGATCAACGGGTCGCGGTTCACGATCAGCGGGCGGGTGTGCATGGACCAGGTCATCGTCGATGTCGGTGACCTGGCGGTCGCGCCGGGCGACTCGGTCGTCCTGTTCGGCTCCGGCCAGGGCGGCGAGCCGACGGCGCAGGACTGGGCGGACGCGGTAGGCACGATCCACTACGAGATCGTCACGCGGATCGGCCCCCGGGTTCAGCGCGTATATGTGGGTGGGCCGTGACGCTCGGTCCGCTGGGCGGTCCCGGACAGCCGGCCGGGCCCCGGATCCGGCTCGACCCCGAGCAGCGTGACTCGATGGCGGCCCGCACCCTGACGCTGCCCACGGCGGCCGACACCCACGCGTTCGGCCGTCGTCTCGGCGGCCTCCTGCGGGCCGGCGACCTCGTGATCCTCAACGGCCCGCTGGGTGCGGGCAAGACCGCGCTCGTCCAAGGCATCGGGGCCGGGATGGGGGTCCGGGGCCGGATCGCCTCACCGACCTTCGTCATCGCCCGCGTCCACCCCTCCGGGACCAGTGGCGCCCCGACGCTCGTGCACGTCGACGCCTACCGCCTCGGCTCGCTGGACGAGGTGGACGACCTCGATCTGGACGTGGACGCGCAGAGTTCGGTGACCGTCGTCGAGTGGGGCGGCGGGCTGGTCGAGCAGCTCGCCGACGCCCGGCTCGACATCGGCCTGGCCGCCGACCCGCAGACCGAGGTCCGCACCGCGACGCTCACGCCGCACGGCGGCGACTGGGCCGACCGCATCGCTCACCTAGGCTGATCGTCCGTGCTCGTCCTCGCCATCGACACCTCCTCGGCCGCGGTCACGGCCGGGATCGTCGACGTGTCGGCCGGCAGCGTCGCGCCAGGTGCGGAGCAGACGGTGCTCAACGCCCACGGGCATGGCGAGTACCTCGCGCCGGGCATCGCGGGCTGCCTGGCCGACATCGGCGCCGCCCCGGACGAGCTCAGCGCGGTCGTGGTCGGCACCGGCCCCGGTCCGTACACCGGTCTGCGGGTCGGGCTGGTGACTGCCGCTGTCCTGGCCGACACGCTGCGGATCCCGGCCTACGGGGTCTGCTCGCTCGACGCCATCGGCAATGCGGGCGCGGACGAGGCGTCCCTGCTCGTCGCCACCGACGCCCGGCGCAAGGAGGTCTATTGGGCGCGGTACGAGCTGGGGGTGCGCGTGGCCGGACCGGCGGTTTCCCGGCCCGCCGACGTCTCGCTGGGCGGTTTCACCGCGGTCGCGGGCGCCGCCGCCGAGCTGTACCGCGACGTTTGGCCGAACCTTCGGCGCCGCCTCGACCGTTATCCGGACCCGGTAGCGCTCGTCCGCTGCGCACTGGATCGGATCGAGGCGGGCGCCCCGTCCGAGCCGACCGCGCCGCTGTACCTGCGTCGCCCGGACGCGGTCGTGCCGGGCGCCCCGAAAGCGGTCACCCAGTGATGACTCACGAACGCGATGAGACCGAGGTTCGCCTCCGGCGGATGACTCGGTCGCACATCGACGCGCTGATGGCCTACGAGCGGGACATGTTCGGCACCGAGGCGTGGACCCGCAGCAGCTATCGGGCCGAGCTGGCCGACACCGCACACCGCTACTACGTCGCGGCCGAGGACTCCGACGGGGCGCTGCTCGGCTGGGCCGGGGTGATGGTGATCGCCGATTCGGCCGAGATCCTCACCGTCGGCGTCGTGCCCGCGGCGCGGCGCGGCGGGATCGCGCGGCGGCTGATCGCCGACCTGCTGGCCGAGGCGATCCGCCGGGGAGCGACCGAGGTGTTCCTCGAGGTCCGCGTCGACAACGGCGCCGCGCGCCGGCTCTACGAGACCGAGGGCTTCGAGCAGATCGGGACGCGCCGTGGCTACTACGACGGCGGCCGGGTCGACGCGGTCACCATGCGCTGGGCCAGGGACCGGTGAACCCATGACCATCGTGATGGGCATCGAGACTTCCTGTGACGAGACCGGGATTGGCTTGGTCCGGGACGGCGTGCTGCTCGGTGACGCGCTCGCTTCCAGCATGGACGAGCACGCCCGGTTCGGTGGTGTCGTCCCGGAGATCGCCGCACGTGCGCACTTGCAGGCGATGGTGCCGACGGTCCACGCGGCGCTCACGAGCGCCAACCTCGCGCTGTCCGACGTGGGAGCCGTGGCGGTCACGGCTGGGCCGGGCCTCGCCACCGCGCTGCACGTCGGCGTGGCCGCCGCGAAGGCGTACTCGCTCGCGTTGGGCGTGCCGCTGTACGGCGTGCACCATCTTGCCGGGCACGCGGCCGCGGACACGCTCGAGCACGGGCCGCTGCCGGATCGGTCGGTGATCCTGATCGTGTCCGGCGGGCACACCTCGCTGCTGTTCGTCCGCGATCTGGTGCGCACCCCGATCGTCCACCTCTCCGACACCCTGGACGACGCCGCAGGCGAGGCGTTCGACAAGGTGGCCCGGCTGATCGGCCTGCCCTACCCCGGGGGACCATCCATCGACCGGGCCGCGAAGGACGGGGACCCGCAAGCGGTTCGCTTCCCCCGCCCGTTGACCGGCCCGAACGACTCGCCGCTCGGCTTCTCGTTCTCGGGGCTGAAGACGGCGGTCGCGCGCTATGTCGAGGCGCACCGCGACGCCGACGTGAACGACATTGCCGCGAGCTTCCAGGAAGCGGTGGCCGACGTGCTGACCCGCAAGGCCTTGCTCGCGTGCCGGCAGCAGAACGTCGAAACCCTGGTGATCGTTGGCGGGGTGGCCGCGAACAGCCGGATCCGGGCCCTGGCGCAGGAGCGCTGCGCCGCCGCCGGGATCGAACTGCGGGTACCGCCGATGCGGTTGTGCACCGACAACGGCGCGATGATCGCCGCGATCGGCGACCTGCTCGTGCGCGACGGCGCCCAGCCATCCAAGCCGGACTTCTCCGCGATCCCGACGATCGAGCTGAGCCAGGCCCAGCTGATGTGACCGCGCGGGGGCGCGTCCCATGCCGACGATCGCGGCTCAACGACTCGGCGTGGTGCCCTACCCGATCTGTCGTTCGAATGTCACCAGAAGACCTTCGACGCCACCGGGACCGACGCGCCCTTTCACCTCCGCGGAGGTCACCGCCTTGAGTTGCCAGCCCTGCGACCCGTGCTCGTTCAAGATCTTCTCGAGCTTCTCGCCGGACATCTTGCCGCCGATCATCTTCTCGCGAAGCTCCAGCACCTTGTATTCGTATCGATTCGCCACACGCCCATGTTTGCCACGACGCGAGCGGGTGTATCACCTCTGATGGCCGTGTCGAGCACTTCGACGTGGCCGGCTGCGCAGACCACACACAACCCGCCGTGCAGACCGCGCGCAAGAGGTTCGGCCCCCGGGCGCGTCAAATCGGGTCGGTAGGTGACGGGGCCTGACTTAGCACCTGACTTGCCTAAGTGGGTGCGCACCGCTGGTTAGGTGATGATCGAGAGGGCGTCGCGCAGGTCGTTCGTGACTGGGTCTCGGGGGTCAGGGCGTTGCGCGCGTCTCGGGACACCGGGGGCCGCTGACGTGCATGTCAAGGTGGAGCCGGTTCTTGATCGTCTTGCGTTCCGGAACGAGCTGGAAACCAGATGCGCGGCCCACCACCGCCCGGATCGACGATGCGGTCCTCGCCGACGTCGAGGTCCTCGTCGGGCAGCCCGAGATCGCGCCAGTAGTCGTCCCATGAGGCGAAGCCGTCCGGCGGCGCTTTCAGCTCGTACCCCAGCGCGGCGGACCAGAAGCGGGCGAGCAGTCGGGATTCGCGCAGTCGATGACGAGCTCAACTTTGGCGGCCGCGGTGTCTCCTCCAGTCATTGCCTGCGCGCAGCTTGCCCCGGCCCTCCGACAGTCCTCACGTGAAATCGGGTCGATAAGTGGAGTGGCCTGACTTGGCGGGCTGCGATGCGAAGGACGGGGAGGCAGGTAACCGCGGCGGGCGGACGACGCCCGGTCGCCACCCCCCGACTTCGCGACCACCCTGCCGTCGGCGACCATGGGCTCATGACCACGCTGATGTGGGAGGTCCGGGCGGCCGCTGGGCGCATCGACGAACTGGTCGCGCACGTCCTCGACACCGCCGACCCGGCGGCCGACGTTTATCGCAGCGCCGACGGACGAGTGGTGGTCATCGATCCCACCGGGCGCGGTCTTGCCGACGTGCCGGCCGAGCTCGTCGCTCGTCCGCCCCATGTGTGGGGTTTCCAGCCGGTCCCGCGCTGAGCTTGCCAGCAGCCCGGAAGCGCAGCACAGTGCACCCGTGGTGCACTCGACCGACCAGCCCCGCTCCGGCGCACCCGTCGGGCGCCCCCGTCCGGGCGCGGCGGTGCGGTACGTCAAGCGGGTCTCCCACACCGCCCGTAACGTCGCCGAGGTCGTGCGGTTCGGGGGCCTCGAGACTGACGAGCGGGAGTCGCCATACACCGTCGAGGCGGAACAATCGAACTACCGGTTGCGGCACTACTTCAGCGACGACATCGCCGAGGACGCGACCCCCATCGTGCTGGTGCCGCCGCTGATGATGACCACCGAGGTATGGGACGTCTCACCGGCGACATCGGCGGTCGCGGCCCTGCACGCCGCCGGCGTGGACCCCTGGGTCGTGGACTTCGGCCATCCCGACCGCGAGCCGGGCGGCCTGGAGCGCACGCTCACCGACCACGTGCTCGGGGTGAGCGACGCGATCGACCGGGTGAGGGTGCGGACCGGCCGACCCGTCGTGCTCGCCGGCTACTCCCAGGGCGGCATGTTCGCCTACCAGGCGGCGGCCTATCGGCGGGGCAAGGACATCGACTCGCTGGTCACCTTCGGGTCCCCCGTCGACACGACCGCGCCGCTGCCCATCCCGATCTCGCCCGAGGTGGTCGCCCGGCTCGCCGGCGAACTCGTCGACAGCGGCCTGCTGAGCAAGGTCAACGTGCCGGGCTGGATGGCCCGGCTCGGCTTCAAGATGCTCAGTCCGGCGAAGTCGGTGCAGGGGCGGGTGCAGTTCCTGCTCGCCCTGCACGACCGCGACGCGCTGTTGCCGCGCGAGCGCCAGCGCCGGTTCCTCGACCAGAACGGGTGGACCGCGTACTCGGGTCCGGCGATCGCCGAGCTGCTCGCCCAGTTCATCACGCACAATCGGATGCTCGAGGGCGGCTTCGTCATCGAGGACCGGCTCGTCACGCTCGCCGACATCGACGTGCCCGTCCTCACCTTCGTCGGGGCGAAGGACACGATCGGGCATCCCGACGCGGTGCGGGCGATCCGCCGCGCCGCCCCGCGGGCCTCGGTGTACGAGGTGACGCTGCCGGGCGGGCACTTCGGGCTGGTCGTCGGGTCCACCGCGTCGCGGCTCACCTGGCCAGCGGTGGCCGGCTGGGTGGCATGGCGGGCGGGGACGGAGTCGCTGCCCGAGACGATCGTCCCGGCCGACGCAGTCGAGAAGATCAAGCCGATGCGCCCGAGCACGGCCGCAACCGCGTTGGCCCAAGCGGCCGAGCTCAGCGTCGGCGTGGGCCGGGTTGTCCTGGGCAGCGCCCGGCGGGCGACGCGGGCGGCGCGCAGCATCGCCCGGGAGGCGCCGAGCCAGCTGCCCAAGCTCGCGCGGATCGAGCAACTGGACCCCGCCACTCGCATCTCACTCGGCCTGCTGCTCGACGAGCAGGCCCGGCGGGCGCCGAAGGACATCGCCTTCCTGTTCGGCGACCGCGCCTACCGGCAGGACGACGTCAAGAACCGCGTCGACAACGTCGTGAAGGGCCTGATCGACATAGGTGTGCGGCACGGCGACCGCGTCGGAGTCCTGATGGACACCCGGCCCAGCGCGTTCACCCTCGTCGTCGCGCTGAGCCGGCTCGGCGCCACGTCCGTGCTGCTGCGCCCCGACGCCGACGTTCGCCGCGAGGCCGGCCTCGGCCACATCACGTGGATCATCTCCGACCCCGAGCACGTCGGGCTGATCGACGAGGTCGAGGGCGTCACCTGGGCCGTACTCGGCGGCGGCGGCCAATGGCGCGAGCTGCACCCGGGCGCCATCGACATGGAGCGGATCGTCCCCGAGGATGTCGAGCTACCGGCTTGGCACCAGCCCAACCCGCATCGCGCGGGTGACATCGCGTTCGTGCTGTTCACCGGCGAAGGGACGGGGACGAAGGCGCTGCAAATCACCAACCGGCGCTGGGCGATGTCCGCGCTCGGCACCGCCTCCGCGGCGGCGCTGCGCCCGGGCGACACGATTTTCAGCGTCACGCCCATCCACCACTCGTCAGCGCTGCTGATGAGCATCGGCGGTGCGGTGGCCGGCGGCGCGCGGTTCGCGATGGCGAGCGCCGAGGATCCGGAGACCTTCTGGGCGGAGGTCCGCCGGTACGGGGCCACCCACGTGTCCTACACCTGGACGTCGCTGCGTTCGATCGTCAACGCGCCACCCAACCCGAGCGAGCAGCACCATCCGATCCGGATGTTCATGGGATCCGGCATGCCCCGCAACCTGTGGCGCCGCGTCCACGAGCGCTTCCCCACCGCCCGGGTCCTCGAGTTCTACGCCTCCGCCGAGGGCGAAGCGATCCTGGCCAACGTCACCGGTCGGACCCCGGGATCGATGGGCAAACCCCTACCGGGCACGGCCGAGGTGCGGGTCGCAGCGTTCGACCTCAAACGTCGCCAGCTGGCCCTGAACGCCGACGGACTCGGGCGGGAGTGCCAGGTCGACGAGGTCGGCTTGCTGCTGGCCCGGGTGAACCCGGTCGACTCACCGGCCGAGGCGCCGCTGCGCGGAGTCTTCGTCGGTGGCGACGCGTGGCGTTCGACCGGTGATCTGTTCCTGCGCGACGAACACGGCGATCTGTGGCTCGCCGGCCCGGTGGCGGAGCTGGTCGACACGGCCCACGGCGTCGCGATCCCGTCCGGCGCGCGATTCGCGCTCGGAGTGATCCCGGCCGTCGATCTGGTGGTGGCCTACGGCGTTCCGGACGGCGACGCCGAGGTACTGGTCGCGGCGCTGACCCGGCGCACGGGCGCCACGATCGAGACGGCCGACCTCGACCAGGCCGTCGACCGGCTGCCGCCGGGGCAACGCCCGACCTACGTCCAGGTGGTGCCGTCCATCCCGGTGACGACGTGGCATCGCCCGCAATGGCGACAGCTGCAGAGCAAGGGCGTGCCGCGCCCGACCCGCAACCGGCCGGTCTGGAAGTTGGGACCGGACCACACGCATTACGAACCGGTCAAGTAGGCGTCGTACGCAACGGATCGACCTTCCGCACTGTCTACTGGCCGTGGAGGTGCTGGTGAGGACCGAGGCGGGCTTCGCGATATTCGTTCGCGAGCACACCCGGGCCCTGATCCGGACCGCCTACCTGATCACCGGCAGTCGCCTGGCCGCCGAGGAACTGGTGCAGGACACCCTGGTCCGGCTGTACCCGAAATGGCATCGCGTCGAGGCTGCCGACATCCCGCTGGCCTACGTGCGGCGTGCGCTGATGAACGGCTACGTCAACCAGACCCGACGGGCCTCCCGCCGCGAATTCGCGTACGAGGACGTCCCGGACCGCGTCGACGAGTACGACGCGGTGAATCAACTCGCTGACCGCGACGAGATCTGGGCCGGCCTGCGTGACCTGCCGGACCGGCAGCGCGCCGCGCTGGTGCTGCGCTTCTTCGAGGACCTCACCGACGCCGAGTCCGCCGACGCGCTCGGCTGCCGCGTCGGCACCGTGCGCAGCCTGGTGAGCCGCGGGCTCGCCGCCCTGCGCGAACAGATGACCGAGCAACGCCCGCCGCAGGCGGGGAGGACGGCATGAACAAGCCCATCGAACCGAGGCCGGGCGACCCCAGGGATCCCGTCGTGGACGCCCTGCGGGCCAGCCTGACCGAGCACGCCCGGCGCGCGCCGACGGCGGACGTGCTCGCCGAGCGCATCATCGCCTCGGTCGACACCCGCCCGCCGGCGCGCGACCTGCACCGGGACCGACGCCGCGGCTGGAGCACGTGGACGCTGCCGCTCGTCGCGGCCGGATCGGTGGCCGCCGTCGTCGGTGCGGCAATCGGCCTCGCGCACGACAACCCGCACGCCGACAAGGCACCGCCCGCGGCATCGATCTCCGTATCGCCGTCGGTGACCCACCCTGCGTCGACCCCGGCACCGAACCCCTCGCCGACAACGACCCCCTCGACGACGCCGGTCGACACCTCGACCCTGCACCACGTCCAGATCCTCGATCTCACGTTCGCTGGAGCGGACGACGGCTGGGCGCTCGCATCCGCGGATTGCGTCAACGGCCCCGGACGCTGCACCGCGTTGCTGCGAACCACGAACGGCGAGGTCTGGAAGAGCATGCCTGGGGCCGCGTTCAACGTCGACGGCGTCAACGACTGCGCCGACCCGTGCGTGAACCACATCCGCTTCGCGACCGACGAAATCGGTTACGCCTACGGCTCCGACGCGCTCTGGATGACGACCGACGGTGGGCTGCACTGGGCCCAGCAGGGCGGCGGTGCCGAGTATCTGGAGACCCTCGACAACAACGTCATCCGCGTCGTGTCCGACGGCAGCGGATGCCCCGGTCCGTGCAACGTGCGGGTCGAGACGGCGGCCATCGGCGCGACCACGTGGACGCCGGCCTCCCTAGGGCGAGCGGCCCGCGCCCCGGTTTATGGGCTGAGTTTCGCGCGCGGCGGGTCGGACGCGTACCTGCTGTTCACCGGGCACGTGACGGGGGGCGCCGACGTCGCGACGTCGACCCTGTACCGCTCGACCGACGGCGGCCGGACCTGGAATAAGCGGAACGAGCCGTGTGCCCAGTCGAGCCAGGAAATCGACGGCGTCGCTGTCGCCGCCGGTGGCGGGGACCGGGTGAGCGTGCTGTGCGCGACCCGGCAGGCACCGCGGCGCTGGTTCGTCGCGACCTCGGCTGATGGCGGCGTGAGCTTCACCGGGCAGCAGGGGGCGATCCCAGCAGCGACGGCCGGAGTGCTCGCCGGCGACCCGACGACCGTCCTCGTCGCCGGCGGCATCGGGCTTTCGCGCAGCACCGACGGCGGGAGTTCATGGGTCCCGGTGCCGGGCGTGACGGGTGAGGTCGCCTTCGTCGGCTTCGAGTCCGATCGAGTCGGCCGGGTCGTCACCGGCGGCGGCCGCACGATCTGGACGACACGCGACGCCGGCGAGACCTGGACCAAGGTCAACTTCAGGTGAACGCGCGCATCGCGCTCGTGGCGGCCACCATGCTCCTGGCGGGGTGTTCGTCGGCAACCCACCCCGGCGGCTCGTCCACGTCGCCGAGCGCGCCGACATCGGCACCGTCGCCGAGCGCGACGTCGTCGGCACCGTCGACCAGCGTGTCCGAGGCCCCGTCGACCGCCACGTCGCGTTCTACCGTCGCGACGCCGCTGTCGCCGACCGGCACCTCCTTCCGGGTCGCGGACGTGACCTTCGTCGGCCCGGACGCCTGGGCGCTCGGCACCGCGACGTGCCCGTCCGGCCGCTGCTCCGCGATGCGGCGCAGCACCGACGGCGGCCGCACCTGGCACGCGACGTCGCCGCCCGCGAACGTGTACTTGCCCGACGCCGCCGTCAACTGTGCCGACCCGTGCGTGGCCCACGTCCGCTTCGCGACCGACAAGATCGGCTACGCCTACGGCGACGAACCGGTCAGCAGCGACACGTCCCAGGCGTTCCTGATGACGA
Organism: Jatrophihabitans sp.; assembly: GCA_036264855.1. Classification (GTDB taxonomy): domain Bacteria; phylum Actinomycetota; class Actinomycetes; order Mycobacteriales; family Jatrophihabitantaceae; genus Jatrophihabitans. Next base: position 1,149 of record DATAQD010000113.1, on the reverse strand, counting down.
CGAACGGCGGCCGGTCGTGGCGGCGCGAGCCGGGCGGCGCCGACGCGCTGGAGACGCTCGATGGCAACGTCATCCGGGTCGTCGACGCGGGCAACTGCCCGCCCGGGTGCAGGTTCCGCGTGCAGCTCGCGCCGATCGGTTCCACGGCCTGGCGGACCGTGGCATTGCCCGGATCGCAGGGCGGCGGCGACAGCGTCCAACTTGTTCGTACCGGCCGGCTCGCCGCGCTCGAGGTGTACGCCAATCCCGCGGGCGGGGCCTCGGCCCTGTCCGTGCTGTTCACCTCGACCGATGACGGCGCAACGTGGACGCGGCGCGGTGAGCCATGCCCGCGGGCGGCCGGGTCCGGGTCGGGCTTCGGGAACGAGATCGACAGCAGCCGGCTGACCTCAGCCCCGGACGGCTCCATGTCGGTGCTGTGCATGACCCGCGGTGAGATTGGCCCGCAGTTCACGATGACCTCGATCGACGGTGGTGCGCACTTCGTCACCGCCGACCGCAACGCGCTCGGCTCCGCAGCCATCTCGGCGTTCGCGACCGCGTCGGCCCGAACCGTGCTCGTCTCGTCCGATGCCACGTACCGCAGCACCGACGGCGGTGGGCACTTCGCCCGGCTCTCGCCCGGCCAGGTGGCGTGGCTCGGCTTCGCGTCCCCGACGGTCGGGCACGCAATCTCCAGCGACCGACGCACGATCTGGACCACGACCGACGCCGGTCTTCGCTGGAGCCAGCACACCTTCGCCTGACCCGGGTATCAGCAACTCTCCGTCCGCCTCCTACTACGGACGACCGCTCGGCCAGATTCAGGGAGACGACCATGATCCGGACCAGCACCGCTCTGCTCGCCGCCGGCGCCCTCGCCACCGCCGGAATTGCCGTCGCGGCCCCCGCGTCGGCCAGCGTCGCGGCGTGCGGCAACGCCTCGCTCGCCGTCACCGCCACCAGGGAGCAGGGCGCGACCGGCCACGCCAACTTCGTGCTCCTGTTCCGGAACAAAACGCAGTCCGCGTGCAGCCTGTACGGCTACCCCGGTCTGGACGCGCTCAGCGCGACCGGGCAGGTGCTCGCCCACGCCAAGCGGACCCTCGTCGGCTTCACCGGCGGCAGCCGCCACGGCCTGCAGACGATCGTCGTGCGGCCGGGCCGGTA
>DATAQD010000095.1:0-6355 GCA_036264855.1 Jatrophihabitans sp. | reverse complement strand
GTCCAGCACGCCGCGCAGCTTGCCGTTGATCTCGTCGCGGCTGGTCAGCGCCTGCTCGAGGTTGAGCGAGCCGATCACGTTGCGCAGCGTGGTGATCGTCAGCTGCTCGACGGCCTGGATGTAGTTCTGGATCTCATAGGTGGCTGAGCGGGGATCGGTGACCTGGAAGTAGATGACCGAGTCGACGCCGACGGTGAGGTTGTCCGACGTGATCACCGGCTGCGGCGGGAAGCTGACCACCTGCTCGCGCAGGTCGATCAATGGGCGCATCCGGTCGACGAACGGGAGCAGCAGCGTCAGGCCCGGGCCTTGGGTCCGGACGTAGCGGCCCAGCCGCTCGATCACCGCGGCCCGGGCCTGCGGAACGATGCGCACCATCCGGACCACGATGAACAGAACCACGACCAGGATGACGATCGCAGCGATGACGCCACCGCTCATGTACTGCCTCCAGATATGAAGTAGCGCCGATCCGGGCGCCTCGAGTTGATCACGTCTTCTTCTCGAAGTACGGACCTTCGTGCAGGACGACCGCGGTCGCCCCCGTGATCCTCATGACCCGGACGATGGTGCCGGCCGGCAGCACCTGGGTGGCGTCGAACGCGCGCGCGGACCACTCGGCGCCGTTGAGCCGCACCCGGCCGTCACGGGAGTCGACCTGGCTGAGCACGACGGCCTCGGTGCCGACGAGCGCCTCGGATCCGGTCGTGGTTCCCGTGCCCGCGATGAGGTGCTTGCGGGCGATCGGCCTGACGACGCCGAGCAGGGCCATCGTGGCCACGATCGCCACGATGCATTGCAGCAGCACCGGACCGCCGACCGCCGCGGTGATGGCGGCCGCCGCGGCGCCGCCGGCGAACATGATCAGGACGAAGGTGAGCGACGCGGCCTCGGCCGCGGCCAGCACTCCCGCGGCGATGAGCCAGACGAGCCAATCGGCCATGACCGCATGATCCCAGCCTTTCGTGTGAACGGCATCTACGAGATCCGGGTCTTTTACTGGGATACGTCCCCTTGTCCTCAGGATTCGTTGATCAATACGCTGCGGCGAGCAAACGGGAGCCTCAGCGGCGGCGGCGTTTGCGCCCTGGCGTCGCGGACCAACGAAGGATCTCCCGAGATGCATAAGTTCCTGCGCGTGTGCGTTGCCCTCATGGCCTCCGGTCTGTGCTTCGTAACGGTCGCGATCACCGACGCATCAGCGAAGCCGGGCCGGCCGAAGCCCGCGCCCGGGTGCGGCGGCACAGCGATCCCGAAGGCGGGCGGTGGGTACTGGACCTGCACCTTCGACGACGAATTCAGCGGTACCGCCTTGGATACGTCGAAGTGGGCGATCCAGACGACTGGGGCGAGCGGATTCACCTCGGGGACGGAGTGCTTCGTCAACAGCCCGAACAATGTTGCCGTGTCCAATGGCGTCCTGAGCCTGACCGCCCGGGCCGAGGCGGCGCCGTTCACCTGCGCCGACCCCGGCGGAGCCTTCGTCACCCGATACACCAGCGGGGAGGTGCTGACGTACGGGAAGTTCAGCCAGGCGTACGGTCGGTTCGAGGTCAGTGCGAAGTTCCCATCCACCACCGTCAAGGGCCTGCAAGAGGCGTTGTGGCTGTGGCCCGACGACCCCCGCAGGTACGGATCCTGGCCCTGGTCGGGCGAGATCGACATCGCTGAGGTCTACAGCCAGTACGCCGACCGGGCGATCCCCACCGTCCATTACGTGCCGCTGACCACGGACCCCAACACCACGAACTACCAATGCCTGATCAAGGACATCGGCCAGTTCCATCGCTACGTCGTCGAATGGACGACGCAGGCGATCACGATCTCCTACGACGGCCAGGTCTGCATCTCCGACAACTGGGTCCCGATGCCGCCCCTGCTCAAGCCCCAGCCGTTCGACCAACCATTCATGGTGGCCCTCACTCAGGCGCTGGGCGTCGGCGGCAACGCGTTCGATCCGGCGACGACGCCGCTTCCCGCGACCACCCAGATCGACTACGTCCGGGTGTGGAGGTAGCCCGGCGGCGGTTGCCGCGTCACGCCGTGACGAAGTCGATCAGTTCCTCGACCGCGCGCAGCAGCGGGACCTCGACGTCGGCGAACGAGTTCACGCCGGCCAGCACGCGCCGCCACATCTCGCGGGGTTCGGAGACGCCGAGGGCCGCGCAGATGCCCGACTTCCAGTCCGTCCCGCGGGGCACCGAGGGCCAGGCGTCGATGCCGAGTGCAGTCGGCTTGACCGCCTGCCAGATGTCGACGTAGGGATGCCCCGTGACCAACACCGAGTCCTGGAAGCCGCAGCGCTGCACCTCGGCCACGATCCGCGACTCCTTGCTGCCGCTGACGAGGTGGTCCACCAGCACGCCGACCCGGCGCTGCGGTCCTGGCCCGAACGCCCGCACGTGCGCGACCAGGTCATCGATCCCGTCGAGCGGTTCGACGACCACGCCCTCGAGGCGCAGGTCGTCGCCCCAGATGCGCTCGAGCAGCGCCGCGTCGTGCACCCCCTCGACCCAGATCCGGCTGGCGCGCGCGACCCGGGCGCGGATACCGGCGACCGCATACGACCCGGATGCGGTCTTCCCGCGCGGGGCCGGCCCGGCGGCTCGGACCGCGGGGCGGACGAGCGTCACGATCCGACCGTCCAGCAGGAACGCGGCCGGCAGCATCGCGAAGATGCGCCGCTTGCCGCGCCGATCCTCCAGGGTGACGGTGTCGCGCTTCTCCCCCGCGTCGACGGCCCGGCCGACGGCGACAACCGCGCCGCAGAAGGTACCGTCCGCCGTTTCGACGACGAGGTCCGGCTCGGCCGGCACCTCCGGAACCTGACGGCGGCGCGCCGGCTGGGCGAGGACGTCGCGGTAGTCGTGCACGAGTGCCGACCCTACGTGCGCGGACCTGCTCGGCCGCGGCACCACGCCCGTAGGCTGGTTGCTCGTGCCGGTCAATCGCTGCGGGCCCCTGGCGGCCTGGACGTCGGCCTGGTTCACCGGGCGGGTGAGCGTGGACCAGGTGGTCGACGCCGTGACCGGCTCGGACGCCCCCCACCAGGTCGGCGGTCTCCCCGCCTTCGACGTCGAACTCGTCCCGCTGCGCGAAGTCCTGGTGACGTGGCGCCGCGCCGGAGGGCCGGTCCGCGCCCTGCTGCCCGTGGCCGGCGACGTCCGCGGCCTGCCCGGTCCGGCGCTGTTCCGTAGCGCCGCGCTGGATCGCGGCGAAGCCGCCGCCGGGACCGGGCTGGGCATCGTCCCGCAGGTCGTCGACAACTCCCCAAGCAGCGCCCCTCCGACCTTGCTGTGGCAGGCCTTCGTCACCGAGCCCGCGCCGCCCGATCACCAGTCCCTCGAAGAGGCCCAATACGAATTGACGACCGCGATCCGGGAGTCCGCGAGCGCGTTGTCCGCAGCCGACGTGGCCGGCTGGATGGACGACATCGCCGACACGCTGCACGACGCCCGGCGGGCCGGTGAACGGCTCAACCTGCCGCCCGGCTTCCCCCCGCGCGCGGTCGCCTTGCTCGCTCAGGCCGAGCGCCTGCAAGCTGTGCTCGATCTGGCGTTTGCCGACCCCACCGGAGGTGCGATCGACCGCACCGGGATCGCGGCCCGCACCGATGCCCTGCGACCGCTCGCGACTGCGGTCCGGCGGGCTCGGCTCGCCGGCTACAACGCCGGGGTGCGCGACTGATCGTCGAGCGGTCGGCGACCTAAGCGAGCGCGGCCTCGAGATTCGCCTTGACGGAGGCGAACCAGGCCTCGCGCCGCCGGATGGTCGCGCCGGCGCCCGCGTCCCACATGCGTTTCCAGCCGCCGCCGAGGTTGACCGCCGCCCAGTTCATCACCGCATAGGACCCGGCGAAGCGGAGTTCGGCCGCGTGCAGCAGTCGAGCCGGGCTGATCAGGTCCCGGCCGTACGCGTCGAGCAGGAGCCGCAGCCGGCGTCCGACGTCAACGTCGCGGTACACGGCCGCCGCGCGGTCGGCCGGGTCGCAGAGCGGGATCCAGTGCATCGCGGTGTTGGCGAGATCAACCGAGCGCGTCGTCCAGTCGCACAGGTCGAAGTCGATCAGTCCCCACGCGACCCCGGCCCGGAACACGGTGTTCTGCGGTGTGACGTCCCGCTGCGCGACGATGCGCGGCTCGTCGTCGGGAAAGCGTGGGGCCGGCCGGCCGGGGACAACCTCCTGCGGCAGCGCGACGTAGCCGTCACTGGCGTCATGCAGGCGCCGCAGCAATCGAGCGACACCGGGCAGCACGTGGTCGGCCGCCGCCCAGGGTTGTACCGGATCGCCGGGCACGTCCCCGTCCAGGAACGTCAGAGCGTCGCGACCCTGCGCGTCGCGGCCGAGGTACCGCGGCGCCCCCTCGAAGCCGACCGACTCGAGGTGGCGCAGGTAGTCGGCGACCCGGTCGCTGCTGTCCTGATGAGGACGCCGCACGGTGTCGCCGACGCGGACCACGCCGACGGTCACATCGCCGGCCGGAAGCTCGATCTCCGGGCCGTCCGGCAGCGTCATGTCGCGCCGGGGCCGCCCCGTCGCGGCGCCGGACAACAGCGGTCCGGGCAGTCGACGCCGCACACGCCGAGGTTGCCGAGCAGGCGCGGCTGCGCGCCGGTGATCCGCTCCTCGATCAGCTCGCGGATGGCGCCCACGAAGGCCGGGTGGGTGCCCACGGTCGCCGCCCGCGCAAAGTGCATTCCCAGGTCCTCGGCGCTCGCGCGAGCTTCGACGTCCAGATCCCAGCGCACCTCGAGATGGTCGGACACGAACCCGGTCGGGGCCACCACCACCGCCCGCACGCCCTGCGCGGCGATGTCCTTGAGGTGGTCGTTGATGTCCGGCTCGAGCCACGGCGTCTGCGCCGTTCCGGACCGCGACTGCCAGGCCATATCGAACGCGGCCCCCGGCCCGCGCACGGACTCGGCGACCAGCCGGGCCGTCTCATGCTGCTGCGCCGCGTACAGCCCGTCCGCGTTCGGCCCCGACATCTCGTTCATCGCTACCGGGATCGAGTGGGCGGTGAACACGAGCCGCGCTGTCTCGCGCTCCCCGGCCGGCAGCGCCGCGAGCGCCGCTCGCACTGCGTCGGCGTTGGCCTCGATGAAACCCGGGTGATCGAAGAAGTGCCGGAGCTTGACGAGCTCGGGTGATCCTTCGCCGGCCATCCGGCGGGCCTGACCGAGGTCCTCGCGGTACTGCCGGCACGACGAATACGACGCCGTCGCGCTCGTCGCGAAGACGAGCGCCCGAACGACGCCATCGTCGCGCATCTGCCGTACCGCGTCGGCGACGTACGGGCGCCAATTTCGGTTGCCCCAGTAGATCGGCAGGTCGATCCCGCGCGCGATCAGGTCGGCGTTCAGCGCGGCGATGAGCGCGCGGTTGATCTCGTTGATCGGCGAGACCCCGTGGAAGTGCTCGTAGTGCTCGGCGACCTCGAGCAGCCGCTCCTCGGGCACGCCGCGCCCGCGCGTCACGTTGTGCAGGAACGGCATCACGTCGTCGGGCCCCTCGGGTCCGCCGAACGAAAGCAGGAGCAACGCCTGGAAGTCGCTCACCTACACCCCCATCGCATGGAATCCGCCGTCCACGTGTATGAGCTCGCCAGTTGTCGCCGGGAACCAATCCGACAACAGCGCCAGTGTGCTCCTCGCGACCGGATCGGCGTCGGTGTTGTCCCATCCGAGCGGCGCCCGGCCGTCCCATGCGTCCTCGAACATGCTGAAGCCCGGGATGCTCTTCGCCGCCATGGTGCGGATCGGGCCGGCCGCGACGAGGTTGACCCGGATCTTTCGCGACCCCAGCTCGCGGGCGAGGTAGCGCGACGTCGACTCCAGCGCGGCCTTGGACACGCCCATCCAGTCGTAGGCCGGCCAGGCCACCCGGGCGTCGAAGTCGAGCCCGACGATCGAGCCGCCGGCCGCGCCGAACAGCGGCAGGGCCGCCACGGCCAGGGACTTCAACGAGAACGCCGACACCTGAACCGCGGTGGCGACGTCCGACCACGGTGCCTCCAGGAACCCGCCGCCCAGGCACGAGGCCGGCGCGAACCCGATGGCGTGAACGACGCCGTCCAGACCGTCGACGTGCTCGCGGACCCGGTCGGCGAGGGTGTCGAGGTGTTCGGAGTCGGATACGTCCAACTCCACCACCGGCGGCGGTTCGGGCAGGCGGCGCGCGACCCGCTCGACCAGCGACATCCGGCCGAAACCGGTCAGGACGACGGAGGCGCCTTCCTGCTGCGCCAGCCTCGCGATCGAGAACGCGATCGACGCGTCGGTGATCACCCCCGTGACAAGCAGGCGCTTTCCGTCGAGCAGGCCCATTTCCGTCCTCACATCCCCATGCCGACGC
>DATAQD010000085.1:0-2118 GCA_036264855.1 Jatrophihabitans sp. | reverse complement strand
TTGACGTTCTTCGTCTCGGTGCGGGTCCCCCACGCGGACGCCCCGACCGGATTGAGCGACGTGTTGACGTCGCAGCGCAACGAACCCTGCTCCATGCGAACGTCACTGACCCCGAGCGTGCGCAGGATGTCGCGCAGCTCGGTGACGTACGCGCGCGCGACCTCGGGCGCGAGCCGGCCCGTCCCCGGAACCGGCTTGGTGACGATCTCGACGAGCGGGATGCCGGCGCGGTTGTAGTCGACCAGCGAGTAGTCGGCGCCGTGGATGCGCCCGGACGTCCCGACGTGGGTGTTCTTGCCGGTGTCCTCCTCGAGGTGCACCCGCTCGATGCCGACGCGGTAGGTCGTGCCCTCGACGTCCACGTCCAGGTACCCGTCGGTGCACAGCGGCTCGTCGTACTGGGAGATCTGGAAGTTCTTCGGCATGTCCGGGTAGAAGTAGTTCTTCCGCGCGAACCGGCACCAGGACGCGATCGAGCAGTTCAGCGCAAGCCCGATCTTGATCGCGTACTCGATGGCCTTGGCGTTGACGACCGGCAGGGAGCCGGGCAGGCCGAGGCACACCGGGCAGGTGTGCGTGTTCGGCTCGGCGCCGAACGTGGTGATGCAGCCGCAGAACATCTTCGTCAGCGTGCCCAGCTCGACGTGCGTCTCGAGCCCGAAGACGGGCTCGTACTTCTGCAGCGCTTCCTCGTACGTCACGGTCGTAAGCTCACTCACCGGAAAGCCCCTTCGCCTCGGCGAGCAGCGGGTGCCCCCACCGCTCGGTGAACGCCGCCTCGACCGCCGCGGCCACCCGGTACAGCCGGTCGTCGGCCAGCGGCGGCGCCATCACTTGCAGGCCGACCGGCAGGCCGTCCTCCGGCGCGAGCCCGATCGGCACGGAGATCGCCGCGTTGCCCGCCAGGTTGGACGGGATCGTGCACAGGTCAGCCAGGTACATCGCCATCGGGTCGTCGGCGCGCTCGCCGATGTCGAACGCGGTGGTCGGCGTCGGCGGTGAGATGAGCACGTCCACCTGGCTGAACGCGTTCTGGAAGTCCCTGATGATCAGCGTCCGCACCTGCTGCGCCTTGCCGTAGTAGGCGTCGTAGTATCCGCTGGACAGGGCGTAGGTGCCGAGCATGATCCGCCGCTTGGCCTCCGCGCCGAACCCGGCCTCGCGGGAGGCCGCCATTACCTCCTCGGCCGAGCCGCCGCCGACGCGCAGCCCGTACCGCATCCCGTCGAACCTGGCCAGGTTGGACGAGACCTCGCTGGGCGCGATCAGGTAGTACGCGGGCAGCGCGTACTTGAAGTGCGGGCAGCTGATCTCGGTGACCTTCGCGCCAAGCGCCTCAAGGACCTCGACCGCCTCGGTGAACCGCGTCATCACGCCCGGCTGGTAGCCGTCGCCGGAAAACTCGCTGACGATGCCGATCCGCAGCCCGGCGACGTCACCGTGCCGCGCGGCCTCGACCACGGGCGGCACCGGGGCGTCGATCGAGGTGGAGTCGCACGGGTCGTGCCCCGACATGACCTCGTGCAGCAGGGCGGCGTCGAGGACCGTCCGTCCGAACGGCCCGGGGGTGTCCAGGGATGACGCGAACGCGACGACCCCGTACCGTGAGCTGCCGCCGTAGGTCGGCTTGGTGCCGACCACCCCGCATACCGCGGCCGGCTGGCGGATCGAGCCGCCGGTGTCCGTCCCCAGCGCGAGCGGCGCCTCGTGGGCGGCGACGGCGGCGGCCGAGCCGCCGGAGGAGCCGCCTGGCACCTTGGTCAGGTCCCACGGGTTGCGCGACGGACCGTACCCGGAGTTCTCGGTGGAGGAGCCCATCGCGAACTCGTCCATGTTGGTCTTGCCGAGGAGGACGGCGCCGGCCTTGCGCAGCCGCCGGGTGATCGTCGACTCGTACGGCGGAACCCAGCCTTCGAGGATCTTCGACCCGCAGGTCGTCGGCATCCCGATGGTGGTGAACAGGTCCTTGACCGCGACCGGGACACCCGCGAGGGCGCCAAGCGGCTCGCCCGCCGCCCGCTTCTTGTCGACCGCGCGCGCCTGGGCCAGCGCGTCATCCGCGGCAACGTGCAGGAACGCCTTCACTTCCCCGTCCACCGCGCCGATCCGGTCCAGGTG
>DATAQD010000065.1:0-7708 GCA_036264855.1 Jatrophihabitans sp. | reverse complement strand
CGACGGTTCAACCTGAACAGCAGCTCCAGCTGCTTGCGGACATGGGCGGCCACGCTGAGCGTCCCGGTCACCGGCGCGCTCAGCAGAACGATGCCGGCGATGAGGTCGGGCCGGCGCTGGGCTGCGAGTTTGACGATCATCCCGCCGCGGCTGTGCCCCACCAGGGCAACCGGCCGGCCCTCGTCCGCGACGACGCGTTCCACGCGTCGGACGAGCCGGTCGACCATCGCGTCCGTGCAGCCCAGGTTCGCGCCGATCTCGCTGCGGAACGTTCGGTGTCCCTGTCGGCGCAGATGCCGCGCGAGCATCGCCAGCGAGACGTCACCGGAGATGAAACCCGGCACCAGGATCACCGGCGCCGCCACCCCCCGAGCCGGCTGCTCGACCGAGCGACCGACCAGCCGGACCACGCCGCGGTAAGCGCGCAGCTCGGCCTGGCGGGCCGCCGGGTCGGGGACGAAATCCTCCTCTGGTCCCAGCGGCCGCGAGGTCATGACACCTCCGGCGGCTCGATCGCCGCAGTGAGGCGCGCCTCGATGGTCGCGATGAGAACCTGCGGGACCGGGTCCAACGACGCGGCGTCCGGCGCGCCGCCTCGATCAGTACTGAGCGCGAACGCGCGCATCGCGGCCGGGGCCGGCAGGTCGCCGGTGAGCAGGCCGGCGTCGGCGACGTGCTCGACGCCGGTGACCGCACCGCCGAGGGCGGCGGCATAGTCGCGCCCCTTGAGCAGAGCCGCCCGAATAGCAGCGGCCCGCACCGACGCCCACGCGGCGTTGTCGTGGTCGACGGACCATTCCACCGATTGGACATCGAGTGCCGCGCCGCCGGCGATGACGGCTTCGATCCCGGCCAGCAGGGTGAAGTCACGAACGGTCAGCAGCAGGCCGATCGACGAGTGATGCCGGCCGGTCGGGCCGTGGTGTCCGGTGTTTTCGTCGTAGTCGAACTCCGGGTGCGTCTGCGTCGAGTACGCCGACCACGTCAGTGGGGCTCGCTCGGTCCGCACCGTGAACACGTCGCCGCCCAGTGCCGCCAGCTCGCCGGTCACCTGGGCCAGGCCGCGCCGCGCGTCGTCGACGGCCGATTGCTTGCTGGCGGCGGTCGCCGACACCGTGCACGAGATGCTGGCCTGGTCCGGGGCCACGGTGCGCCGAGCTTCACCGCGTACGGACACCTGGGTCGGCTGCGCGCGGCTCTGCACAGACCCAGCGTAGGCCGAGGAGCCCGTCGGCCGTCAGCGTCGTGGGCGGTCGTAGCGCAGCAGCACGACGCCGTTTCCGAACGTCCGGGCGGCGATGAGCCGGAGGTCGAGTTTGGCTCCGCCCGGCTTGAAATAGGGGTTGCCCTGCCCGATGACGACGGGGTGGACATAGAGCCGGTACTCATCGATCAGGTCGTGGCGCATGAAGGTCGCGGTGAGGTCGGCCCCGCCCAGCATCAGGTCGCCGCCGGGCTGGGCCTTGAGGTCCTGGATCTCTTCGACGACGACCTCACGCACGACCGTCGAGTTCCAGTCCGCGCGCTCCAACGTCCGGGAGTAGACGATCTTGGGCATGTCCCGCCAGATGTGGGCGAACTCGGCCACCGGCGGGGAGCTCTCCGGATCCTCGTCGGCCGTCGGCCAGTATTCGGCCATCAGCTCGAAGGTCACCCGGCCGTCCAGGAACGCGCCCATCGCGCCGAGTTCCTCGTTGAAATGCGTGTGCAGCTCCTCGTTGACGAGGTGCCAGTCGAGCTCGTGGTTCGGTCCCTCGAAGAAGCCGTCGAGCGAGACCGACATCATCGTGATGATCTTGCGCACGCCACCAGCCTCTCACGACGGCCGGACGTTGGTCGCCGGCAGCGAGAGCCAGCCGCGGGTGAACGAGGAGTGCAGCCGCTGCCCGGCGGCCGGATCGACTCCGATCTGCGGCTGGCGGTCCAGGAGCTCTTCGAACGCCACGCGGGCCTGCAGCCGGGCGAAATGCGAGCCGATGCAGAAGTGCGCGCCGCTCGAGAACGCCAGATGCCGCCTGGGCGTGCGCGTCACGTCGAGCGTGTCCGCGTCCTGGCCGTACTCGCGTTCGTCGCGGTTGCCCGAGCCGTAGAGCATCATCACCTTGACGCCGGCGGGCAAGTCGACGTCGCCGATCGTCACCGGCCGGGTCGTCATCCGAGCCAGGCCTTGCACCGACGACTCGAGCCGCAGGAACTCCAGCAGCGCGCCGGGAATCAGCGCGGGGTCGGCGATGAGCCGTTCGCGCGCGGCGGGGTTCTGGTCGAGCAGCATGACCCCGTGCGAGATCAGGTTGCCCGTGGTGTCGTTGCCGCCGGCGACCATGACGAAGCAGAAGCCGAGGATGTCCCAGTCGGTGAGCCCTTCGCCGTCGATCTCGGCCGCGACCAGGGCGCCGAGCAGGTCGTCGGCCGGCTTCGAACGGCGCGCGGTGATGACGTCGCTGAAGTAGCCAAACATCTCGGCCACCGACCCGGCGGCGTCACCGATGCCATCGATGGCGAAGCCGGCGTTCTGCAGGCGCATCAGGCCGACCACCCACGGGTCGAAGCGGGAGCGCTCGGTCTCGGGGATGCCGAGCAGCGACCCGAGGACGAACGTCGGGATGGGGGAGGAGAAGTCCCGATGCAGGTCGACTGGTTCGCCGTCGGCCGCCTTGCGCTCCATCAGCGCGATCCGGGTTCGCACGAACCCGCGCAGCTGGTCCTCGAGGTCCACGACGCGTCGCGGGGTGAACGCGGCACCGATCAGCCCCCGCAGCTTGGTGTGCACCGGTGGGTCCAGCATGACGATCGTCGGCGCCAGCCCGAGCTCGCTCGACTCGTTGCGGAACGTGAGGCCCTGAGCGGAGGAGAACAGCTCGGGTCGCCGCACCGCCTGCCAGATGTCCTCGAACCGGGAAAGCACGTAGAAGTCTCCGTCGCCGCCCCGGCCATGGTGGAGATGGACGGGGTCGGCGTCGCGCAGCTGGCGGTAGGCCGGGTACGGGTTCTCTAGGACCGCGGGGTCGTACGGGTCGTACGCCGGAGGGGGTCGGCGGTCACTGTCATGCGAATCTCCCTCAGGGCCGGAACTAATGACGCGCGTTAGTAACTATGCTGGCGGCGTGGCGGTGGACGCAAGGGCAACGCGCGCGAAACTGATGAGCGCCGGCGAGCGGCTGTTCGCCGAGCAGGGCATTCACGGTGCGCAGATCCGCGACATCGTGCGGGCCGCCGGGCAGGCGAACGACTCCGCCGTCCACTATCACTTCGGTTCGCGCGACGGGCTGCTCGCCGCGATCTGCGAACGGCACATCGAGGCGATGGAGCCCGCGCGCCGACGGCGTCTCGACGCGCGCGCGGGTCCGGCCGACCTGGACACCGTCGTCGGCGACCTGCTGGCGCCGACCGCGGACCGGCTGGCCGAGCCGGACGGCCGGTACTTCCTGCGGATCACCGCCCAGCTCGCCGGGCAGGCCGGGGTGCGCAGCGGAACGCTCTCGTCTGCCGTGTCCGGCTCGGCGTTGCGGGCCCAGCTGGAGGAGCTGCAAGGGCTGTGCGCGCAGCTCATGCCGGTCCCGCTCGCCCGCGAGCGGGTCGCGATCATGATCGGTGCCCTGACCGCGGCGTTGGCCGAGCGCGCGGTCGCGATTGACCTCGGCCACCGCCTCGCCCTTGGTCATCGTGCCTTCGTCGCGAACCTTGAGGTCATGCTGGTTGCCGCGCTGCGCGCACCAGCCCCCGCCCCGTCGCTGAGCTGAGGCCGCCCAGGCGGCGGATACGCGGCCCTGGAGTGAACGGCGGGTGTCCGGCAGCGCTGCCGGTTGGCGATTGGGCGAACACTGGCCCGTGATCGGCGCGAAGTCTCCAGTTCGGATTTAGGGTTGCCGGTGTCCCCGACCCGCCGCGCCGCTTCTGGAGGTCATGCCCGTGGGTGCCCTCGACGACGGCACGGTGCGCAACCGCTGGTCGTGGGACGAGCCGCCGCCGCTCGACGATGGCGCGGTCGGCAGCGTCGCCCGTCGGGTGGTGGATTCCGGGCTGACCGGCGAGCACCGGCCCGCGGCGCGGTTTCGCCGCCGGACCTCGATGCGCCGGTCCGCGCTCGGCCGCCCGCGCGGCGGCGGGGCTGCCGGCCAGGCGTGGCGCCCCACCCGCGGACCGCGCAGCTGCCTCGCGCTGTGGTGTGCGGTGGCCGTCGTCATCGTCGCCGCCGTCGTGACCGTTCTCGCGGTGCGCGCGAGTCATGACCGTCCGGCCCAGCGGGTCCGTGACGACATCGTGCTGCGCGTCGATGGCGCCGCAGCCCACCCGAACGCTGGTCTCTTGACGCCGTCTCAGGACCGGGTGCAAGGATGGGACAAGTCAGACAACAGCGCCTGATTGGGGACTGACATGACCACCGCCCGCGCGCCGCAGCGAGACGCCAGCGCCGAATCGGCGGCACTCGATCGGGTGGTGGAGCAGTTGGCCAGCGGGCTGCCGGCTGTGCCCGCCGACGACATCACCGATGCGGTCAACGTCGAGTACGAGCGCTTCGACGGCAGCACGATCCGCGACTTCATCCCGATCCTCGTCGAGCGCCGCGTCCGCGACCGATTGGGCCGCAAGCCCGCCGCCGACCGGCAAGCCTGAGCGCGTCCGACCTGGCGTCGTCACGCCCGTCGAGCTCGGCGGGTTCCGGTGGCGTGGGCTATACATGCATCATGTGCGGATCGCCGGTGGAGGCACGCCATGGCTGAGGGGTCGACGCGGGAGCAGCGCGAGCGCGAATTGAAGTTCGACGTGCCCGACACCTGGGCTCTGCCCGAACTCACGGGACTCGTTGCGGCCGACGGATCGGTGCAGCGCGAGACGGTGCAGCTGCAGAGCAGCTACTACGACACCGCCGACTGGGACCTGTTGCATGCGCGGATCACGCTGCGCCGCCGCACCGGCGATGCGGATACCGGCTGGCAGCTGAAGGTTCCCGACGGAGACGCCCGCACCGAGATCCGGCTGCCGCTCGGCGGGCGGGGCGTGCCCGAGCCGCTGCGCACGATCACGCTGGGCGTCCGGGCCGGGGCCGCGCTCAAGCCGATCGCGATGGTGCGCACCGAGCGGGCCGTGCACCGCCTTGTCGACGCGAAGGACACGGCGTTGGCCGAGCTCGTCGTCGATGACGTGACCGCGACCCAGTACGGCGAGGCGGCCGTCATCCGCACCTGGCGCGAGGTCGAGGTCGAGCTGGTCGCGGGCGACGAGCGCCTGCTGAGCCGGACTGCGCGCTGGCTGGGCGAGACCGGCGCCCGCCCCTCGGCGAGCGAGTCCAAACTGGCCCGAGCGCTCGACATCGGCGCGCGCCAGCCTCCCGAGACCCGCGATCTCGGCGGCCTGATCCGCAGCTACCTCGACGCCCAGTATCAGCAGATCTTGAGCGGCGACCTCGACTTGCGCCGGGAGCACAACGTCATCCACCCGACCCGCGTGGCCACCCGGCGCTACCGCAGCGTCCTGCGGGTCTTCGCGACCGTGCTGGACTCCGAACGGGCGGCGCGGCTTGACGTCGAGTTGAAATGGTTCGCCAGTGCGCTCGGCGAGGTACGCGACCGGCAGGTGCTGCGGGCTCATCTGGACGAGATCCTCGCCGACCTGCCGCCGGAACTGGTGCTCGGCCCGGTCCGGACTCGCATCGATCAGACCCTGACCCGCGAACAGCAGCACGGGGTCGCCGAGCTCGAGCGGGTCATGCGCAGCCGGCGCTACCTCGCCCTGTTGCGCGAGCTCCGCGAGTGGAGCCTACGTCCGCCGATCACCGCCAATGCCCCCGCGGCCCAGGTGACGACGTTCCTGGACCGGGCCGAGCGAAAGGTGCGGCGGCGGCTGAAGGTCGCGCGACATTCCGCGGACCGCGATGTGGCGACGCACCGGGCCCGCAAGGCGGCCAAGCGTGCCCGCTACACCGCCGAGCTGAGCGAGCCGACCCTCGGCCGGGTGGCCCGCAAGCGGGCCAAACAGGCGAAGAAGATCCAGCAGCGCCTCGGCGATCGGCAGGACCGCGTCGTCGCCGCCGCCTTCCTCCGCCGGATCGGCGCGGCTGCCGGAACGACCCCCGGAGAGAACGGCTTCACCTTCGGGCTGCTCTACGAACGGGAACTCGAGCTCGCGCGCCGCGTCGATCGCCAGGTTCGGTAGCCATACGTCAGGTTCTGCACCTGTGTGTCGGGATCGGACCAATCGGGCGGCCAACGCCCGTTCGTCGTTCACCTTCTCGTTACCCGTGGATCGCCCCGGTCCTTGATCCTCCACGTGGCGCCGACCGACGGGGACGGCCCTGCGCACGGGGAGTTCCATGACGACGAGCGCGGTCCGGCGCGAGCCCCGCTTCGTGTTCCTGACCGACGCTCCTTCCTCGGCCGATGAGGGCCGGTTCGGGTGGCGGCTCGTCGCGGCCAACAACCGACCACTCGGACGCGGAATCTCGGTCGCGACGTCGCTCGACGCCTGCCGGGCGTCGGTGTGGGCCCTCCATACTCGAGTGGCCGAGCTGACGACGGCGGTCGCATCGGACGACGGGCGTGGGATGTGGTTCTGGCGGCTGCGCCTGGCCGACGAACCGGCGGCCGTGAGTGCGCGCCCGTACCTACGGCGGGTGGAGTGTCTGCGGGGGCTGGCTCAGTTCGTGGCGGCCTTGCGCGCGTCGGATCCCGTCGAGGGCGTGGTGCGCCACTACGGCCCACACGCGCTGCGTGGGTACGAAACGGCCGTCGCTTCGTGAACGGCGCCGGCTTCCAGATTCAGCTCTTACGCCGCGTTCGGGTTTGCTGATCGCTCACGCGGCCGGGAAGAACGGCGCCAGCAGGGTCGGCGGACGGAACGGAGCCTGAAGCTGCGCCGGTTGGGCCAGCCGATCGGCGATCACCCACAGCGTCGCCGGGTCGACCCCGAACCCCAGGTGGGCGCACCGCACCTGCACGTTCTCGTGGGTGTCGGAGGGTGGTGCGATGCACGAGCGCCAATGGACGATGCCGTCGCGCTTGGAGTACACCGCCGTCGAGGGCACCGGGACCGGCTGGGCGAGCTCGTTCCACGACGGCGTCCAGCTGGGTGCGTGCAGGTGCGCCCGGCTGCGGAAGGCCGCGTGGGCCCGGCTCTGCTTGGGATCGGCCAGCGCGAACGGGCTGCCGAGCGTGATCACCTGCCGGATCGTCGCCGGGTGCGCCCGCGCCAGTTCGCGGGCGTAGATCCCGCCGAGGCTCCAGCCGATCACCGACACCGGGGAGCCGGTGCGTTCGGCCAGCAGGTCAAGCGCGCGCGGCATCCCGTCGAGGATGTCCTGGGTCGGGCCGAAGTTGCGCCCGAGCCGCCAACCCCACACGGTATGGCCCAGCCCGCGGACGAAGCGCCGGAGCGGTCGGGTGCTGGTGTCGGTTGCCAGCAGCCCCGGCAGCACGAGCACGCCATGAGCCTCGCCGCGGGGGGCCCGGGCCAGCCACGGTGCAGCGAACGGGAACGCGCCCAGCTTCAGTGCACCCCGAAGCGGTTCGGTCAGGTACAGACCGATCGACGGCGCGCGGGCCGCAGTGTCGTCGGATGGGGTCATGACCGGGCCGGCGCGGCCGTGCCGTAGCCGTCGAGGGATATGCAGATATGGCACGTCACTCGTCCCATGGTCGGCCTCGGGGCTCCGTTCAGGTCGTCGGGTCGAACCTACCGAGGTGCGATGGTTTGACCTCCGAACGCGGCGGAG
>DATAQD010000061.1:0-25850 GCA_036264855.1 Jatrophihabitans sp. | reverse complement strand
CCCGACAAGCCGAGCAATTTCATCGCGAACCTGTTCCACAACGGGAGCGGTGACGCGCTAGGCGGGTTCGGCGCAGGTGGGGCCACGGGCAGCTCGATCAACCCCTTCGTCGCGTTGAAGGGTCAGCTGGTGCGCGACAAGGCCTTACCGCTGATGACGGTGCACGTCGACGTGCCCTCGCCCCGGGTGCAGCCGTTCTACCTGCGCTCGAACATCCTGGACCACTACACGGACCGGGGCTGGTCAGTCACGAGTCATGGCCGCACCGAACCTCTCACCGACACCGCGTTCGGCACCGACCCGCCCGTGACCCCGCCGCGGACGGTCGACTACCGGGCGAGCATCAAGATCAGCGGCCTGACCGGGAACCCGCCGCTGTTCTCCTCGCCGACTGCTGTCGGCGGCATCGAGTCCGCAACGACCTGGAGCACCGAGGACCAGTTGTTGCTCGGCTCCACCGTGCACCCGGACCAGGAGCTCCTCGAGAACGTGTCGCAGCCGGCCCCGACGATCCGCGACCTGCAGAGCGCTCCGTCCGACGACGACCCGGCGCTGGCCCGCTGGCTCGAGCTGCCGACCCTGCCCACGTACGTCACGGACCTGGTCGCGTCGCTCACCGGGTCCATGACCACGCCGTACGCGAAGGCGCGGGCGATAAGCGACTACTTCGCCGATCCGGCCAACGGCTTTGCGTACAGCCTGCGGACCAAGACCGGTGACTCCGGCAGCGCCCTCGTCGACTTCTTGAAGAACCGCGAGGGGTTCTGCCAGCAGTACGCCGCCGCCATGGCCGTCATGCTCCGCCAGGCCGGCGTGCCCAGCCGCGTGGTGCTCGGCTACATGCACTCGCAGCCGGACCGCAACGGCAACTTCACCGTCACGACGTTCGACGCGCACGCCTGGGTCGAGGCGTACTTCGCCGGAATCGGTTGGATCCCGTTCGACCCGACGCCGCCCGGCGGGCTGGCCGGCGGTAAGCCGGGCGACCTCGTGTGGGCGCCCCACGTCTACGGCAACGCTGGCGAGAACTTCCCCGGGCGTCCAGCCAACCGGGTCCCGGGCGCGACGTCGCAGACCTCCACCGCGCCCGTGCCGAGCACGAAGGGGAACTCGCAATCGTCGGCCGCCGCTGACGCGCCGCTCGTGTGGGGCGGGGTCGGGCTGCTCGTGCTCGTCGTCCTCGCGCTGATCCCGGCGACCGTGCGCGTCGGGCGGCGGCGCCGCCGGTACGCCGCCGCGCGCCGCGGGGACGCCGACGCGTTGTGGGCCGAGCTGTCCGATACGGCGCAGGATCTCGGTTACGTGTGGTCGCCCGCTCGCTCACCGCGCCAAGTCGCCGAATGGCTCGCGCGCGATGCCGCCGGCTCAGCCCGGTCGCTGGACGCGCTCGCCGTCGCGGTCGAGCATCGGCGGTACGCGCCGGATCAGTACCGCGAGGACGCGGCGGGCCTCACCCGCGGTCTGCAGGAGGTCACCGGCCAGCTGCGATCCAGGCGCAGCCCCCGGGCGCGGATGCGCGCGGTGTTGTGGCCGAGTTCGCTGGGCTGGGACCGGAGGCTGGGCTGGCTCGGCCGGGGCGCCCGGCGACGCCGGTAGGCGGTGACGGCCGGTCGGCCGTAGCGGCCGGGGCGGCCGGTTTCGGTCAGTTCTCGTCGAAGCGGCGCTTGAGCCGGTCTTCCATTCGGCCGCGCAGTCCGGTCTGCTTCGGCACCCGCGCACCGGCCGCGCCACTGGCGGTGGCGGTACCGCGATTGCGTCCGCGCAGCACCTGGGCGGCATACCCGCAGGCGCCGACGACCAGGACGAAGCCGACGACGCTGAGCGCGATGATGTTGGTGATCAGCCCGACCAGGACGAGGGCCAACCCGGCGAGCACGCCGAGCACACTGAGGGCAGCCGAACGCCTGGTTCGGGACCGGGTTCGCGCTGAGCGGACAGACGCCGCGAATTTCGGGTCCTCCGCGTACAGCGCCTGCTCGATCTGGTCGAGCAGCCTCTGCTCATGCTCGGAGAGCGGCACCGGGCCCTCCTTCGTCGCCACAACCAGTTGGTTGTCGGCGGAACTCGTGGTCTCCAGGATGGTGTGTGGCCGTCCAACGAGGGACGTACACATCGTCGAGCATACGAGCCGATTCGCCGGATCGAAAGTTACCGTGCACCCCAATGCTGCGCGGGCGGTAAGAAGTTCGCTCAGCCGGGCTCAGGGTGGCCGCTGGCGTCAGCCGTCCGCGGGCCTTCCCACCTGCCCTCCCCCGGCGCGCCGAGCAACGTCCCCGGCCGGACTGCCGCCGGGCCGAACCGCGCTCGGGCCGCATCGATCGCCTGATCTGCCCGGTTTCGATCCGGTCCGCCGCTGCCGTCGGCGAGGTCGAGAGTCAGTTGCTCGGGGATGTCCCCGGCGGCGCGCAGATTCTCTGCCTTCACGCCCACCAACCGGATCCGGGGCCGGTCCAGCTGCAAACCGCGGTAAAGATCGACGGCGGTCTCGAAAATGTCGCCCGTCGAGGCAGTCCACGCGGGCAGCGTCCGGACCCGGGTGACCGTGCGGAAATCGGCGTAGCGGATCTTGATCCCGACGGTTCGGGTGGCGACCCCGCGGCCGCGCACCCGGCTGCCGACGTCTTCGGCCAGCTTGAGCAACTCGCGGCGCACCTCGGCCTCGTCGGTCAGGTCGGAGTCGAGGGTGCGGTCGGCGCTGATCGACTTTTCGACCTCGTGCGGCTGGACCGCCCGCGGATCGACGCCGTGCGCCAACGCGGACAGGTGCTCGGCCGCGGCCAAGCCGACCGCGCGGCGCAAGGTGTCGATGGGCGTGCCGGCCAGGTCGCCCACCGAGCGGATTCCGAGCCGGTACAGCGGCTCGGCGGTGCGCGCGCCCACGCCCCACAGCGCCGTGACCGGCAGGGGGTGCAGGAAGTCGAGCACCCGGCCGGCCGGCACGACGAGCATGCCGTCCGGCTTGCACCGTGCCGACGCCAGCTTGGCCACGAACTTCGTCGGGGCGACGCCCACCGAGCAGGTGAGCTCGAGGTCGGCGGTGACGCGGCGCCGGATCTCGGCGGCGATCGCTCCCGGGCGCCCGAAGAGCCGCTGCGCCGGACCCACGTCCAGAAACGCCTCGTCGAGCGAGAGCGGCTCGACCAGCGGCGTGATCGCGCGCAGGATCTGCATGACCCGCCGCGACGTCTCGGAATAGGCGGCCCGGTCGGGCGGGAGCACCACCGCGCGCGGGCACAGCCGCAGGGCCTGGCTCATCGACATCGCGCTGCGCACGCCGTAGCGGCGGGCCTCATACGATGCGGCGGCGACGACGCCGCGCACGCCGCCCCCCACCACGACCGGCTTGCCCCGCAGGTCGGGCTGCTTCTTGATCTCGACACTGGCGAAGAAGGCGTCCATGTCGACGTGCAGCATCCGACAGCCGGTGTCGTCGCCGTCGAAGCGTCCGGCGGTCCGGGGCAGGTCCGCGCTGCGTCCCATCGGCCTGGCCTCAGCCGGTCGGACGCCGCACGAGCAGGTGGACCCGGGCGGCGATCTCGGCGAACGGTGAGCGGGACGACGCGTCGGCGTCGAGCTGGGCGAGCGCCGCGCGCGCTCCGGGGGCGTCGAGCGACGACCCGGGCACGAGGTCGGAGAACACCCCGATCCCGTGCCGATCCTCGATCGTCAGACCGGCGACGAGGCAGAGGTGCTCGATCGCGTCCGGGCCGACGCGGGCCTGGGCGGCGTCGAGATCGCGCAGTTCCTGCAGCGCCAGGGCCGGCTCGCCGGCCAATGCACGGGCGACCACCGAGGCGGCCGGATTGCTGACCAGCACGCTGACCAGCCCGCCCGGGCGGACCGCCGCGACGACGCCGGCGAACGTCGCCTCGACGTGGTCGACGGACTCGAGGATGCCGTGCGCGAGGACGAGGTCGAAACGGCCGGGCTCGACGAGCTCGCCGAGGGCCTCGACGTCGCCCTGGAGCGGGTGCACGAGCGCGCCGACCCCGGCCTCGTCGGCCCGGCGGCTGAGCGTGGCGAGCGCGTCGGCGCTGATGTCGACGACCGTGACATCGGCGCCAGCCACGGCGAGCGGGACGGCGTACGTGCCGCTGCCGCCGCCGCAGTCGAGCAGCGCCGCGCGGCGACCGGGTTCAGTGACCGAACCGAGCGCGTCGGCCAGCAGCCCCGAGATCAGCGCGAGGCGACCCGGTGCGGAACGGTCGCGCCCGGCGTCGATCTGCACGAACGTCACCCTAGCCCGCACCGGCGACACCCCGGTCGGTTCCGGACGGCGGCGCGAGGCTGACGACGAGGGTGGCGGCGAGGGTCAGGCCGCCAGCAGGCCGAGCGCGGATTCGACGAGCGCGAGAAAGTCCGTGGCGGCGCGAACCTGGTCGTCGGCCGCCCGCGCGGTGGCGGCCGACGTCGAACCGGCCTCGATCGCCGACCGGATCGCCGCGCCCGCGGCGAAGTACGCCGCCCAGCCGGAGTATTCGGGCGCCACCCGCTCGAGTAGCACCCACACGCTCATCAGCCGGCGGCGGCTGCCCGCGGGACGGCCCCGTTCGGCGGTGACCGCGGCGGCCGTACGCAGCGCCGAGAGGTGCGCGAGACGGAATCGCTCGCCCGGATCGCCCGTCCGCGCGGCTTCGTCGAGAACGCTGTGGGCGTGCGCGAGCAGGCCGAGCGCCGATGCATGCGCCCGTTCCGGTGACATCGGGATCGTCGCCATCATTGTGCCCCCTGTTCGAACTGTTGTTCTATACTCTAACACGAGGCACCGACAATTCCCGAGATTCCGCCAATTCCCGAGTATCCGCGCGGGCCCGGCGCGGACCGGGACCCCGGCGGATGAGCGTCGCGCCTACACGAGGACGTCGACGACGTCGCCGATGACGACCACGGCGGGGGCCCCGACGCCCTCACGCTCGGTCGCCTCGGCGAGCTTGCCGAGCGGAGCGCGCACGATGCGCTGGGCGTCTGTGGTGGCCCGGTGCACGACAGCCGACGGAGTGTCCGCGGGCAGGCCGTGCGTGATGAGTTCGCCGGTGATGAACTCGAGTCGCTCCATCGCCATCAGGATCACGAGCGTCCCGGCATGGGCGGCGAGGCCGGGCCAATCGACGCCCTGGTCGGCGGGGCGGCCGGGGTCCAGATGACCGGACACCACGGTGAAGTCGGCGGCCACCCCGCGATGCGTCAGCGGAATGCCGGCCAGCGCCGGGCCCGCGGTGGCCGAGCTCAGTCCCGGCACGACGGTCACGGGCACGCCGGCCGCCACGCAGGCAAGCCATTCCTCACCCCCGCGGCCGAAGATGAACGGGTCGCCGCCCTTGAGCCGCACCACGCGCTTGCCGGCGCGGGCGCGCTGGACGAGCACGTCGTTGATCTCGTCCTGGGTGAGGTTGTGCCGGTGGGCTGACTTGCCGCAGTCGATGACCTCGACGTCATCGGGCAACCCGGCGAGCAGCGCGCGCGGGGCCAGCCGGTCGACGACCACGACGTCGGCGGCCGCCACCAGGCGACGGCCGCGGACGGTGATCAACTCCGGGTCGCCCGGTCCCCCGCCAACCAGGGCTACCTCGCCACGCCCCGGTGGCCGCATCCGGCGGTTCGGCAGGTCACCGACCTGGAGGGCGACCGCGATCGCGTCGCGCAGGGCAACGGCCCGGCCCGGATCGTCGCCGCCGTTGACGGCGACGGTCATCCCGTCGTGGTGGGCGACGGCCGACGTCCGCGCGGTGCCGGCCGCGGCGGCGTCGGCGCGGACGCAGAACACCTGGCGTTGCGCAGCGGCCGCGGCGACAGCGGCGTTCACGTCGGGGGCGTCGGTGCAGGCCATCGCCAGCCAGGCGCCGTCCAGATCGGCCGGCTCGAACGGGCGCCGGCGCACCTCGAGGCCGAGAGCCACGATCTCGTCGGTGACCTCGGGCGCCACGACCAGGACGTCGGCGCCCGCCTCGGTCAGACGATTCGCCCGCCGGCCGGCCACCCGGCCGCCCCCCACAACCACGACTCGTCGGCCCTGCAGGTCGAGCAGCATCGGAAACCCGGTCATCGGGCCATTGTCGCCCTCGGCCGAGCCGGCGCCGGGCTGACGTGAGATCGGTCGCGGGATTTAGACCGTTCGCCCGCGTGTGGGACCATCGAGGCATGGCGCCCGTAGCGACGATGCTCACCTCGCGCCGCCACATCGACCTCCTGCGGGTGGCTGCGGCGGCTTGTTGAGTCGGTCGACGGCGTAAACCGCCGTCACCCTCACCGTCTCACGCCACCCACCATCGAAGGGACGCGCGCGATGCCAGCGCGTAAAGGACAGGGCCAGTGGGCTCTCGGATATCACGAGCCGCTCAATCCCAACGAGCGCAGTAAGCGCGATGACGATCCGCTGAACGTGCGTCAGCGGATCATCGACATCTACCAACACACCGGCTTCGCCGGCATCGACCCGGTCGATCTGCGGGGCCGGATGCGGTGGTACGGGCTCTACACCCAGCGCCGCCCCGGCATCCCCGGTGGCCAGACCGCCACCCTGGAACCCGAGGAGCTCGAGGACGAGTTCTTCATGTTGCGGATCCGCATCGACGGGGGGGCCCTCACCAGCGACCAGTTGCGGGTCGTCGCCGACATCTCGACGAACTACGGCCGCGGCGTCGCCGACGTCAGTGACCGGCAGAACGTTCAGCTGCATTGGATCCGCATCGAGGACGTCCCGGCGATCTGGGACCAGCTCGAGGCGGTCGGGTTGTCGACCACCGAGGCGTGCGGCGACTGCCCGCGCGTCATGCTCGGGTGCCCGCTCGAGGGCGTGGCCCACGACGCCGTGCTCGACGCCGGCCCGGCCCTGCGCGACACGGTCCAGAAATACCTGGGCGACCCGTCCTTCTCGAATCTGCCACGCAAGTACAAGACGTCGATCTCGGGGTGCTCGCGGCACTGCGTCAACCACGAGATCAACGACTGCGCGTTCGTCGGGGTCATCGGCCCGGACGGCACTCCCGGCTTCGACCTGTGGGTCGGCGGCGGGCTGTCGACCAACCCGCGCTTCGCCGAGCGGCTCGGCGTGTTCGTCCGTCCGGAAGAGGTCAGTGAGGTGTGGGTCGGCGTCACCTCGATCTTCCGCGACTACGGCTACCGCCGGCAGCGCAACCACGCCCGGCTCAAGTTCCTGATGGCCGACTGGGGACCACAGAAGTTCCGTGAGGTGCTCGAGACCGAGTACCTGGGCCGCGCGCTGCCCGACGGCCCGGCTCCGGCCGCGTCGCCCACCCACCGTGACCACATCGGGGTCGAGGAGCAGACCGACGGGCTGCTGGCCATCGGGGCGGCCACGCGTTCGGGGCGGACGTCGGGCGCGGCGCTGCACGAGCTGGCCGACATCGCCGACCGGCACGGGAAGGGCCGGGTCCGGCTCACCGCCCAGCAGGGCGTCGTCGTGCTCGATGTTCGGCCCACCGCGCAGGAAACCGTCATCGAGGAAATGCAGGCGCTCGGATTCACCGTCCGTCCGTCCGCGTTCCGCCGCGGCATGATCGCGTGCACCGGCATCGAGTTCTGCAAGCTCGCCCTGATCGAGACCAAGGGCCGCGCAGAGACCATCCGCGAGGAACTCGAGAAGCGCCTGCCCGAGTTCGACACGCCGATCACGATCAACGTCAACGGCTGCCCGAACTCCTGCGCCCGGTTCCAGGTGGCCGATATCGGCTTCAAGGGCATGGTGCAGAAGGGGGCCGACGGCGACGTCGAGGCGTTCCAGGTGCACCTCGGCGGGCAATTCGGCAACGAGGCGGAATTCGGCCGCAAGTTCCGGGGTTTGAAGGTCACAGTGGACGAAGCGCCCGAGTACATCGAGCGAGTGCTTCGCGGTTACCTAGATCGCCGGCAAGGAGGAGAGGCATTCGCGGCCTACGTGTCGCGGGCCGAAGAGGCATGGTTGCTCTGACAAGCCGGGACGAACTCAAGGCCCTCGCCGAGAAGGCCGGCGACGAACTCGAGGGTGCTTCCGCCCTCGAGATACTCGGCTGGGCCGATGAGCAGTTCGGCCCGGCCTGGGCGGTCGCCTCGTCGATGGCCGACGGGGTCGTGCCCAGTCTGGCCGCCAAGGTCCGTCCCGGCGTCGACATCCTCTTCCTCGACACCGGCTACCACTTCGCCGAGACGATCGGGACCCGCGACGCCGTGGGCGCCACCCTGCCGGTGACGATCCGCACGATCAGCCCGCGGCAGACGGTCGAGCAGCAGGACGCGTCGTTCGGCGCCCGGCTCTACGAGCGCAACCCCGACCAGTGCTGCGCGCTGCGCAAGGTGATGCCGCTGCGCAAGGCTCTCAAGGACTACACCGCCTGGGCGTCCGGGCTGCGCCGCGACGAGGCCACCACCCGGACCGGCGTGCGAGTGGTCGAGTGGGACGAGCAGCGCGGCATGGTGAAGCTCAACCCGATCGCGGCCTGGAACCAGGACGACGTCGATCGCTACATCGCCGACAACGGCATCCTGGTCAACCCGCTGCTCTCCGACGGCTACGGCTCGATCGGCTGCTGGCCCTGCACCCGCCGGATCGCACCGGGCGAGGACGCCCGCGCCGGCCGGTGGTCGGGCACGAACAAGGTGGAGTGCGGCCTGCATTGACCGGCGATCCGTACGACCTGGCGCGGTTCGTCATCGCGCAGGATCGGGACGCCACGTACGACCACGCCGTCGAGGAGTTGCGGCGAGGTCGCAAGACCAGTCACTGGATGTGGTTCGTCTTCCCGCAGCTCGACGGCCTGGGCCGCAGCTCGATGGCCCGACGGTTCGCGATCACGTCCCTGGGCGAGGCGGCGGCCTATCTGCATCATCCCGTGCTCGGGCGCCGGCTGATCGAGTGTGCCGGGATCGTCGCGGCCGGACCGGCCGACGATGCCGAATCGATCTTCGGCGGGATCGACGCCCAGAAGCTGCGTTCGTCGATGACGCTGTTCGCGCGGGCCGACCCGACGCAACCGGTGTTCACCCAGGTGCTGGACCGGTTCTTCGCCGGAATGCCGGACCCCGCCACCGAGGAGTTGCTGCCGTGACGGCTAGGTTCCGGGCCGTGCATCCCAACTGCGTGGCGGTCGACGCGATCCTGGAGAAGGCCGGCGTGGCCGGGCGCGTCCGCATCCTGGACGACGCCGCTCCAACGGCGGCGGCCGCCGCCGCCCTGGTCGGGGTTGAAGTGGGCGCCATCGCCAACTCCCTCGTGTTCGCCACCGCCGAGGACGAGCCGCTGCTCGTCATGACCAGTGGCGCGCACCGCGTCGACACCGCCAAGGTCGCCGCGCTGGTCGGGACCGCGGACCTCAAGCGCGCGAGCGCCGAGTTCGTCCATGCGGCCACCGGGCAGCGCATCGGGGGCGTCGCCCCGGTCGGACACCCAGCGCCGCTGCGCACGTTGGTTGACATCGCCCTCGCTGAGTACCCCGAGGTATGGGCAGCAGGCGGGATCCCGCACGCGGTCTTTCCGACCAGCTTCGACGAACTCCTCGCGCTCACCGGGGGCGAGTCCGCGGAGGTTGCGTGACGTCGCTACCGCGGTGGGGCACGATCGGGGTATGCGATCTGCCGAATACCCGTCGACGACGGCGGGCGCGCGCATCGAAGCCTGGACCGGCTCCCAGTTCGGCGCCCGGATCGACGAAGCGATGCAGATCTACGTCCGCGCGATGAGGTACCCCGACCACACCGGAGCCCAGCGGGCGCTGAGCGCGCGTAAGCACGTCACCCTCGAAGGGTTCGCGTGCCGGGCCGCGCTGACCGAGGACGACACCCTCGTCGGCTTCGGCTACGGCTACACGACCAAGCCCGGACAGTGGTGGCACGACCTCGTGGAGCGCGCCCTGGCCCGGGAGTCACGTGAGCACTGGCTGGTCGACGCGTTCGAGCTCTCCGAACTGCACGTGCTGCCGGAGTACCACGGAATCGGCATCGGCCGCCGGCTACTGACCTCACTCGCGGGCGGGATCCCGCACACGTCGATGCTGCTGTCGACTCCGGACAGCGACACCCGCGCCTTCCGGCTCTATCGCGCCACGGGATTCGTCGACCTCGCCCGCAACTACCTGTTCCCGGGCGACGCCCGGCCCTTCGCCGTGCTCGGCCGCCGGTTGCCGCTGCGCGATGGCCGATGACCTGCTGATCCGGCGGCGGCTGCAGGTCCTGCCGGCGCTGCTCGCGGCCACCGCCGTGGTCCTGCAGATCGCCTACCCCCTCACCCACGGCCTGGCCCGGGACCGGCTCACCGTCGGGATCGTGCTGGTGTTCGCCGCGGCCGGCGTAGCGCACGCCGCGACCAGCCGCGGACCGGCGGGCGCGGTGGGCCTGCTCGCGGTGACCGCGGTCCCCGGCTTCGCCGTCGAGGTGCTGGGGGTACACACCGGCGTCCCGTTCGGGTCCTACCACTACGGCTCGTCACTGGGCGGGCAAGTACTCGGCGTTCCTCCGGTGATCGCCCTGGCCTGGACCATGCTGGCCTGGCCGGCCGCGATCGCGGCGCGGCACCTCGTGCGAGGGCCGGTCCCCCGGGTCGTCGTCGGGGCGTGGGCCCTGGCCAGCGCTGACCTGTTCCTCGATCCACAGATGGTCGCGGCCCACCGCTGGACCTGGGCCGCCCCGGCCCCCCATCTGCCAGGTGTTCCGGACGTTCCGCTGACCGACTACGCGGGCTGGTTCGCCGTTGCGCTCCTCCTCTCGGCCGCGCTGCAGGCGCTGCTCAACCGGACGCCGGACGCGGGCGATGCCGTGCCCATCGCGCTGTACCTGTGGCTGTACCTGGGCTGGATCGTCGCGCTGGCGGTGTTTCTCGGGCTCGGCGCGGCCGCGGCGTGGGGCGCGGTGGGCATGGGCGTGGTGGCGGTGCCGCTGGCAATCACCTGCCGCCGACCATGACCGGCCGGCTGGTGGGCATCGGGTCGGCGCTGGCCGCGGCCGGCGCCGCGCACGCGGTGGTCAACGCGCGGCGGTTGCGCCGTCCGGCGGGCGCCCCGCCGGCGAACCCCCCAGCGGTGTCGGTCCTCGTACCGGCCCGCGACGAAGCGGGGGCGATCGCCGCCTGCCTTGGCCCGCTCGTCGGCGCCGGCGAGGTGCTGGTCCTGGACGACGAGTCCAGCGACGGGACCGCAGAGCGCGCCCGAGCGGCCGGCGCCCGGGTCATCGACGGGGCCGCGCCTCCGCCCGGGTGGCTGGGCAAGCCGTGGGCGTGCGCCCAGCTCGCGGCCGCGGCCGATCCCGCGAGCGAGGTTCTGGTCTTCGTGGACGCCGACGTCCGGCTGGCGCCGGGCGCGGTCGACGCGGCCGTGGGACTGCTGCTCGACACCGGGCTCGACGTCGTCTGCCCGTTCCCGCGCCAGCTGGCGGGGACGGCGCCCGAGCGGCTGGTCCAGCCGCTCCTGCCGTGGTCGTGGCTCACGACGCTCCCGCTGCGCTTGGCCGAACGATCACCGCGCCCGTCCCTGACCGCCGCCACCGGCCAGTTCCTCGTCATCCGCCGGGCCGCGCTCGACCGGGCCGGCGGGTTCGCCGCGGTCCGCGGCGAGGTGCTCGACGACATCGCCCTCGTCCGGGCGATCAAGGCCGGCGGCGGTCGGGGCGGCGTGGTCGACGGAACCGCGCTCGCGACGTGCCGCATGTACGACGGGTGGGGCGAACTGCGCGACGGCTACGGGAAGTCGCTGTGGTCCGCCTTCGGCACCGAACCGGGCGCGGCGGCGGTGCTCGCCGCGCTCGGGGTGGCCTACGTCGTCCCGCCTCTGGCGATGCTGCGCGGCTCGCGGGTCGGGCTGGCCGGCTACGCCGCGGGAGTCGCCTCGCGGGTCGTCGCGGCCCGGCGCACCGGCGGGCGGGCCGTCCCCGACGCCCTCGCGCACCCCGTGTCGATCGTCGTCTTCGGCTACCTGACCCTGCGGTCGATGTGGCTACACCGGTTTGGCACGCTCTGGTGGAAGGGGCGGGAGGTCCGTTAGCGCGCAACCTGGACGACGCCGACGGCCCCGGCCGCGATCCACACCCCGACGCACACGTCGACCGGCCACTGCGCCCTCGTCGCGGCCGCGCTCGCACAGGCGAGCACCGCGCAGATCGTCCAGGTCGGCCGCTCCGCCACGGTGAGGCGTGACGGCACGCCGCGCATCCGCCGCCCGGCGTCGACCGACACCGCCAGCCCGCCGGCGACGACGGCCGACCACCAGGGCGCGCCGCACCGCCACAGCACCGCCGCGAACGCCAGGTCGGCAAGCCGGTCGGTCGCGGCATCGGCCAGCGCCCCGCCGCGGCTGGCCCGATCCCCCAGAACCGCTATAGCGCCGTCCACCCCGTCGCAAGTGACGGCCGCAAGCACCGCGATGGCCGCGGCCCAGGGCACCGAACCGGCCAGCAGGACCGCGTCGAGCGCGAACACCGCGCCGAGCGCGGTCAGCAAGATCGGCGGCACCCGCCGGCGCGCGAGCGGGCCGGCGAGCAACCACATGAGCCGCAGCCATCCCGACAGCAGCGGGACGCGGGCCGGATCGATGCCGTGGTGCAGCGCCGACCAGCGCTGCGCCGGAGTGGTCATCAGGCTCAGAGGCGGGCACCGAGGGCGAGGTTCGCCCACACCTCGCGCGTCGCCTTCGAGCGATTCAGCGTGTAGAAGTGGATTCCGGGCACGCCCTCTTCGAGCAGCCGCTCGGCGAGCTTGGAGGTCTCGTAGATCCCCATCGCGCGCACCGACTTGGGGTCGTGGGCCACCGCGTCGAAGCGCGCACCGAGCTTCGCGGGGAACGGCGCGCCGGAGAACTGCTCCGACCGCCGGATGATGCCCATGTTGGTCACTGGCATGAGCCCGGCGATAATCGGTACGTCGCCGCCCGCCGCCGCGACCCGGTCCCGCAGGCGCAGGTAGTCGTCGGCGACGAAGAACATCTGGGTGATGGCGTACTCGGCGCCCGCGTGGAACTTGGCGAGCAGATGCTCGGTGTCCTCGTCGAGGGACGCGGCGCGGGGATGGCCGTACGGGAACGCGGCGACGCCGACGCAGAAGTCGCCGTGGGCGCGCATCAACTGCACGAGGTCCGAGGCGTACGCCACGCCCTCGGGATGCCGGACCCACTCGCCCTCGGGGTCGCCGGGCGGGTCACCGCGCAGCGCGAGCACGTTCGGTACTCCAGCCGCGGCCAGGTGTCCGGCGATGCCGCGCAACTCAGCGACCGAGTGGCCCACCGCCGTCAGGTGGGCGACCGGAAGCAGGGTGGTGTCGGACGCGATGTGCTCGGTGATCTCGATGGTGCGGGCCCGGGTCGATCCGCCGGCGCCGTAGGTCACGGACACGAACGAGGGGTGCAACGGCTCGAGCTCACGGATGGTCTGCCACAGGATCCGGTCCTCGTCGGCGCTCTTCGGCGGGAAGAACTCGAACGAGAACGTGGGCCCGGCCTCAGCCAGGCGGTCCCGGACCGTGCGCGTCATGGCGCCCAGCGTAATGTCCGGCCGGTGACGGGTTCCGGCGATCCGCTGATCACGCGTGTGGACGCCGAACTGGCCGCCTTCCTTGCCGGCCGCGCGCAGTCGTTGCGCCCGCTCGGGCGCGACCTCGACCCGGTGTCCGACGCGGCCCGCGACTTCGTCCTGGACGGCGGCAAGCGGCTGCGCCCGCGCTTCGCCTACTGGGGCTGGCGGGCCGTGCGCGACGAGTCCGTCGCCGACGGCGCGCTGATCACCGCGGCCGCGAGCCTCGAACTGTTGCACGCCTGCGCCCTCGTCCACGACGACGTCATGGACTCGTCGGAGACCCGCCGCGGGAAGCCGGCGGCCCACGCGGCGTTCGCCCGCGTGCATCGCACCGCGGGCTGGAGTGGCGACCCGGACATCTTCGGCACGGCGGCCGCGATCGTGCTCGGGGACCTGTTGCTGTCCTGGGCCGATGCGATGTTCGCCGCAGCCGCGATCGCTCCCGACGCCGCCCGGACCGCGCGTCGTGTGTACGACGACATGCGTCAGCTGGTGATGGCCGGGCAGTACCTCGACGTCCTCGTCCAGGCTCGCGGCGACTTCTCCGCCGACGAGGCCCTGCGGGTCATCGAGCTCAAGACGAGCAAGTACACCGTCGAGGGGCCGCTGCATCTGGGCGCCGCGATCGCCGGGGCGCCGGCTGCGGTGTTCGCCGCGCTGACCGGGTACGGGCTGGCGCTGGGCGAGGCGTTCCAGCTCCGCGACGACGTCCTCGGCGTGTTCGGCGATCCGTCGGTTACGGGCAAGCCGGCCGGCGATGATCTGCGCGAAGGAAAGCACACGCTCCTGACCGCGCTGGCGATGCAAGCTGCGGACCCGGCCCAGGCCATGGTGCTGCGCCGCGACCTGGGCGGCCGCGACCTCGATGACGAGCAGGTCGCGACGCTGCGTGAGGTGATTGTGGCGACCGGAGCGCTGGAGGAGGTCGAGCAGCGCATCGCGGTGCGGGCGACCGAGGCGCGCTCGGCCCTGGAGTCGGAGGCGATCAGCGCCGCGGCGCGGACGGCGCTGAACGCGCTCGTGGGCGCCGCGACCGACCGGCACGCCTGACACGCGCCGCGGACGGTGTCGGCACGGCGCCCTACCGTGACGGGCATGGCGAACGACGTGCTCCCGCTCCTGTTCTCGGGTGGCCTACATCTGGGACCGGCTGTGCATGCGGATCTCGGGGCTGACCGAGCGCGAGTACCTGTGGGAGCCGGTGGCCGACATGTGGACGGTGCGCCGGCACGGCGATCGCTGGGTCGCCGACCAGGCCCGGCCCGATCCCGAGCCGGCACCGGTCACGACGATCGCGTGGCGGCTTCGGCACATCGCGTCGGACTGCCTGGCCTCGTACGTGTCACCCTCGCTCGGCGACTGGCCGCTGCCGGTGGCCGACGACGAGTGGTACGGCGAGGTCGCGCCGGCGCGGGCCGCGATGGACGCCGCGTTCGCCGCGTTTCGCGCGCGGGTCATGGCCCTGGGCGAGGACGGCATCTGGGCCAAGCTCGGCCCGGCGTGGGGGCCGTTTGCCGACGACACCTGGGCGGCGCTGGTCGTGCATGCGCAGGACGAACTCGCCCACCACGGTGCCGAGGTGGCGCTCCTGCGCGACCTCTACCTGCGGATGGGGTGAGCGCCGGGCGTCACCACCGGCCGGGTCCACGCACGGGCCGGCCGCCCGGGACGTAGCGTCATCGCAATGCGCACCGTGGACGGACCGACCGACCACGTCGTGGTCGTCGGCGCCGGCCTCGGCGGGCTGTCCGCCGCACTGCACCTCGCCGGTGCCGGCCGCCGGGTCACGGTCGTCGAGCGGGAATCCGTCCCCGGGGGGCGCTGCGGCTTGATCGAGGACGCGGGCTACCGATTCGACACCGGCCCCACCGTGCTGACCATGCCCGAGCTGCTGGCCCAACCGCTGGCCGCGGTCGGCGAGGACCTGGCCGACTGGCTCACCCTGCACCGGCTCGATCCGGCCTACCGGGCCCGCTTCGCCGACGGCTCGGCCATCGACGTCCGCGCGGACCCGGCCGATATGGCTGACGAGATCGCGCGTACCTGCGGCGGGAAGGACGCCGACGGGTACCGGCGCTACGTCGCCTTCTTGCGCCGGTTGTACGAGGTCGAGATGCCGCACTTCATCGACCGCAACCTCGACTCGCCGCTCCAGCTGCTCGGCGTGCCATTGGCCCGGCTCGTAGCGATGGGCGGATTCCGACGGTTGGGCAACAAGGTGGCGCGCTACGTCGAGGACGAGCGGCTGCGGCGCCTGTTCTCGTTCCAGGCGATGTACGCGGGACTCGCGCCCGCGCACGCGCTGGCCATCTACGCCGTGATCACCTACATGGACTGCGTCCACGGCGTGTACTTCCCTGAGGGCGGGATGCACGCCGTCCCGACCGCGCTCGCGGCGGCGGCGCACAAGCACGGCGTCGAGTTCCGCTACGACACGACGGTCAGCCGCGTCGACGTCCGCGACGGCCGCGCGCGCGGGGTGATCACCGCCGATGGCGAGCGGCTCCCAGCCGACGTCGTGGTCGTCAACGCCGACCTCCCGACCGCGTACGCCGAGCTGTTGCCGGCGGGGAGCACGCCGCGGCGGGTCCACCGGCTGCGCTACTCGCCCTCGGCCGTCGTTCTGCACGCCGGCACGCCGACCGCCTTCGGGCCCACCGCCCACCACCTGATCGACTTCGGCGCGGCGTGGGACTCGACCTTCGACGAGATCATCGATCGCGGCCAGGTGATGAGTGATCCGTCGTTCCTGTTGACGACCCCGACGCGCACCGACCCCTCGCTCGCGCCCGAGGGGCGGCACACCCACTTCGCGCTGTTCCCGGCCCCGAACACCACCGGCCGGGTCGACTGGGCGAGCCGGCGCACGTCGTACCGCGACCATGTCGTCGAGACGCTCGAGAAGCGCGGCTATCCCGGCTTCGGCGCGGCGATCGAGGTGGAACACCTCATCACCCCGGCCGACTGGCGCGACCGGGGCATGGCCGCCGGTGCGCCGTTCGCCGCGGCGCACTCGTTCGGCCAGACCGGCCCCTTCCGGGCGCCAACCCTGGACCGGCGCATCGACAACCTGGTGTTCTGCG
Source organism: Jatrophihabitans sp. (assembly GCA_036264855.1). GTDB lineage: Bacteria > Actinomycetota > Actinomycetes > Mycobacteriales > Jatrophihabitantaceae > Jatrophihabitans. Next base: position 9,282 of record DATAQD010000061.1, on the reverse strand, counting down.
GCTCGAACGCCCAGCCCGGGGTCGGCGTGCCGATGGTGCTCGTCTCGGGGCGGCTGGCGGCCCAGCGGATCACCGGCGCCTCGGCGCGATGACCGGTCGACGGGAACTCGATGCGGCCGGCATCACCGGTGCCGCGCTGCGGGCCAGCTACGCGCGGTGCCGGGCCATCAACGCCGAACACGGCAAGACGTTCTACCTCGCCACGCTGCTGCTGCCGCCGGCCAAGCGTCCCTTCGTCCATGCGCTGTACGGCTTCGCGCGCCACGTCGACGACATCGTCGACGACCTGTCCCCCGCGCGGGCGAGCACGCACCGCAGCGAGCAGTTGCTCGACTGGAGCGCGGACTTCCTCGCCGACCTCGACTGGGGCCAGACGAGCGACCCGGTGAGCCGGGCGGTGATCGACACGATCGCCCGATGGAAGATCCCGGCGAGCTACTTCGCCGACTTCCTGGACGCCATGCAGATGGATCTCACGGTGACGTCCTACGCGACGTACGACGACCTCGTCCGCTACACCTGGGGCTCGGCCGCGGTGATCGGGCTGCAGATGCTGCCGATCCTCGGCCGCGCCGACAACAACGTGCGGTGGGACGTCCTTGAGGCCCACGCGATCGACCTGGGCACCGCGTTCCAACTGACCAACTTCATTCGCGACGTGGCCGAGGACCTGCGGCGCGGACGGGTCTACCTTCCCCAGGAATCGCTGGACATGTTCGGCGTGGACCGCGAACGGCTGGCGCGCGGGCGGGTGGACGAGCCGATCCGCAACCTGCTGGCCTGGGAGATCGAGCGGGCCCGCCGCCTCTACGCGCAGGCGGCGCCGGGCATCGAGCTCGTCGACGCGTCCTCGCGGGACTGCCTGCGCACGGCCTTCACGCTGTACTCCGAGATCCTGGACGTCATCGAGCGGGCCGACTACGACGTGTTCACCGCGCGGGTGCAGGTGGGCGTGCGCCGCCGCGTCGACGTCGGGGTCAGGGCTCTGCGTGGCGCCTGGTCCGCGCGGCGCGGCGGCCCGCCCATACCCACAGGGTGAGGGTCGCCGTCACCATGGCGAAGCCGAACAGCAGATCCTCGACCGGCTCGTACGCGATCCGCCAGCCGATGATCCGCTCCGGGTCGTAGCGGACGATCCGCAGGCCGGTGAGCAGCCCGTTCACGACGAGCTGGAAGAACAGCACGATCGCGTACGCCGTCCAGAAGGCCGGGCGCTGCAGCAGCTTCGTCCGCAGCACGACGAGATCGAGCGCGACCGCAGCCAGGGCGCCGAAAAGCGCCGACCACGTGTAGGTCACGCCTCGTCGCCGATCAGCCACGCTGGCTTGCGGGCCCGCACCGCCTCCAGGGTCAGCACGGCGCAGGTGGGGATGACGACGAAGAAGAGCAACTCCTCCAGCGGCAGCCGCCCCGGGAGCGTCGCGCCGACGGTGCGCGCGGGGTCGTAGTGCCACCAGCCGGCCCGGATGGCCACGATGTCCCAGCTGCTGAAGATCACCACGATCGGGACCAACGCCACCGCCAGGCGGCGCCACCGCGCGTAGACCCGGGTATGCAGCACGAACTCCAACGGCAGCGTGCCGACAACGCACGCGGCGAGGATCAGCAGGTAGGTGTAATGCACCGCGGCTAGTAGCCCGCGACCTGGGCGCGCCGCTTGACTTCAGAGCCACGGTTCGCGCGCAAGGCCTCGATCGGCGAGCCGGGCAAAGACGCGTCCTCGCGCAAGAGCCAGTCGACGATCTCGTGGTCGGCGTACTTGGCGTCACGCAGCAGCGTGATCACCGACGACAGCGACTTGACGATCGCGCCGTCCTGAACGAGATCGGCCGGGACGCACCGGACGCCGTTCTCGTCGCGGACCTCGAGCAGTTGTCCGTCGCGGACGTACTGGTGCACCCGGGTCACGGGCACGCCCAGCGCTTCGGCGACCGCCGGCATCGTCAGCAGTTCCATGGGCGACAGCCTGCCATCGTCGGTCACGGGCGGGCGTAGATGGTGTACGTGCCGCCGTCGACCGTCACCGAGCCGCCCATCCCGTCGATCAGGTCGCGCAGCCCATCGGCCAGCGCCGCCCGTCGGGCCGGCTCGAGCGCGAGGTGGTCGCTGTGCGTCTGCACCATGCCCACCCATTCGTCGGTCGTGAGCGTCACCTCGAAGGCATAGTCCTTGACCTCGATCGAGGCGAACTGCCCGCTCGCCTCGAGCTCGGCCGCGTACGGCCGGTCCGGGTGCGCCACCCGCGCCCTGACGCCGGCATCGAACAGTTGCGGTGCCTCGCGCCGATAGACCTCGTCGAAGGCGGACCGGGTGGGATCGTCGCGATCCTGGAAGTGATTCCAGAACAGGGCGAGGGTGCCACCCGGGCGCAGCAGGCCGGCCGCCTTCGGCGCTGCGATCTTGGGGTCGACCCAGTGCCACGCCTGCGCCGAGGTGATCAGATCGAAGCGCCGGTCCCGGTCGTCCCAGTCCTCGAACCTGGCGACCTCGACCTCGAGACCGTGGGTCCGCGCGACGGCCGCCATCTTCGCGTCGATCTCGACGCCGAGGACCGGCAGGCCCCGAGCGGCGAGCAGCCGCCCGGCCTTGCCGGTGCCGCAGCCGATGTCGAGCACGCTGCCCGGCGCCCGGGCCACGAGATCGTCGATCAAGGCGACCGGGTAGCTCGGCCGGTAGCGGTCGTAGTCCTGCGCCACCGAGCCGAACGACTCGGCGCGGGAGCGCTGCAGATGGGAGGGGCCGGTCAGGGGCATTCAGTCATCTTGCCAATCGCCGACCCGCCACAGTTCGTCCGGTGGCTGGGGCGAGCGCAGCGGGTCGGCGTCGGTCAGCGGCTTCTCGCCCCCACTGAAGCGCACGGTCACGGTCCGGGGGAACGCCGCGCGGGCCGAGGCGCGGCGGATCTCGTCGATCGGCAGCCCGGCCCGGGACGCGGCCAGGACCACGTTGCCGTACCGGCGGCCCTTGAGCACCGCGGGCTCGGCGATCACGAGCGCATCGGGCAGCCCAGCGCGCACCGTCGCGAACAGGCGACGGCTGTAGACGACAGGTGGACCGTCGGCGACGTTCGCGATCAGCACGCCCTCGGGACGGAGGACCCGGGCGACGTCGGTAATGAACTCGCGGGTGGTGAGCTCGGCCGGGACCCGGCCACCGTGGAAGGCGTCGAGCACGACGACGTCGGCACTCCCGGCGCCGAGCGCCGCCACCCCGGCGCGTCCGTCGACCGGCCGGATCCGGATCCGGCTGCCGCGGGGCAGGGGCAGCCGGGACCGCATGAGCGCGGTCAGGGCAACGTCGGGTTCGAGCACGATCTGCGGGGAGCCGGGACGTTGGGTCGCGATGTAACGGGCCAGCGTGCACGCTCCGCCACCGACGTGGGTGACTGCGAGCGGTCCGGCCGGGAGCGCGTCGATCACGTCCGCGAAGGCCTGCACGTACTCGAAGTCCAGATAGGTCGGGTCGTCGAGGTCGACGTAGGACTGCCGGATCCGGTCGACGACAAGCAGCCAGCCGCCGGGCCGGTCGGCGTCGGCCAGCAGTTCCGCGCGGCCCAACGAGGCGAATTCGACACGCGTCACACCGTCCACGGTACGGGGCCTGCCGGCGGTTCTGACCTGGCAGCGACCGGTGCGGCACCCGGCGATGAACCAACCCGACCGTAGAATCACCGCGTGCAGACGGCGCCTCCGGACACTTTGGTGGGCCGCTCGCTCGAGGGTCGCTACCGGATCCTGGAACGTATCGCCCGCGGCGGTATGTCCACCGTGTACGCCGCCGTCGACGAGCGGCTGGACCGGCTTGTCGCCGTCAAGGTCATGTCGTCGGCGCTCTCGGCCGATCCGGCGTTCAGCGATCGCTTCTCCCGGGAGGCCCGCGCCGCGGCCCGGCTCACCCACCTGAACACGGTGTCGGTCTACGACCAGGGCCAGGAAGTCGCCGCGGACGGGCACCACGTCTTCCTCGTCATGGAACTCGTCGAGGGACGCACGCTGCGCGAACTGCTGCGCGAGCGCGGCCGGCTCAGCACCGCGGAGGCCGTGTCGATCATGGAGCCGGTGTTGAGCGCGTTGTCGGCCGCGCACCGCGCCGGGCTCGTGCACCGCGACGTCAAGCCCGAGAACATCCTGCTGTCCGACGACGGCATCGTGAAGGTCGCCGACTTCGGCCTGGCCCGCGCCGTCGAGGCCGACGCCGCCGCCACGCGCACCGGACTGATGATGGGCACCGTCGCGTATTGCGCCCCCGAGCAGATCACCCGGGGCGCGTCCGACCCGCGCTCGGACGTGTACTCAGCCGGCGTCGTGTTCTTCGAGTTGCTCACCGGGGCGCCGCCGTACAAGGGCGATTCGGCGATGAACGTCGCCTACCAGCACGTCCACAGTCGCGTGCCCGCGCCGTCGTCGCGGGTCAAGGGCATTCCCAACGAGATCGACGAGCTCGTCATCGCCGCCACTGACAGTGATCCCGAGGGGCGACCCGTCGACGCCGGCGCGTTCCTGGCCGAGATCGCCGACGTGCGCACCGATCTGGCGTTGCCGGTGGTGGCGGTGCCGCCCCGCGTGCGTCCCCGCGGCCGCACGACGCGGACGGACACGCGTGACTACCGGCAGCACACACCCGACACCGCGACCACCGACCAGATCCGCGGGTCCGGCGGCCATGACACGACCGTGGTGCCGCGGCGCGGCGACAACGGCCAGAAGCCCGGCGTGGCGCGGCCGTCGATGCGACGCGACGAGACCGGTCCGCCGCCGCCAATCGTGATCCCGCCGCCGAAGCCGCGGCGACAGGTGTCGCAGAAGACCCGCAAGCGCCGCAAGGCCCTCATCGTGCTGATCGTGTTCCTCCTGCTCGGCGCCGCCGCCGGGTACGGCGGCTGGTACTTCGCGTCCGGGCGTTACTCCCGGGTGCCCGACCTGATCGGCAAGAGCCAGTCCGATGCGCTCAGCCGGCTCAAGGCCGCGGGCTACCAGGTCCAGGTTCAGCCCGGCCCGCAATTCAGCGACACCGTCGACAAGGGCCTGGTCCTGCGTACCGACCCCGGCGCCGACGCGCGGGCCGTGCGCGGGACGACCGTCGTCGTCATCATCTCGGCTGGACCCCGGCTGTTCCAGGTCCCGTCCGTCGCGCGGAAGTCGCCCACCGCTGCGCAGGCGGCGTTGAGCGCAGTCGGCATCACCGCCATCGACAGCACGCTCGTGCCGGAGTTCAGCGACACGATCCCGGCGAATGAAGTCACCCGGACCGAGCCACCGGCGGGGGCGAAGGTCACGAGCCGGGACATGATCCGGATCTTCGTGTCGAAGGGCCCACCGATCGTCAATGTCCCGTCGATCTCCCCAGGCACGTCGCTCGCCGACGCCGAGAAGGCGTTGCGGGCGGCCAACCTGAAGTACACGACCGACGAGGAGTACAACGACTCCGTCGAGAAGGGCGCGGTCATCGCGCTCGACCCGAGCGACAAGGCACGCAAGTTCAGCACCGTGACGATCACCGTCTCCAAGGGCCCGGAGTTCGTCGAAGTGCCGCAGATCAATCAGGGCGCGAAGACCGAAGACGCCGTGGCCGCCCTGAAAGCCGTCGGACTCGTGCCGAGCATCGATAACACGATCGACGGCGGCGTCCTGGATCGCGTGCTGTCCGTCGACCCGGCACCGGGCACCTTGGTGCGCGTCGGCTCACCGGTGACGCTGAAGATCGTCTGATCCCGACGTCAGCCGGCGACGAGTTCACCCGCCGGTTCGACTACCGGCCGGGCCGGGGCCGGCTTGCGCACCATCGCCTTCACGAGTTCGCCCTTCGAGCGCCAGATCGACGCGTCGATCAGGTAGTGGTGCAGGTTCAGGAAGACGAAGAACGCCGCGGTGAACAGCAGGGGCGCGTGGGCTTCACCGAAGCGGGCATCGAGGAACTGCGGCGCCCACCGGCTCAGTAGCAGCCCGCCGCAGGCTGCGCCGGCGAAGATGTTGAGCCACCACAACACGCCGTGCCGACCCGGGCGCCCGGCGGCGACGGCGACCTCGGCGCGATGCCCCACTGCGAGGTACTGCAGGGCGTGGAACGGGGCGAGCAGCAGCAGCGTCAGCACCGGGTCGGTCGGCAGGCCCAGCCACACGAACGCCGCGGCGTAGGGGGCAACCAACAGCGAGGGCGGGAAGCGGCGGGCACGTCGCCCGAGGGTGACGAAGACGATGACGACCGGCAGCACCGAGCAGATCGCAACGACGCGCAGGGCGACGTACGCGTCGTAAGGCAGCACGGAGAAGCCGACGCTGTACCCGGCCAGGTTGTAGCTCGCGCCGCGGACCAGAACCTGGGCCGCGCCGAGGAACCAGAGCGGGTAGAGGCCGAAGCGCAATACCCGGGCGTCCCACATCGTGAGCTTGACGCCGGCGAAAGCGGCGCCGACCCGGCCAACCCCGTAGACCTGCTTGATGTAATGCCACGTCGTCATGAGATAGACGCTGGTGATCAGCGCGCTGGTGGCCTGGTGGGTCGCGTGCGGGCCGGCTTGGATCGTGACGAGGACGATGCCGCCGAGCCCGGCCGCGAGCACCAGCGGCCCGACCACGAGCGCGACCGGCCGGGCCCGCATCGCCGGCCCCCCGCCGCTGTAGGCCAGGTGGTAGGACAGACCGAAATGGGCGGCCGTGAGAACGACCCCGACCCAGTAGATCCCCGCGAGGTCAGGCATCCCGCGGCTGAAGCCGAGCTTGTCCGACGCGAACACCGCGAGCCACACCAGGACGGCCAGCCAGCCCACGAGCAATCCGTCAACACCGCGCGCTACGAGCACGGAGCGCACCGCTGGCCGAGACATGTGCGCTAGCGTACGCACCTGCTGGTCTGGGTCGCAGGCCTCAACTGGGTGGGAGTTCCGCGGATGAAGCAACGCTTGGGTGCCCTTCTGTGTCTGGCCCTGGGGGCCGTCCTGATCACGACCGGCCTCGCGCCCGGAGGTGCCGCGATCGGGAGTGTGGCCGTCGCCTGCCAGGTTCCCGTGGGCATCACGACGCCGTGCCCGACCGGGACGATCACCGTCAACGAGACGACGGTGCCGACCTCGGCCACGCCGCCGGCCGGCGGCTGGATCGTCCACGTCACCTCATCCAACTGCCTCGACCCGACCGCGAACCCGGTGGACGTCACGCTCACGATCGCCGATGGCGGGAGCGCCACGACCAGTGCCCTCTTCGTGTACACCGACTTCAATCACGGGACGAAGTGCAGTTACATCCTGACGGAAGAGCCCGCGGACGTGTTCAGCCCCGAATTCAATCCGGCCTCCCCGGTAACCCTTCCGTTCAACCAGAACCAACAGACCGGCAACGACATCGCGGTGCAGCTCACGAACACCTTCGTGCCGCCGACCAGCACCACGCCCACGCCGACGCCGACGCCGACCCCGACGACGACGGTGGTCACCGATCCGGTTGTCCTCACGCCGACGTCGAGCTCGGCGCCGGTCATCGCCGTGACCGGTCCCCACGAGCAGGTACGCGCCACGATCTGGATCGGTGTCGGGCTGTGCCTGCTCGGTTTGGTGCTGCTCCTCGGTGGCCGCGGGCGGACGCGCCGCGCGCAGCACCGACCCTGACCTCGGGAGGCGTGCGACCGCTGGCTGCGGTAGGGGCCCACGTCTCGGTGGCGGGCGGTCTGGCGCGTGCGCTGCCGCGCGTCGCCGAGGTGCAGGCGGAGGTGCTGCAGGTCTTCGTGGCCAACCCGCGCGCGTGGGCGCCGCCCACCGTCGACCCGGCGGGTGACGAGCAGTTCGCCGCCGCGTGCCGCTTGCCGGTGTTCGTGCACACGCCGTATCTGATCAACTTCGGGTCGCCGTCGCCGCAGACACTGGCCCGGTCGACCGAGGCCCTCGCGTTCTCGCTGGTGCGCGGCGCCGCGATCGGCGCGCGTGGGGTCGTCGTGCATGCCGGGTCAGCGGTTCTCGGCAATCGCTGGACCGACGCCATGACGCAGGTGCGCGAAACCGTGCTGCGCGTGCTGGACTCGGTGCCGTCCGCGCCGCGGCTGCTGATCGAGCCGACGGCCGGCGGCGGTGGCGCGCTGGCTTCGGACGCGCCGTCGCTGGCGGCCTATCTCGACGCCTTGGGGCGCGACGAGCGCATCGGGGTGTGCCTGGACACCTGCCATATGCACGCGGCGGGGCACGACCTGTCGACGCCCAGCTCCTTCGCCCGGGCCTTGCGGGCGTACGGCGCCGCCGCCGGACGCGGACGCATCGGGCTGATCCACGTCAACGACAGCCGCGATGCCGCCGGCTCCAAACGCGACCGGCACGAGGCGCTCGGTCGGGGCACGATCGGGCGCCACGCCTTCGCGGCGCTGTTCAGCACGCCGGCCACGCGGCGGGTGCCGATGGTGGTCGAGACCGCCGATGCCGATCACGCCGCCGACATCGCCACGCTCAAGGCCCTGCGCCGCGGCGCGACCGGACCCGGGCCGGCTCGCTAGGCTGCCCGGCATGGTCATCGTGATGGCGCCCGGCGCCACCGACGCCGACGTCAGCGGCGTCGTCGCGCACATCGAGGCGCACGGCGGGCAGGCCTTCGTGAGCCGCGGCGTCATGCGCACGATCGTCGGGGTAGTCGGCACCGAGAACGTGCTCGAGACCCTCGACGCCGATGGGCTGCCCGGGGTGGCCGAGACGATGCGCATCACGGCTGCCTACAAGCTGGTGTCGGCGCAGAATCACACGAAGCGCACGACCATTCGGGTCGGGGGCGTGCCCATCGGCCCGGATACGTTCACGTTCATCGCCGGCCCGTGCGCGGTCGAGACGCCGGAGCAGACGCTCGAGGCAGCGCGGATGGCCAAGCGGGCGGGTGCAACGTTGCTGCGCGGAGGCGCCTACAAGCCGCGCACCTCCCCGTACGCGTTCCAGGGGCTCGGCGAGCACGGGCTGCGCATCCTGGCCGAGGTTCGCGACGAGGTCGGCCTGCCGTTCGTCACCGAGGTCATGGACGTCGCCGAGGTGGACGTCGTCGCCGAATACGCCGACATGCTGCAGATCGGCACCCGCAACATGCAGAACTTCGGTCTCCTGCAAGCGGCGGGCGGCGCGGGCAAGCCGGTCATGCTCAAGCGCGGGCTCACCGCCACATACGAGGAGTGGTTGATGGCGGCCGAGTACATCGCTCAGCGCGGCAATCTCGACATCGTCCTGTGCGAGCGCGGCGTCCGCTCCTTCGAGCCGGCCATCCGCAACATGCTCGATGTCTCAGCTGTGGCGATGGTGCAGCGGCTGTCGCACCTGCCGGTGAT
>DATAQD010000020.1:0-5188 GCA_036264855.1 Jatrophihabitans sp. | reverse complement strand
GTCCTGCCGATGTTCGTGCGTGAGGGGCTGACCGAGCCCGCGGCGATCTCCTCGATGCCCGGCGTGGTCCAGCACTCCCAGGAGTCGCTGGTGAAGGCGGCTGTCGACGCCGTCGAGGTCGGCGTCGGCGGCCTGATGATCTTCGGGGTGCCGGAGGCGAAGGACGCGTGTGGGTCCGGCGCCGACGACCCGGACGGAATCCTCAACGTGGCGCTGCGCCGGCTCGCGGCCGAGCTCGGCGACGCCACCGTCCTCATGGCCGACCTGTGCCTTGACGAGTTCACCGACCACGGCCACTGCGGCGTTCTGGACGACACCGGCGCCGTCGACAACGACGCCACGCTGCTTCGCTACGCCGCGATGGGGCTCGCCCAGGCCGAAGCCGGAGCCCACCTGCTCGGCACCAGCGGGATGATGGACGGCCAGGTCGGGGCCGTGCGCCAGGCGCTCGACACCGCCGGCCACGTCGACACCGGCATCCTGGCCTACGCGCCCAAATACGCGTCCGGCTTCTACGGCCCGTTCCGCGAGGCGGTCAACTCCTCGCTGCAGGGCGACCGGGCCAGCTACCAGCAGGACGGGACCCGGTCGATCGCCGACGCGCTCGCCGAGGTCGCGCTGGACGTCGCCCAGGGCGCGGACCTGGTCATGGTGAAGCCGGCCCTGCCGTACCTGGACGTCCTGCGGGCGGTGGCCGACGCATCCCCCGTACCGGTGGCGGCGTACCAGATCAGCGGCGAGTACGCGATGGTCGAGGCGGCCGCCGAGCGCGGCTGGCTGGACCGCGAGCGGGTCGTTCTCGAGACCCTGACGTCGATCAAGCGCGCCGGCGCGTCGATCGTCCTGACGTACTGGGCGGCCGAGGTGGCTAACCTGCTCCGGTGAGCGAGCCTGCGGTGAGCGCCGCCGAGCCCGCGTCGTACGACGAGCCGGGACGCACGTACGCCAGCGTGTGGTTCTTCCTCGGGCTGCTGCTCGCCGGCTTCGGGCTCGACCTGTCCTTCGGCGGCGGCCTCGCGCACCTGCCCGGCTGGATCCTCGCGATCGTGCTGGTGGTCGGCGTCGACCTGCTCATCGTGTACGCGGCGCGGTCGACGAAGTCCCTGCGGCTCGACGCCGAGGAGCTGCGGGTCGGGGACGAGTCGATCGGGCGGGCCGAGATCGTCGGATCCGCCATCGGAGTGGACGACGAGCTCCCGGTGCTGGGCTGGACGACCGGCATGCCCCGCGGCATGAAGGGCGTCACGGTCCGGCTCTTCGACGGCCAGGACGTCGTCATCCCCACCCGTCACCCGGACCGGCTTGCGGCCGCACTCGGCCTGACCGGAGCCGGACCCGGCAGCCAGGACCAGGACGTCCGCGTGGCCGGCCAGCACGACCTGCCGCGGCTCGCCGAGATCGACCGCCGCGCCGAGACCGTCTTCCGGATGGCCGGCTACGAACTGCCGGAGCTCCCGTTCCCGGACGAAGAGCTGGCCGGCGCGGCGGCGATCTTCGTCGTCGGCCGTCCGCCGATCGGCTTCGTCCGGGTGGACGAGGTGGACGGGCGGGCGCACATCGAGGAGCTCGCGGTGATCCCGAAGTGGATGCGTCAGGGCGTCGGCACCCGGTTGCTCGACCGGGCCTGCCGCTGGGCGCGGGAAAACGACTACGCCGCGATCACGTTGATCACCTATGCCGACGTGCCGTGGAACGGTCCGTACTACGCGGCGCGGGGTTGGGCCGAGACGGCCGAGGTGACGCCCGGGCTCGCCGAGTTACGCGCGTGGGAGCAAGCGGTTGGACTGGACGCGGTGGGGCGCCGGATCGTCATGCGCCGCGAGCTGGCTGACCTGGCCTGAGGGCGCGCATGATCGCGAGCGTGACGATCCCGGCGGCGAGGATGCCGGTCAGGTTGATCGCCAGCTGCAGCAACGACTGCCAGGTCTCGTGCCACTGACCCAGCACGCCGGCGACCGCGGCGTTGCCGGCCGCCGGGATGGTCGTCACCGAGATGAAGACGCCGACGAGCGCAGCGGAGCGGCTCGACGTCAGCGACAGCATCCCGGCCGTGCCCGCGACCAGCGCAGTGATGATCGAGAACCACCCCGGGTGATAGATGAACTCGGTCTCGCGCCCGGCCCCGACGATGTCGCTCGAGTGGATCAGACCGACGCCGCGGGCCAGCAGCGCCAGCAAGCCGGTGATGACGATCGCGGCCGGGAAGCCGACGAGCAGCGCCACCGCGCCGCGGCGAGCGATGCCGGCGCGACGGCGGAACAGGCCTACCGCCAAGCCAGCCAGCGGGCCGAACTCGGGACCGACCACCATCGCACCCACGACGGTGACCGCCGAATCGGTGACCACGCCGATCGCCGCGAGCAGGGTGGCCAGCACCATGAAAGCGACGAAGACGCCGGTCAGCGTGGAGTCCTCTCCGGTGCGGGCGGCGAGCTCGTCCCACACCAGGGCGTCGGCGGCCTCACCCGGCGCGTCCTTTTCCGCGTCGGTGACGAGGCGACCGAGCGCCGTATCGACGGGATGCAGCGCGATCATGCCCGCGTCGTGGACGCCGATGTGATGCAGGCGGTGCAGCAGGTCGTCGGCCGATTCGCGGGCGAGGTCGGCGGTGACGACGGAGCCGTGCGAGGACTCGGGACCGTGGGTCACCGCGATGGCTCCGGTATGGCTGGTCAGCGCGTCGACCACGTCGCCCACCATCGGCTGCGGGCACACCACGCGCAGGTGCAGCATCGCCATGCACGGGGACCCTAGCGGCCGGGGGTTACCGCGGCGCCATCCTGATCGCGCCGTCCAGGCGGATCACCTCGCCGTTGAGCATCGGGTTGGCGACGATGTGTTCGACGAGGGCGGCGTACTCGCTGGGGTCGCCGAGCCGGCTCGGATGCGGCACCTGTCGGCCGAGCGAGTCCTGCGCCTCGGGCGGCAGACCTTCCAGCATCGGCGTCTTGAACAACCCCGGGGCGATCGTCATCACCCGGATCAGCTTGTCGGCGAGATCGCGGGCGATCGGCAGCGTCATGCCCACCACCCCGCCCTTCGACGCGGAGTAGGCCGCCTGGCCGATCTGCCCGTCGAAGGCCGCGACGGAGGCGGTGTTGACGATGACGCCCCGCTCGCCGTCGATGACGTCGGCAGCGAGGATGCGCTCGGCCGCGAGCCGAATCATGTTGAAGGTGCCGACGAGATTGACGGTGACGACGCGGGCGAACTGGTCGAGCGGGAGGACGCCGTTCTTGCCGATCACCCGCCCGGGCGTGCCGATGCCGGCGCAGTTGACGGCGACCCGGATCGGCCCGAGGGCCGCCGCGGTGTCCAGGGCCGTGCGGACCTCGTCCTCGCTGGTCACGTCGGCTGGCGCGAATACCGCGTGGCCCGTGATCGTGTCGACTGCCTCCGCCCCGGCGGCGGACGGCAGGTCGATGATCGCGACGTGCGCACCCGCGGCGGCCAGTCGGCGGGCCGTGGCCAGGCCCAGCCCGGATGCCCCGCCGGTGACGACCGCGACGCTGCCCTCGATGTTCATGCCGTTCCGCCTCTCGCTGCGGCCCGGCTCGATCCTGCCGCATGGCGGCGTCGGCGCTGCCCGCGGGCCGGTTTGCGAGACTGGGCTCGTGTCCGACGCGCCCGCCTCCGCCGCCCTGTTCGCCCGCGCTCAGCAGGTCATCCCCGGCGGGGTGAACTCCCCGGTGCGTGCCTTCCGCGCGGTGGGCGGTACGCCGCGGTTCATGGTGAGCGGGGCGGGGGCGTACCTCGTCGACGCGGACGAGCGCCGCTACGTCGATCTCGTGTCGTCCTGGGGGCCGATGATCCTGGGACACGCGCATCCGGAGGTCGTAGCGGCGGTGCAGGCCGCGGCGGCATCGGGGCTGTCGTTCGGAACGCCGACCGCCGGTGAGACCGAACTCGCCGAGGAACTGGTGCGCCGGGTGGCTCCGGTCGAGCAGGTACGGCTCGTCAACTCCGGCACCGAGGCGACGATGTCGGCGATCCGGCTCGCGCGCGGATTCACCGGCCGGCACCGGGTGGTCAAGTTCGCCGGCTGCTACCACGGGCACGTCGACGCGCTGCTGGCCTCGGCCGGTTCGGGCGTGGTGACGTTCGGGCTGCCGGACACCCCGGGAGTCACCGGAGCCCAGACCGCCGAGACGATCGTGCTGCCCTACAACGACGTCGCGGCGCTCGAGGCCTGCTTCGCCGAGTTCGGCTCGGACATCGCCTGCGTGATCACCGAGGCGGCGGCCGGGAACATGGGGGCGGTCGCCCCGGTCGGCGGCTTCAACCTGGCCCTGCGGTTGATCACGGCCCGCCACGGCGCACTGTTGATCATGGACGAGGTGATGACCGGCTTCCGGGTGTCGGCGGCCGGCTGGTACGGGCTCGACCCGGTGGACGCCGACCTCTACACATTCGGCAAGGTCATGAGCGGTGGGCTGCCGGCCGCGGCGTTCGGTGGCCGCGCCGACGTCATGGCGCGGCTGGCCCCGGCCGGGCCGGTGTACCAAGCGGGAACGCTGTCGGGGAACCCGGTGGCCGTCGCGGCCGGTTTGGCGACGCTGCGCCGTGCCGATGCCTCGGTGTACGCGGCCCTGGACGCCAACGCGCAGACGATCGGGGCGATGGCGTCCTCGGCCCTGGCCGCCGCCGGGGTGGAACACCAAGTGCAGTACGCGGGCAACCTGTTCTCGGTGTTCTTCGCCGCTGAGCCGGTGGTCGACTTCGCGGGAGCGCAGGCGGCGGCGACGTACCGGTACAAGCCGTTCTTCCACGCGATGCTGGACGCCGGGGTGTACCTGCCGCCGTCGGCGTTCGAGGCCTGGTTCGTCAACGCGGCGATGGACGAGGACGCGCTGGCGATCATCGAAGCCGCGCTTCCGGCCGCTGCGCGCGCCGCCGCGGTCGCGACCGGCTGATCAACTGGGAGTTCCGCGCAGGTCGCCCGTCGGAGTGCAGATCGATGCGCGCGGGTGTGGATCTTGTGCCGGTGGCGGCGCCGCGGATGTGGATCTTGTGCCGGTGGCTGCGCCGGGGCGCGGGAGGGCGCACATGATCCACGAGCGGGCATGGATCTTGTGCCGGTGGCTGCGCCGGGGCGCGGGAGGGCGCACATGATCCGTGAGCGGGTGTGGATCTTGTGCCGGTGGCGGCGCCGGGGGCGTGGGAGGGCGCACATGATTCGCGGCGGGTG
>DATAQD010000053.1:0-7344 GCA_036264855.1 Jatrophihabitans sp. | reverse complement strand
GGGAGGCTCGGCCGCCAACTTCTCCAGTGCGTCGAGAGCACCGGCAGCAACGATCTGGCCGGCCCCGTTGCGATTGGCGGCGGTCAGCCCGGCGGCCTCGATCGCGGCCACCACGACGTCGGCGTCACCACCGAGCACGGCCGACATCCCGGTCGGGGCGAGGGCGCACGCGGCGGCCATCTCGGCGCCGCGACGGGCGGCGAACGCGACGGCCGCGGTGGGGCCGAGCGCGCCGGACACCGCGGCCGCGGTCAGTTCACCGATGCTGTGACCGGCGACGACCCGTTCGCTGCCGTCCTCGAGCCCGAGGTGCCCAGCGGCGATCACGCCCAGGGCGACGAGCAGCGGTTGGGTGACCGCGGTGTCCTTGATCTCGTCAGCGCCGGCCGTCGTCCCGAGCCGGATCAGGTCGAGGCCAGTCCGGTCCGAGAACTCGGCCACCTGCTCGGGGACCCCGGGCAGTTCGAGCCAAGGGGTGAGCATGCCGGGCGTCTGAGCACCCTGGCCGGGAGCGAATACGGCAATCACACCCCTCACAATGACCCCTCGGTGACCGGGAGCGCGACCACGACACGGACAGGGTTGGCCCGCTGGCTTTGTAGGTATCCGCTAATTGTGCCGCGGATATTGCGGTGATGTACCGCCGTGGCGTTGTGGGTTAACGCACTGTTTCGAGCCGGCCGAGGACGAGGGCCACCCGCAGCGTGAGCGCGCCCCGCGCATCGGTCGGCGCCTCGCCGCACACCTCGGCGACCCGGCGCAGCCGGTACCGGACCGTGTTGGCGTGCACGAACAGGGCGCGCGCGGTGGCCTCGAGAGCCCCGCCGTGGTCCAGGAACGCGGCCACGGTGTCGATCAGGACGTCGCCGGCCTCGACCAGCGGCCGGTAGACGCCGTCGACCAGCTGGGCGCGGGCGTCGGCGTCGCCGGCCAGCGCGCGCTCGGGCAGCAGGGCGTCCGCGCTGACCGGACGCGGCGCGGCCGGCCACGCCGGAACCGCGCGCAGGCCGCTGAGCGCCGCTTGGGTGACGGCGCTGGCGGCGGAGATATCCGGGGCGAGCGGGCCGACGACCACGGGTCCGGACCCGAACTCGGGCAGCAGCCGCTCGGCGACTCCGATCGCGTCCCGGGCGCCGCCGACGACGATCACCAGCCGGTCGGCGTGCACCCCCACCATGGCGTCCATGCCCAGCCGGCGGGTGTGTTCGTGCACGTCGGCGAGGGCGCTGTCGGCCGGCCCGTCGGGCGCGCTGCCGACGACGGCGGCAATGGGTCCCGCCTCATGCCAGCCCAAGGCCGCCAGCTGGCTGGGCAGCGGGTCCCCGATGACCGACCCGCTGACCAGGTTGTCGATGACGAGGGCTTCGAGACGCCGGTCCCACGAGCCGCGGTTCTCGGCCGCGCTGGCGTAGACGCGGGCGGCGGCGAACGCGATCTCGCGGCTGAACCGCAGCAGCTCCTCGCGCACGATCGCCTCGTCCTCCGGCCCGGCGAGCAACGGCAGGTGCTCCTCGGCGACGGCGATCGACTGGCGGACCAGCTCGACTGTTTGCTGGAGCGTGACCGAGCGGGCCATCGCCTGCGGGGCCGCGGCGAAGACCTCCCCGGTCATCCGCAGCACGTCGTCGGGCGAGCGCAGCCACTCGACGTAGGACTGCAGGCCGGCCTGGGCCACCAGCGTGACCCAGGACCGCTGATCGGAGGGCAGCTCCCGAAACCACGGCAGCTCGTCGTCCATCCGCGCGACGCTCTGCGTGGCGAGGCGACCGGTGGCCTGCTCGATGCGGCGGATCGTCTCGTCCTTCAGCCCCGGCCGGCTGGCTCCGTCGCTCATGGATGCAGCGTGCCACGCGGCGGGCTGGATACGGTTGGGCCATGCCCGACCCCCGCGATCCGGCCGCCGATCTGCGGACGATCGCTTTCCTGCTCGAACGGGCCCGGGAGCCGACGTACCGGGTCAAGGCGTTCCGGACCGCGGCCGGCGTCGTCGGCGGCCTGCGCGCTGATGAACTCGCCACCCGCACCGCGGAAGGGACGCTGTCGAAGCTGAGCGGCATCGGCGACGTCACGGCGCGGTGCATCACCGAGTCGCTGGGCGGGGAGGTGCCGGTCTACCTGCGCCGCCTTCAGGCAACCGAGGACACCCCGCTGGACGAGGCGACGAGGGCCATCCGCAGCGCGCTGCGCGGCGACTGCCACACCCACTCGGACTGGTCGGACGGCGGCTCGCCGATCCGCGAGATGGCCGAGACCGCGCGCGCCCTGGGCCACGACTACGTCGTCCTGACCGATCACTCGCCCCGGCTGACGGTGGCCAACGGGCTGACGGCGCAACGGCTGGAAGAGCAACTGGACGTCGTCGCCGCCCTGAACGACGAATTTGCCTCCGACGGGGGCACGCCGTTCCGGATCCTGACCGGGATCGAGGTGGACATCCTCGACGACGGCACCCTCGACCAGAAACCGTCGCTGTTGGCTCGGCTCGACCTGGTCGTGGCCAGCGTCCACTCCAAGCTGAGGATGCCCGCCGCCGAGATGACCCCGCGGATGGTGGCCGCGGTCGCCAACCCGCACACCGACGTGCTGGGTCACTGCACGGGGCGGCTGGTCACCGGCGGCCGCGGCACCCGGCCGGAGTCGCAATTCGACGCCGACCTCGTGTTCGCCGCGTGCGCCCAGTTCGGGGTGGCGGTCGAGATCAACTCCCGGCCGGAGCGGCTCGACCCGCCCAAGCGGCTGCTGCGGCTCGCGGTCGAGGCCGGTTGCCTGACGTCGATCGACACCGACGCGCATGCGCCCGGTCAGCTGGACTGGCAGCCGAACGGCTGCGAGCGGGCGGCACGCTGCGGCGTCCCGGTCGAGTCGATCGTCAACAGCTGGGCCATGGCCGACCTGCTGGCCTGGACCGCCGACCACTCCGCCCGGCCGTGATCGAGGTCCGCCGGGCCGGCGACCGATTCCGCACCGACCAGCCCGGGATCACGTCGTGGCACTCGTTCTCCTCCGGCGCGCACTACGACCCGGGCAACGTGTCCTTCGGCCCGGTCGTCGCCTGCGACGAGCACCTGGTCGATCCGGGATTCGGCTTCGAGCGGCACCCGCACGCCCGCGTCGAACTGGTCACGTGGGTGCTGGACGGATCGTTGCGGCACGAGGACGCCGCCGGCCGCAACCGCGTCGTCGTGCCCGGTCAGGCGCAGTACCAATGCGCGGGCACGGGCATCGAGCACAGCGAGCGCAACGCGTCGGAATCGGCGCCGCTGCACTTCGTCCAAATGTGGCTGCTGACCGACGAGGACACCCCGGACTACCGCCTCGCCCATCCGCCGCTGACGCTACGGGCCGGCCGGTTCACGGTGCTGCGCGCGTGCCGGGACGAGCCGGTGCGGGGTACGGCGGTGCATGCGTTCGTGGGCGCGGGTCGGTTCACGGTCGCCGGCCACGAGCTGGGGCCCGGAGACTCGGTGCGCGCTGATGAGGGACTGGCGGTCAGCGGCGATGGCGAGCTGCTCGTGGCTATCGTCGACTCATGACAATTCCGACAGCACAGCTGGGTGGCCTGACCACCTCCGCGCAGGGTCTTGGCTGCATGGGCATGAGCCAGAGCTACGGGCCCGGCAACTGGGACGAGTCCATCGCCACCATCCATCGCGCGCTCGAGCTCGGCGTCACGTTCATCGACACCGCGAACGTCTACGGCGCTGGCCACAACGAGGTGCTGGTGGGTCGGGCGCTGCACGACCGGCGCGCGGGCGTGCAGCTGGCGACCAAGCTCGGCATCGACAACACCGAGGGCTGGGACCGGCGCCGCATCCGGGGCACCGCCGCCTACGTCCAGCAGGCCTGCGAGGACTCGTTGCTGCGGCTCGGCGTCGATGTCATCGACCTGTACTACCTGCACCGCCCCCCGCAGGACGCCGAGATCGAGGAGACCGTCGGCGCCATGGCCGAGCTCGTCCAGCAGGGCAAGGTGCTGCACCTCGGCCTGTCCGAGGTGGACGCGTCGCTGCTGCGCCGCGCGCACGCCGTCCACCCCATCGCGGCGGTGCAGAGCGAGTACTCGATCTGGACGCGGGACCCGGAGACGACGGTCGTCGCCGCCATGCGCGAGCTGGGCGTCGGGCTGGTGCCGTTCTCCCCGCTCGGCCGCGGCTTCCTGACCAACACGCTGGACCGGTCGGCGTTCGGCGCGAACGACTTCCGGGCGCGGAACCCGCGCTTCGCCGGGGAAGCCGGCGACGCCAACCAGAAGATCGCCGACGGGGTGGCCGCGGTGGCCGAGCGGCTGGGCGTCGCGCCGGCCCAGGTGGCGCTCGCCTGGGTGCACCAGCAGTCCGAGCGACTCGGCGTCGCGGTGGTCCCGATCCCCGGCACGAAGCGGATCAAGTGGCTCGAACAGAACGTGGGGGCGCTCGATGTCGAGCTCGCCCCCGACGACCTCGCCGAGCTGGACGCGCTGGGCAACCAGGTCGTGGGCGCGCGCTACTGACCCGTTCAGGGGACGATGTCGCCCATGCGCCGTGCGTCCCGTCCCCTGATCGCGTCGATGACCCTGAACGCGGCGTTACTCGCCGTCGTCGCCCTGAAGGTGCGGGTGATGGGGCTGCAGGTGATCGCGCACAAGCTCGCCCGCCGACCGCCCGAGCTGCCGGATTTCGCCGGGATCGCCCAGGCCCGGTTCCTGCCCGGCCGCCAAGGTTTGATCACGTTTCTCGGTGACTCCCAGGTGGAGTACGCGCCGCTGCTCGAGATGCTCGACCTGCCCTACCGCAACCGCGGGCTGGGCCACGCCCGGATCGCCAACCTGTTGGACTGGCTCGACCTGGTGCTGGACGAGCATCCCCAGCATCTTGTGATCATGATCGGGTCCAACGACGTGTACTTCGGCGTGCCGTTGGCGGACTCGCTCGCCGCCGCGGGCCGGGTGCTCGACCGCCTCGCCGCGCAGCCGGGGGGTGCCGCCACGTTCCTGTCCGTCCCCCCGGTGCCCGGGCACGAGGCAGCCGCGGCGCAGCTGAACGCAGGTCTGTCGGCCCTGGTCACCTCGCGGGGCCACACCTGGCTCGACCTCACGCCGACGCTGTCGGCCATGACCTGGACCGACGACACGCTGCACCTGAACGCGGCGGCCTACCGGGCGATCGCACCGCTGATCGCGGCCGCCATCAGTTAGCGACGTATCAGGGGCACGGCCCGCGCCTCCTGGCTGGTGTGCCCGAAGCCCTGGGACCGGCTGAGCCGGCCACGAACGGCGATCGGTCATGTCGGGCCAGCAATGATGAACTGCGGGCCGACTCGTGCCATTATCGCACCGAGAGCCGGTCTGGTGACCTTCGCGGGGGACGAATGTCCGCTGGCAGCGCGCACGTATGGGTCAATGGGCGAGCCGTCCGCGTGCCGCGCGGCGCCGCGCGGACCGGGGCCGGACCCCGAGTCATCGCGCGGTTGGCATGGCCGATCGCCGCGGCGTGGCCGGACGAGATCGCGCGGGTGGGCGCCCGCATCGAGTTCTGGTGTCCACCGTCGGGCCTGTGCGCCACGCTCGCGCAACCCGATGCGGGCGACCGGCTCGCGGCGCTGGCGTTCGTCGCCGGTTTCGTGCCGTACGCCGAGCGGCACTGCGACCGGGGCCGCGGGCGGCCGCGGGGCGGCCCGGGCCGCCGCTGGCTCGATGTCGTGTGCTTCTCGAGCGAGGACCGGATCCGCGTTGCGGCGCAGCTCGCGCAGCTGGGGGCCACCGTCCTCGACCAGTCGCATGCGAAGGTGCGCATCGACTGGTCCACTGACCCCAGCCCGATCCGCGAACTGGTCGGGGTCAAGGTCGTCGAGCGCCCGCGGATGCCGCGGGCGGCTCACACCGGCCTCGCGACCGACATCGGCGCCGCCGCGGCCGACGGGTCGTGGTTGCCGACGCTGGACGGCCGCGGCGAGGTCGTCGCGGTAGCGGATACCGGTCTGGACACCGGCGACATCCGCACGCTCACGGCTGACCTGGCGGGCCGGGTGAAGAAGATCGTGTCGTGGCCGATCAACCCGTCCTGGGCGCCGTTCCTGACGAACCCGGGCGCCGACGACGGCGCGGCGGACACGTCGAGCGGACACGGCACCTACGTCGCAGGCGTGGTCCTCGGTGACGGCACGGCGAGCGGCGGCGCCCAGCGCGGCGTCGCGCCCCAAGCCCGGCTGGTCTTCCACGCCCTGGAGCAGTGGGTGGAGGTCGCTCCCGGTCACGCCGAGGTCGGGCCGTCAACGTTCACCCTGGCCGGGCGCCCGACCGATCTGCGCGAACTGTTCCTGAAGAGCCACGGGTTCGGCGCGCGGGTTCACGTCAATGCCTGGGGCACGTCCGCGCACGGGGCCTACGACAACGACAGCTACGAGGCCGACCTGTTCCTGCACGAACACCGTCAGGCGCTCGTGCTGTTCGCGGCCGGCAACGAGGGACGCGACGCCGACGGCAACCGCCGCATCGACGCCGCGTCCCTCGAGTCGCCCGGGAGCGCGAAGAACGTCCTCACTGTCGGCGCGACCGAGGGGTCGGCGCTGATCGGGTTCTTCGGGACCTGGGCCCAGCTGCAGGCCGGCGGGCGGGTCTTCGCGGACGCAGCGGACCGGGCCGACCCCGTGGCCGGCCAGCCCGACCGGATGGCCTTGCTCTCCTCCGCCGGGCCGACCGCGGACGGCCGGATCAAGCCGGACGTCTGCGCCCCCGGCACCGACATCGTCGGGCTCCGATCCGCGCTGGCCACCGGCCGGGGATGGGGCCTCGTCTCCCCGGCACCGCACTACATGGCCGATGGCGGCACGTCGGTCGCGGTGGCCGTCGCCGGCGGGTTCTGCGCCCTGCTGCGCCAGGCCTGGCGGGCGGCGCGCCACGGCCGCGCGCCGTCCGGGCCGACGCTGAAGGCGCTGGTGATCCTGGGTGCGGCGCCGGTCCTCACGCGGGACGGCAGTGCGACCGAGGACCGCTCCATCGCTGGCCACGGCCGCGTCGACCTGGGCGGCTGCCTGCCGGGCGGGACGGCCGGCGGCGAGGTGCGGATCCTGTCCGACTCGACGACGCCGGCCGCCCTCGACACCGGCCGGACCCGCACGTACTCGGTGCCCCTTCCGCACGGCGGTCGGCTGCGGGCGGTGCTGTGCTGGTACGACGCGCCCGGCGAGCACCTGATCAACGACCTCGACCTCAGCCTCGCCGGCCCGGGGGTCGCCTCGCCGATCTGGGGCAATCACCTGCCCGGTCAGCCGACGAAGCCCGGCGGCCCCGACCGCGTCAACTCCGTCGAGGTGATCGACGTCGACGGGCTGGCCGCCGGGACCTGGAAGCTCGCGGTCACCGGCGCC
>DATAQD010000162.1:0-5601 GCA_036264855.1 Jatrophihabitans sp. | reverse complement strand
CGACCGGGGGTCCTCCGGGGCGACCGCGGTGGGGCAGACGACCACCTCGGCCCCGTATGCCCGCAGCGTGTCGATCTTGTCGCGGCTCACCTTGTCGGGGCAGACGAAGATGCAGTGGTAGCCGCGCTGCTGGGCGACGATCGCGAGCCCCACCCCGGTATTGCCTGACGTCGGCTCGACGATCGTGCCGCCGGGGAGCAGCTCACCGGACTGCTCGGCAGCCTCGATCATCCGAACGGCGATGCGGTCTTTCACCGACCCGCCCGGATTGAAGTACTCGACTTTCGCGAGGACGGTCGGGGCCAGGCCTTCGGTCACCCGGCGCAGCCTGACCAGCGGGGTGTTGCCGATCAGGTCGACGAGCGAGTCGCTGTAGCGCATGGGGCACACGCTATTCACTAACCTGCATGACGTGACACACCGCCGCCGCCGAGTCGCCCTTTATGCCGGGGGCGGGCTGGGCGTGCTCGTCCTCGGCGGGGCCGCCGGGCTGATGGGAATCATGTACGGCGAGGTCAAGCTGGCCGAGCGACGCATCCCGGTCGCCGTCGATCCCCCCGTGCCCACGAACGACACGACGTGGGCGGCCGCCGGCGTCAGCCGGACCCGGCCGCCGATCCGGATCGCCATGCTGGGCGACTCCACGGCCGCCGGGTACGGCGTGTACCGCGACCGCGACACTCCGGGCGCGCAGCTCGCCATCGGGATCTCGGAGGCGGCGCGGCGCCCGGTCCACCTCACCAATGTCGCGGTCGTGGGCGCCGAGTCGCCCGACCTGCCGGTCCAGGTCGCTGCCCTCGGCCGGGGCCACCTGGAACTCGCGATCATCATGATCGGCGCGAACGACGTCACCGAGCTCACCAAGCCGTCGGTCGCGGTCCCGTTCCTCGAGGACACCGTGTCCCGGTTGCGCGCGATGGGGGCCGAGGTCGTGGTGGGGACGTGTCCGGACCTCGGCACGATCCGCCCGCTGGCCCAGCCGTTGCGGGCGTACGCGCGCCGGCTGTCGCGTCAGATGGCGCGCCAGCAGACGATCGCGGCCGTGCGGGCGGGCGGGCGGACGGTGTCCCTCGGCGACCTCCTCGGCCCGCTGTTCATGACCAACGTCGAGATGTTCTCCGATGACCAGTTCCACCCGTCGGCCGCCGGCTACGCGGTGGCGGCCCGGGCCGTTCTGCCGTCGGCGCTCGACGCGCTGGGCCTGCGCACCCGGGCGCGGTCGGCGAGCACGTTCACCACGCGCCGGGTCAAGCCGGTCACCAAGGCCGCGGCGCAGGCCGTCGCCCGCCCCGGCACCGAGGTCTCCGGAGCCGAGCGCTTCGGCAAGAGCGAGGGCCGGCACGGTCCGTTCGCCCAGCTGCGACGACGGCTGCCCAAGCGCCGTCCGGTCAGCTCGCCCGAGGCGGCGACGCCGGTCCCCGCGACGTGACGCAGGTCCCGCCGCGCTGACAGCCTTCGGTGGCGGTGGCAGCATCGAGGGACGACCCGCGCCGGCATCGAGGAGAGAACCGCACATGGTTGAAGCCGTGATCGTCGCTACCGCCCGCTCGCCCATCGGCCGCGCCGGGAAGGGCTCGCTCGTCAGCATCCGCCCCGACGACCTGGCCACCCAGATGGTGCGCGCCGCCCTGGACAAGGTGCCGGAGCTCGACCCGCACGAGATCGACGACTTGATGATGGGCTGCGGCCAGCCCGGCGGCGAGTCCGGCTTCAACATCGCCCGCACCGTGGCCGTCCAGCTCGGCTACGACTTCCTGCCCGGGACCACCGTCAACCGCTACTGCTCGTCCTCGCTGCAGACCTCGCGGATGGCCTTCCACGCGATTAAGGCCGGCGAGGGCGAGGTGTTCGTCTCCGCCGGGGTCGAGACAGTTTCGCGGTTCGGCAACGGCAGCGCCGACGGCTGGCCGAACACCCGCAACCCGCTGTATGACGAGGCGGCCGGCCGGACGGCGAAGGTCGCCGAGTCGGGAGCGGCCGAGTGGCACGATCCGCGCGCGGACGGCACGCTCCCCGACGTCTACATCGCGATGGGCCAGACGGCCGAGAACCTGGCGCTGTACAAGAACGTCAGCCGCGAGGACATGGACCACTTCGGCGTCCGCTCGCAGAACCTCGCCGAGCAGGGTCTCGCCAACGGGTTCTGGCCGCGCGACATCACCCCGGTGACCCTGCCCGACGGCACGGTCGTCGCAACCGACGACGGCCCGCGCGCCGGCGTCACCTATGAGGCCGTCTCCGGGCTCAAGCCGGTGTTCCGCCCCGACGGGCGCGTCACCGCCGGGAACTGCTGCCCGTTGAACGACGGCGCGGCGGCCGTCGTGATCATGAGCGACGCGAAGGCAGCGTCCCTGGGCCTGACGCCGCTCGCCCGCATCGTGGCGACGGGCGTCAGCGGGCTCTCGCCCGAGATCATGGGCTACGGGCCGGTCGAGGCCTCGAAGCGCGCGCTGGCCCGGGCCGGGATGAGCATCGGCGACATCGACCTGGTCGAGATCAACGAGGCCTTCGCGGCCCAGGTGATCCCGTCCTACCGCGACCTGGGCATCGACATCGACCGGCTCAACGTCAACGGCGGGGCGATCGCGATCGGGCATCCGTTCGGCATGACCGGCGCCCGGATCACGTCCACGCTGATCAATTCGCTGCAGTTCCACGACCAGCAGTTCGGCCTGGAGACCATGTGCGTCGGGGGCGGGCAGGGCATGGCCATGATCCTGGAACGCCTGTCGTAGGCGCGCCGAACCGGCACCGCATCCATCTCCGCCCCCGCTCGTTGAATCTGATACCGGCGCGTCCGGAGATGTCCGTGGGGGAATCGCCGGACGCGCGGTGAAAAGCGGCGGGCGGGTCGCGGCGGGAACGTCGGGTCCGCCCGTCGTGTGTGCCGACCGCCATCGGCCAGCCGCGATCCATCCGTGAACGACGAGAAGGGCAGACCCGCGATCCGGGGCTGCCCTTCTCGTGTTGGACTCGGTTATCTGCGGGCGTATCCGAGCAGCCGCAAGATCTCGATGTAGAGCCAGATCAGGGTGACGGTGAGGCCGAAGGCCGCGTACCACCCGAACTTCTGGGGGGCGCCCTGCCGGATGCCGCGCTCGACCATGTCGAAGTCGAGCACGAGGTTGAAGGCGGCGATGACGATGCAGACGAGGCTGAAGATCACCGCGAACGGCCCACCCGAGCGCAGGCCGATGCCGTCGCTGCTGAACAGGTAGGCGACGAGGTTGACAACCATCAGCCCGAACGCCCCGATCGTCGCGCCGACCACGATGCGCGTGAACTTCGGGGTGACGCGGATCGCTCCGACCTTGTACACGATCAGCATGCCGGCGGCGACCATGACGGTGCCGGTGACGGCCTGGATGACGATGCCCGGATACCGGGACTCGAAGGCGTGGCTGATCGCACCGAGCAAGACGCCTTCGAAGACCGAGTAGAGCAGGGCGGTGCCGGCGTTCACCTTCATGGTGAAGGACATGTAGAGCCCGAGCCCGAGTCCGGCCATGGCCGAGACGATCAACGCGGGCAGGAAGAGCCGGTCGGGCAGCGCGACCCAGGCCACCGCGCCGGCCACCACGATGGTGCCCAACATGGCGCCGGTGCGCTGGACGACATCGTCGAGGGTCATGTACCGCGCATCGGGCCGCGGACCGGTGTAGGCGGGCTTGTCGAACATGCCCTGCAGTTCGGCGGCCGACGGGGCGTTGTCGCCACCGCCGGACGCTCGTCCGAATCTGTTGATCACGGGATTGCTGGGCACGGCGGCCTACCTCCTAAGCTGCTCGCCACCGTCTGCTGGTGGCCTGTTCATCCAACGAACTACTCACATCTCGGGTTCCGTAGGTCGTCGGTCACCCGAGATTGCATCGAAGCTACCAGCGGGTAGATTTATCCGGAACTAGCTGTACCACTGACTTTCGGAGAGGGCCAGATGGCAGGGCGAAACAGGCGGGGGCGCGACGCGATGGGCGTCGGCTTGGCCGCGTTGAACCGGCTCGCCGGGGTGGCCGTGATCGACAAGCTGAAGCTGCGCGGCCCGATCGAGCGCGCGGTCTTCGAGGGCAGCAAGGCGGGGTTCCGCTCGGTCGGGGTCGCGAATCGTTCCTTCGCCGCCGTCCAGAAACGCGGTAAGGCCGAACGGCCCAACGTCTCGGGCGAGCGCGGGCTGTTCGACCTGACCCCGACCGACGAGCAGAAGATGATCGTCGATGCCACTCGCGAGTTCGCCGCCGAGAAGCTGCGGCCCGCGGCCGCCGCGGCCGACACCGAGTGCGTCGCCCCCGAGCCCATCCTCAAGCAGTCGGTCGCCGAGCTCGGCGTGACCTTGGTGGGCGTTCCCGAGACGCTGGGCGGCATGGGCAGTGACCGGTCCGCGACGACCGGCGTGCTGGTCGCCGAGGCGCTGGCCCACGGGGATATGGGGCTCGCGGTCGCGTGCCTCGCGCCCGCTGGCGTCGGCAATGCCCTCGCCCTCTGGGGTGACGAAGCTCAGCAGGCCACCTACCTGCCGGCATTCGTGGGCGACGACGTCCCCGCCGCGGCGCTCGCGGTGCTCGAGCCCCGTCCGCTGTTCGACCCGTTCGCCCTGAAGACCAGCGCGCGGCGCAGCGGCGCCGGCTTCACCCTCAACGGGGTGAAGTCGCTCGTCCCCCGGGCGGCCACGGCCGAGCTGTTCGTCGTCGCGGCCGATCTCGAAGGCAGCCCGGCGCTGTTCATCCTCGAGTCGGGCACGTCGGGCGTGTTGATCGAGCCGGAGCCCGCGATGGGACTGCGGGCGGCGTCGACCGGGCGCCTCGTGCTCGAAGACGTCACCGTGCCGGCCGGCGCCCTGCTCGGCGGCGCCGCAGCTGACGTCTACGCCGACTGCATCCGGCTCAGCCGGATCGGTTGGGCGGCGCTCGCGCTCGGCACCGGCCAGGCCGTCCTCGACTACGTCATCCCCTACGTCAACGAGCGCGTCGCGTTCGGCGAGCCCATCAGCAACCGGCAGGCCGTCGCCTTCATGGTCGCCAACATCGGGATCGAGCTCGAGGGCGCGCGCCTGGTGACGCTGCGCGCCGCCTCCCGGGCCGACCAGGGTCTGAGCTTCGCGCGTGAGGCCGCGCTGGCTCGGCGGCTCACGTCCGAGTACGGGATGCAGATCGGCAACAGCGGCGTCCAGTTGCTCGGCGGGCACGGCTACGTGAAGGAACATCCGGTCGAGCGCTGGTACCGCGATCTGCGCGCGGTGGGCGTCATGGAAGGTGTGGTGCTGGTATGAGCGAGCGAATGAACGGGCACCGCCTCCGGCCGGCCGCAGCGCAGCGAGGCCGGGCCTGATGGCGATCAACCTCGAGCTGCCGAAGAAGTTCGGCATGCTGATCAACCAGGCGCACCAGGTGTCGACGGAGATCTTCCGGCCGATCTCGCGCAAGTACGACCGCGCCGAGCACGAGTACCCGAAGGAACTCGACATGCTCGCGTCGCTGATCGACGGCATGAACGCGTCGGGCGAGACCTCCACGGGCGCCGGTGGCGTGCGCCGGGACAGCTCGGGCCGGGAGACGGGCAACCGCAACGGCACGAACATGTCCGGCGTCATGTCGGTGATGGAAGCGT
>DATAQD010000149.1:0-19912 GCA_036264855.1 Jatrophihabitans sp. | reverse complement strand
GAGGCTGCCCGCCCGGAGCCGACCGACATCGGGCCGGCCGACGAATCGGACCACCACGAGGTGCCGCCCGGAACCGACCTGGCCCGCCGGTTGGCGCTGGCCACGGCGCCGGACCCGGGGACCGGCGACACGCCGGTCGAGGAGCCGAAGTCGGGCCTGCTGGGACGGCTGCGCCGTCGGCGCCGCGACGAGGACGATGCCGAGGCCGACGAGCCGTTCACGCTGCCCGAACCGGACGCGTCGTTCGAGTCGACCTTGAGCCGGGCCGGTGCCGGGCCACGCCCGACGCGGGAGTGGGCCCGCCCGAGCGGGGTTGCCGAGCCCGCAGTGCTGACGTCGCCCGAACCCGATGAAGCCGATGAGCCGGTCGGCGCCGAACTCCCAGGGCCAACGGCCGCTGCGGGGACCGCCGCATCGGCGCCCGAACCCTACGCGGCACCACCGGATGCCGACGCGGCACCAGCGGACGAGTCCCAGCCCAAGCGGCCGCGTCCTGGTCCGAGACCGGGACCCCGAGGGTTGATGCCGTCTGTTTCCGGTGCGATTCCGAAACCCACATCCAGTCCCGAGCCGAGGGTGGCTGCGGGCTCGACGGCCCGTCCGAAACCCCGGCCGACGCCGGGCCGTGCGCAAGGACAGAACCCGACCGGGCCCCTCGGCGTCGCCGGAGCGAATTCGTCGACCGGCACCGACACATCCCCGTCGCCGTTCGGCCGGCGGCCGTCAGCCACACCCTCCAGCGGGCCGACCCCCGGTGGTGGCGTGACCTCGGTCGGGCGCAGCTCCCAGCCTGACCTCGCCCGATTCCTGGACGCCGCCGAGCCGCAGCCCGGAGACGACGCGAAGGACGAGGACGACAAGCCGAAGCGTTCGGCTCGCGTGCGGCGCATGCTGATCCGGACCGGGATCATCCTGCTCATCGCGGTCATCGCGGCGGCCCTGCTGCGCGCCTTCGTCGTCCAGCCGTACTACATCCCGTCCGCGTCGATGGAACCGACGCTGCACGGCTGCACCCAGTGCAACGACGACCACGTTCTGGTGGACAAGCTGTCCTACCGGGCGCATGACGTGAACGGAGGCGACATCGTCGTGTTCAAGCGCCCGGCCAGCGTGCACACCGGCGAAAGCGTGTTGATCAAGCGGGTGATCGGCCTGCCTGGTGACCGCGTTCAACTCAGGGCCGGCCGGGTGCTGATCAACGGACAGCTGATCACCGAGACCTACCTGAACACGAAGAGCTGCGGGGCCAACTCCACGCGGCCGCTCACCGACAAGACCCAGTGGGACGTTCCGCGCGGGTCCGTCTTCGTGATGGGCGACAACCGCTGCAATTCCATCGACAGCAGAAGTTTCGGGCCCATTCCGACCTCGACCATCGTCGGCCGGGCATTCGCCATCATCTGGCCGTTCGGCCGGATCAGACTGCTCCACTGATCCGCGTGTGGGTCATCCCGGAATTGTCGGTGCCCCGGCTTACTGTGCAGGCATGACCCAGTTGAGCGATCCCGAAGCGCCCTCCGTCGAGCTTCCGACGCCGGTGCTGGGTTCCCTCTCGCCCTCGCGCGCGGCGGACTTCAAGACCTGTCCGCTGCTCTACCGGTTCCGCTGCATCGACCGGCTGCCTGAAGCCCCGTCGCCGGCCGCCACCCGCGGCACCCTCGTCCACGCCGTACTCGAATCCCTGTTTGATCTGCCGGCACCGGCGCGCACGCTCGCCGCCGCGCGCGAGCTGTTGCCGGGCGCCTGGCAGCGGGTCCGCGACGAGGCCCCCGAGGTCGACTCGTTGTTCGCCGAGGACGCCGACGGCACCGAGTTCGCGGCGTGGATGGACTCCGCCGCCGGTCTGCTCGACAACTACTTCACGCTCGAAGACCCGTCCCGCCTCGAGCCGGAATCTCGCGAACAGCTCGTCGAGATCACTGTCGACGGCCTGCGCTTGCGCGGCTACGTCGACCGCATCGACGTGTCCCCCGCTGGTGACATCCGCGTCGTCGACTACAAGACCGGATCCTCGCCCCGCGAGGCGTTCGAGGCCAAGGCGCTGTTCCAAATGAAGTTCTATGCGCTCGTGCTGTGGCGCATTCGCGGGGTCGTGCCGCGGCAACTGCGGCTGATGTATCTCGCCGACAGCGACACACTGACCTACGCCCCGGACGCGGAGGAACTCCAGCGTTTCGAGCGCACGCTCATCGCGATCTGGGCGGCGATCCAGCGGGCCCTCGCGTCCGGCGACTTCCGCCCCAGCCCGAGCCGGCTGTGCGACTGGTGCGATCACAAGGCCCTATGCCCCGCGTGGGGCGGCACCCCGCCGCCGTTCCCCACCGATCCGGTGCTGACGGATCCGCGTGACGACCCGCCGGTGCCGCTGACAACGCCCTGACGGGCCCGTGCTCAGCCGCGGAACGTGACGAGCGGAATGGCGGTCTCCTCAGGCGAAACCCCGCCGTGGAAGCCGATGAGCTTGGCGACCGTAACCGGCTCGTGCGCGGTGGCCAGGACGACCGCCGCGCCCTGACCGACGACCACCACGTCGCCGATACGGGCTCGATGGGCGGCCGGCACGGGGCCGAACCAGTTCTCGTCGATGAGCTGGTCCCGGCTCTGCACGATCGCTTGGTCCCCCAGCACGCCGCGCCAGGTGGCGATGACGTCAGCGGTCGCGCCGTCGTGCGTGTGCAGGTAACGCGCCCGAGGCTCGCCCGCAACGATCCGTACCCCGGCGGCCAGCCGCGGGTCGGTGTCGATGTCGAACCGGTCACCCAGCGGGATGTCCAGGCCACCGTGATCGGCCGTGACGAGCAGAGCCGCGTCGTCCGGTAGCCGGCTCACAATGCGACCGATCAAGGCATCGATCGAGGCCGCGGCCCGCTGCCACTGCGGCGAGGCGATGCCGAACTTGTGGGCCGCGGTGTCCAGCGACGGGTCGTAGCTGTAGACCAGGCCCGGCCGGGCCCGAAGCTCGGTCAGCAGCCGGGTCGCCGGCTCCTCCCTCTTGCCTAGCCCGCAGAACCGCGCGCCCCGGTAGGCCGCGGTGGTAAGGCCGCTGCCCGCGAAGGCCGCGGGCAGCACCACTGTGGCCGCCGTGCCGGCGCGCGCCGCCCGGTCGAACAGCGTCGGAATCGGCTGCCAGGTCGCTGGTGCCGGGTCGGCCCGCCACGTGATGTGGGTGAGGACACGCTCGGTGCCGGGGACGTTCACCGTGAACCCGAGGATGCCGTGCGCTCCCGGCCGGACGCCAGTGCCGAGCGAGACCAAGCTGGTCGGCGTGGTCGACGGGAACTCGCAGGCCAGCTCATCGATGGTGCCCGCACTCCCCCGCAGCACCGACGCCAGCAGCGGCGCGTGCGGCGCCATCGTCGGCAGCAGGTGGTAACCCAGGCCGTCGACGAGCAACACCGCGATGCGCCGGACGTCACCGACCTTGGTTGCGAGGTCGAGCCGGTCCTCGGTCCCCGGCACGCCGAGCAGCGCGCACGCCGCCGGGAGGATGTCGCAAATCGTGCCCGGCATGCGACTGAGCGTGACACGCGCGCGTCCCGGTCGCCCAGTGTTCGTTGTCTGGTTGTGGTCGTGCGGGTCCTGACATACGTTTCCCATGCCGTCGTTTGCCGCCCTAACCACGGGTCGCCGCAAAGACGTCCGGAAGGACGTAATCGATGCCCACCTCATCCCTTGCGCGGCCGCGGCCGCTCCTCGTCGTCGGTGCACTCGCCGTCGCAGTCCTGAGCCTGGGCAGCCTGTCCGCGTCGGGCTCGACGCCGGGCGCGGACGCCCGGCTGACTCACGACGATGGTGCCGACGGCGGCTATGTCTCCAACTACAACGTGAACCACCCCGGCAGCCCGGTAGCCAAGGATGCGACTCTCGCCGAGTGCTCGCGGTCGAAAGGCCGCGAGAACGAACCGGCGGTCGTGCTCGATCCGCGTAACCCCCATGTCCTGGTGGGCAGCGCGAACGACTACTGCGGCGTGTACAACGACGGCGCCGACGCCAACGGGGCTCCGATCCCGTCCGGACCGATCTGGCTCGGCTACTACCGCTCTGAGAACGGCGGCCGGTCATTCCAGTCCTCCCTGGTGCCCGGTTATCCCGGAGACAACACGCCCTACGCCGGCCGGGCCCACATCCGCACAGCGAGCGCGGGTGACCCGGTGCTGGCCTGGGACGCCAGCGGGCGCTTGTTCGCCGGCTCCGAGAGCTCCGGTGACCCGGCTGGCTCGGCGAAGACCGTCGGCGACGAGTGGGTCGCGACCTACGCCAACCCGGCCGGGACCGGCGGTCCGACGATCAACGATGGCAAGGACTTCAAGCGGTCGGTGATCGTCGCGCACGGTTCCGCGGCCCCGAACCTCCTCGGCAAGTTCAACGACAAGACCGCCATCGAGGCCGACCGCACGTCGTCTGCGTGCAGCGGGAACGTGTACTTCGCATGGTCGCGGTTCACCGGACACGGCGGCGTCGCGATCTACCTATCCCGCTCGACCGACCACGGTGTGACCTTCTCCGCGCCGATGAAGGTCAGCGCCGGCGTGCACGACGTGCAGTTCCCCGACATCTCGGTGACCAGGAACGGTCACGTGTACATCACCTACCGGCAGTTGGCGTCGCACGGCCAGCAGACGGACGCGGTGGACGTCGTCAAGTCGGTCGACTGTGGCCGGACGTTCGGTCGTCCTCGCGAGCTGACGACGTTCACCGCGATGGGTGTCACCGATGTGGCCACGGACGGCAGCCCGGCCCGCGACTGCGGCGACAATCCCCCGTGCCGTTCGGGCTATACCTTCTTCCGCGCCGACAGCGGTCCGCGCTCGACCGCGGACCAGGCGGCGCCGAGCGAGGTCGTCCACGTCGCCTACGAAGCGATCGTTGCGGGCAGCGAGGTGCCGACCGGCACGACCTTCGGATGGGCCGACCAGCCCGGGGTCGGTGGCCGGTCCGCCATCTACTACCTGACGTTCAATGGAGCCACCGGGGCGGTCTCGACGCCGGCGCGCATCGCCAATGCACCGGCCGGCCAGCAGCTCTTCCCCGACCTCAGCGTTGACGCCAGCGTCGTACACGCGCTCTGGTGGGACAGTCGCAACGACACGATGAACGACGCGTCCTCGTATCGGGTGCGTCCGGTCGGCAACGACGCGAGCGGCAACGTGGGGCCGGCCCTGGACGTGTACGCGGCCACCAAGCCGGCGACCGGCGGTTCCTGGACGACGGCCACGCGGCTGTCGGACGTGACCAGCAACCCGAACTACGAACAGTTCAGCGGCCGCACCGTCCCATTTGCCGGCGACTACCTGTGGATCGACTCCAAGGGTGGGGTCACCTACGGCGTGTGGACCGACTGGCGCAACACCGTCGCCGGCGTCGACCAGCGCGAGACCACGCCGGACGAGGCCGGCGCGGACGTGCTGCAGTGCCGGACGACGTTGTCCGACGGCAGCGTTACCGGCGACACCTGTCCACGCTCGGGCGGGCTCGACCAGGACATTTACGGGGACTTCGCTCCGTAGGTGTCAGGAAGCGCGTACGAGCGCGTCCAGATCGGCCACTGACAGCCCGGCGAGCGACGGCCGCAGCGTCCGGGTGCGGGCCGGGGCGAGCTCGACCTCACTCGGCACGGCGAGCACGACGCAGCCGGCGGCCTCGGCCGCGGTGACGCCGAGCGGCGAGTCCTCGATCGCGACGCTGCGCTCGGGCGACGCGGCGAGCAAGGACGCCGCTCGCAGGTACGGGTCGGGATGCGGTTTGGGCCGGCGGACCTCGTCGCCGCAGACGACCGCGGCGAAGAACTCCCGGCCCAGCGTGTCGAGGGCGATCTCGGTCAGCCGGCGATGGGTCGACGTGACGAGGGCGGCCGGTACCCCGGCCGCGCGTACCGCGCCGACCAGTTCCTGAGCGCCGGGCTTCCATACGAGCTCGGTCCGGAACAGCTCGGCGGTCCGCTCGAGCAGATAGGCAGCGCTGGACTCCGGGTCGGCCTCGATACCCAGGTCGCTGTGCAGGATCGCTACCGATCGGGCCAGGCTCGACCCCGCCATCCGTTGCCGAGCGGTGAGCGAGAGCGAGCCGCCCAACCACTCGGCGAGGTCGTCGAGCGCGACGTCCCATACCTTCTCCGAATCCAGCAGCGTCCCATCCATGTCGAACAGGACCGCCTGCAGGACGAATCCGGTGGTGGCCACCCTTTACGACTACACGACCCGGATGAACCCCCCGCGCGCAGGGCGGACGGTCGTGGCTCAGTCGTCTCGTTCCTGGCGCGCGAGCGCGTGCCGCACGGCTTCGTTGACCGCGCGGTGCGCGACCTCGACGAGCGGGAGTTGCTCGCGCTGCGCGATGAGCCGCAAGCGCAGAAATGCGTCCTCAGCCGAGTGCCCGGAGCGCGACATCAGGATGCCTACCGCGCGGTCGACGACGGAGCGGCCGTCGAGCGCCTCCTGCAGCTTGGCCGCGGTCCGGCGCGCTTGGTCGAGCACCCGGGCGTTGTGCAGGGCCACCGCCGCCGGTCCGGCAAAGAGCTCACCCACCAGCCGCGAGGATTGGTCGAACGCGTCGTGCGCATACGCGTAGACGTTGAGCGCCCCGAGCACGTCGCCGTCCAGCATCAAGGGCAGCGAGATCGCACTGTGGATGCCGAGGTCGGCGGCCATCGGGCCGAAGGCCGGCCACATCTCGTCGTCCCCCAGCGCGCCGGTCGTCACCGTCTTGCCGGTGGATGCCGCCGATATGCACGGACCCTCGCCGACGCGGTACTGGATGGCGTCGACGTCACGCACGAACGGATCGGACGCGACGATCGTGTCCGGTCGCCCGGCCTCGATCATCGTCACGCCGGCCCCTTCCGCGCCCGGAACGGCGAGCACCGCCAGTTTCGCCACCTCGCCCAGGTAAGCCTCGAACGAGCTGGTGCCGGCGAGCAGATGCGACAGACCGGCCAAGCCTGCGGCAAGACCGTCATCGGATTCTGCTTCGTCTCGTGCCTGGTCAGAGATCACGGAACACACTTCCCTGGTCCCTCTTACCGGTCGGGTAGCGCGCGAATGCGTCGGCGCAATTTCGGGCGCGTCGGGGCCGAGCGCTGCGTCGCGGAGAGGGGCCTCGACCGAGCTGCCGTACTGTCCGGGGCGCCGAGCGATGTGCTCGCAGAGGCCGCTGAATCCAGCGTGCCAATTCCGAACCGACTGTGTCCCAGTAGGCCCGACCCTACCCCAGAGACCGCCAGTCAGGCGGTTACTCGTTGTCGGATCGGTAGCCCAAATTCGGTGACAGCCATTTCTCGGCCTCGGCGACCGTCCAGCCCTTGCGTTTGGCGTAGTCCTCGACCTGATCGCGCCCGAGCTGGCCGACGACGAAGTACTGCGACTGCGGATGCGAGAAGTACCATCCGCTGACCGAGGCGCCCGGCCACATGGCCATGCTCTCGGTCAGCTCGATACCGGTGTTGGCCTTGACGTCGAGCAGCTCCCACAGGGCCTGCTTCTCGGTGTGCTCCGGGCAGGCCGGATAGCCCGGGGCGGGCCGAATACCGACGTACCGCTCCTTGATCAGCGCGTCGGGGTCGAGGTCTTCGTCGGGGTTGTAGCCCCAGAACTCGGTCCGGACCCGCTCGTGCAGCCGCTCGGCGAACGCCTCGGCGAGTCGGTCAGCGAGCGACTCCAGCAGGATCGCGCTGTAGTCGTCGAGCGCCGCCTTGAACTCAGCGATCTTGGCCGACGTGCCGAGCCCCGCGGTGACCGCGAAGGCCCCGACGTAGTCGCGTAGCCCGGTCGGCTTGGGCGCGACGAAGTCGGCCAGGGAGCGGTGCGGTACCCCGGGCCGGTGCTCGGTCTGCTGCCGGAGCTGGTGCAGTGTGGCCAGCACCTCGGCGCGCGTCTCGTCGGTGTAGACCTCGATGTCGTCGTCGACGGCATTCGCCGGGAACAGGCCGATCACGCCGGACGCGGTGAGCCAGCGCTCCTCCACGATGGCGTCGAGCATCTTCTGGCCGTCGTTCCAGAGCTTGCGGGCCGTCTCACCCGATGCCGGGTTGTTGAGGATGTCGGGGTACTTGCCCTTCATCTCCCACGCGTTGAAGAACGGCTGCCAGTCGATGTACTCGCGCAGCTCCGAGAGCGAGTAGTCCGGGAACGTCTTGACGAACTGCGTCGGCCGCGACGGGGGGTGGTAGTCGTCGGAGTGCATGTCGCGGGTCTGCTGGGTGATCAGGTGCGGGCGCGGGGGCCGGTAGCCGGTCCAGTCGATCGGCGTGCGGTTCTCGCGGGCGGCGGCGATCGGCAGGATCACCTTGGCGTCCTTGCGGGCGGCGTGGCGTTCGCGTAGGGAGTCGTAGTCGGCCTTCACGTCCGCCAGCAACCCCGGTCGCTGCTCGTCGGACAGCAGCGCGGCGACGACCGGCACCGATCGCGACGCGTCCTTAACCCAGATGACCGGCCCATGGTACTTCTGGTCGACCTTGACCGCGGTGTGCGCCCGCGACGTCGTCGCGCCGCCGATGAGCAGCGGAATGTCGAAGCCCTGGCGTTCCATCTCGGAAGCGAAGTTGACCATCTCGTCGAGGGACGGGGTGATCAGCCCGGACAGGCCGATGACGTCGGCGTCGTGCTCCTTCGCGGCGTCGAGAACTTTCTGCGCCGGCACCATGACACCCAGGTCGATGACGTCGTAGTTGTTGCACTGCAGGACGACGCCGACGATGTTCTTGCCGATGTCGTGGACGTCGCCCTTGACGGTCGCCATGACGACCTTGCCGTTGCTGCGGCCGGCGTGCTCGGGCGACTTGCCGGCCTCGATGAACGGGATGAGGTAGGCCACCGCCTTCTTCATCACCCGCGCCGACTTGACCACTTGCGGCAGGAACATCTTGCCGGCGCCGAAGAGGTCGCCGACCACGTTCATGCCCGCCATCAGCGGACCCTCGATGACCTCGATCGGCTGGCCACCGCGGGCCTCGATGAGCGCGCGGAGCTCCTCGGTGTCGGTTTCGGCGTAATCGTCGATGCCCTTGACCAGAGCGTGCGTGATGCGCTCGTCCACGGGCAGCTGGCGCCACTCGTCGTTGACGGCCTCGGCCTTCATGCCGGCGCCGGCGAAGTCGGCGGCGATCTCGAGCAGGCGCTCGGTGGCGTCGGGGTTGCGGTTGAGGATGACGTCCTCGATGCGCTCGCGCAGCTTCGGATCTACCTGGTCGTAGACCACGAGCGCGCCGGCATTGACGATGCCCATGTCCAGGCCGGCGCCGATCGCGTGGTACAGGAACACGGCGTGGATCGCCTCGCGGACCGCGTTGTTGCCGCGGAAGGAGAACGAGACGTTCGAGACGCCGCCGGAGACCAGCGCACCGGGCAGGTTCTGCTTGATCCAGCGGGTGGCCTCGATGAAATCAACGCCGTAGTTGGCGTGCTCCTCGATGCCGGTCGCCACCGCGAAGATGTTCGGGTCGAAGATGATGTCCTCGGCCGGGAAGCCGACCTCGTCGACGAGGATCCGGTAGGCCCGTTCGCAGATCGTCTTGCGGCGCTCGAGGTTGTCGGCCTGACCGTCCTCGTCGAATGCCATCACGACGACAGCGGCGCCGTACTTGCGGCACAGTGTGGCCTCGCGCCGGAACTTCTCCTCGCCCTCCTTCATGGAGATGGAGTTGACGATCGGCTTGCCCTGGACGCAGCGCAGCCCGGCCTCGATGACCTCGAACTTGGACGAGTCGACCATCAGCGGCACGCGACTGATGTCGGGCTCGCTCGCGATCAGTTTGACGAAGCGATCCATCGCGGCGACGCCGTCGATCATGCCTTCGTCCATGTTGATGTCGATGATCTGCGCGCCGTTCTCGACCTGCTGACGCGCGACCGACAGTGCGCTGTTGTAGTCGCCGTCGCGGATCAGATTCCGGAACTTGGCCGAGCCGGTGATGTTGGTGCGCTCGCCGACGTTGACGAACAGGGACTCGTCGGTGATGGTGAGCGGCTCCAGCCCGGACAGCCGGCAGGCGGACTCTCGCGCCGGCGGCACTCGCGGAGTGACTGCGTCGACGACGGCGGCCATGCCGCTGACGTGGTCGGGCGTGGTGCCACAGCACCCGCCGAGGATGTTCACCAGCCCGCTCTCGGCGAACTCGCGCACGATGGCCGCCGTCTGGTCCGGCGCCTCGTCGTACTCGCCGAAGGCGTTGGGCAGGCCGGCGTTCGGGTAGCAGGAGATGAAGCAGTCGGCGACGCGGGCGAGCTCGGCGAGATAGGGGCGCATCTCTTGCGCCCCGAGCGCGCAGTTGAGCCCGACGAGAAGCGGCTTGGCGTGCCGCACCGAGTTCCAGAACGCCTCGGTGACCTGTCCGGACAGCGTGCGGCCGGAGGCGTCCGTGATCGTGCCGGAGATCATGACCGGCCAGCGCCGGCCGCGTTCCTCGAACAGGGTCTCGACGGCGAAGATCGCCGCCTTCGCATTGAGGGTGTCGAAGATGGTCTCGATGAGGAGCACGTCCGCGCCGCCGTCGACCAGGCCGTTGGCCTGCTCGAGGTAGGCCTCGACGAGCTCCATGTAGGTGACGTTGCGCGCGCCTGGGTCGTTGACGTCCGGCGATATCGACGCCGTGCGGTTGGTGGGGCCGAGCGCCCCGGCGACGAAACGCGGCCGGTCCGGGTTCTCGTCGGTCATGGCATCGCACGCCGCCCGGGCGAGTCGCGCCGACTCGAGGTTGAGTTCGTAGGCGAGGTCTTGCATGCCGTAGTCGGCGAGGGAGATCTTCTGCGCGTTGAACGTATTGGTCTCGATCAGGTCGGAACCGGCTTCGAGGTACGCCCGGTGGATGGCGCTGATCGCGTCCGGCTGGGTGAGGGTCAGCAGATCGTTGTTGCCCTTGAGGTCACGCTCCCAAGCGGCGAACCGCGCGCCGCGGTAGTCCTCCTCGCTGAAGGTGTGCCGCTGGATCATCGTGCCCATGGCGCCGTCGAGGACCAGGATCCGCGATTGCAGCAGGGCAGTCAGGGATTCTGTGCAGTCCGGACGCAGCGAGGGCGCTTGGGGCAAGGCGTGATCCTTGATCGCTCGTTAGGGGCAGAAGGCCTCAGAATGCCCAGCATACGGGGGGTTCCCCGGGGTTTTGGACGCGCTGAGCCGGGGCCGACAGTGGGGCACTGGCACCCGCGCGAGATTACCGTCGGCGGTGACGTCCGTCGCGCCGAACGGGCTCGGTGAGCACGCCCACAAGGCTGGGGAGATCGTGGTGTCGCCCGGCCTGGAGTGCGGCCGCCCGCACGTCGTCCCGCTGCAGGAGGGGCAGCCGGGCGAGCCGTTCCTGGTCGCGCGGCGCGAACGCGGCTGCGATGAGCAGCATCGGCTCCCACAGGCCGGCCTCGTACGCCTGGGTCGCCAGGCGCTCGAGGACGGTGTCGTCCTCCTCGCCGGTGCGGGCGGCAACACCGGCCCGGGCCTCCGGTGTGAGATGCGGGGTGAGCGGCAGAAGGTCCGACCAGGTGTCGGTGGCGAGCGCGACGCGGACCAGCTCCCGAACGACGTCGTCGCGCTCGAGCAGGGGCAGCTTCGCGAGCCGTCGCTGGGCGTCCACGGGCAGCGCGACGGCGATCGGCAGCATCGCGTCCCACATCCCGCCCTCGTGTGCGGCCGCGGCCAGCCGGCCGAGGGTCTCGTCGTCTTCTTCGGCGGCGCGAGCGGCAACATGCGCGTGGGCCGGTTCGGGGAGGTACGCCGTGAGCGGCAGCAGGTCGAGCCACAGCGGACCGTTCAGCGCCGTACTGACAATCTCGTCGAGGACGTCCGGCTCGGCCACGGCCAGGACGGCGGCGAACCGGCGAAGGCCCTCCTCGTCCATCGCCGCGGCGACGGGGAGCAAGGCGTCCCACGCGCCGATCCGGTGCGCGGCCCGGACCAGCGATTCGAGCACCTCGACGTCCTGCGTGGCCGCGACCTCGGCCAGTTCGGCCCGGTTCTCGAGGCTCAGGTGACCGATGAGATCGAGCGCCTCGACCCACAGATCCTGCTGGTACGCGGCCTGGATGAGCCCCGGCACCCGCTCCCGCGCGATGTCGAGCAGTTCGTTGAGGTTGTCCTTGCCCTCCATGACGAACGCGACGCGCAGCAGGTCACCGTCGTCGGCGATCTCGGGCACGGCGGCCCGTAGCGTCGCGATCGGCAGGAAACTCACGAAGCGGCCGATGGTGACGTGCTCGCCGCGCCCGATCAGCTCCTTGGCGACCTTGACCACGATCGGCGACGGGACGGCGGCGATGACGTCGGCCGCGCGGCGCGGATCGAGGTGGACGGCGATGTCGGCCAGGAACGGCACCGGCACGCTGGAGGCCACTTTCACGGCATGCTTCGGATCGAGCAGCCCGGCGGTCGCGGCGCAGAGCAGCGGACCGAACGCGAGCTGGGCGATCTTGACGGTCAGCGGGACGGGCACGAGCCGGCTGGCTCCCGCCACCCGGCGCAGGCGGTCGGCGTCGCCCGCGAAGAGCCGGTCGGTGGCCTGGGCCCGGAACGCCGCCAGCGCCGGGCTCGGGATCTCATCGAGGTAGGCGAGCTCCTTGGCCTCCACCCCCAGCAGCCGAGCCAGTTTGGTGATCTCCACCGTCCGGTCGAGTGACTCGCTCACCTGCTCACATCCCCAGCGCGCGCTTGACGGTGCCGCGGAGCAGGCCGGGAATGTGGCGAAGCGAGTCGTCGATCGCCCGGTCGATGAGCTCGGACCGATCGCGCGCCGCGGTCTCGACCAGGTCGGCGAGGGCCTGGCGATCGGCTTCGCTGAGAGCGTCGAATTCGGCCGGCGGTTCGGCGCCGATCGCGGTGGCGAGTCGTGCCAAGGCGTCCTCCTCGTCCGGTGCGAGCCCACCCTAGAGACGTCGACCGCAGGCCGCGACCGGTGGCGCGCTGATGCGAGCGGGTCCGTGCCGGGTCCGCGCTGAACAGATCGAAGCCCGATCGGTCGTAGGGTGGACAGATGACCGCTCGACAGCGCACCGGGGGGACGCGGTGACCACGCCGGACACTGGTGATTGGCCCGAACTCGTCAATCCGGTCCTCGTCGCCGCCTTCGAAGGCTGGAACGATGCCGGCGACGCCGCCAGCGGGGCGATCGAGCATCTCGAGCTGGTCTGGGATGCGCAGCCCCTGACCGAACTGGATCCGGACGACTATTACGACTTCCAGGTCAACCGGCCGCAGGTGTCCCTGGTGGATGGGATCTCGCGCCGCATCAGCTGGCCGACGACGCGGTTCTCCTACTGCCGGCCGCCGGGTGCCGACTTCGATCTGGTGCTGTGTCACGGCATCGAGCCGAACATGCGGTGGCGCACGTTCTGCGGTGAGCTGCTCGGCGTCATCCGCGCGCTCGACGTCCGCATCGTCGTGACGCTGGGCGCGTTGTTGTCAGACTCGCCGCACACCCGCCCGACCCAGGTCACCGGCACCGCGTACGACCCGGAATCGGCCGCTCGCTACGGGCTGGAACGCTCGCGCTACGAAGGCCCGACCGGCATCGTGGGCGTCCTGCAGGACGCCTGCGTGGCCACCGGGATTCCCGCGATCTCGTTCTGGGCCGGCGTGCCGCACTACGTGTCGCAGCCGCCGAACCCCAAGGCGACGCTCGCGCTCCTGCACGGGGTCGAGGAAGTCTTGGACGTCCCGATCCCGTTGGCCGAGTTGCCGCAGCAGTCCGATGAGTGGCAGAAGCTCGTGGACGAGATGGCCGCCGAGGACGAGGAGGTCATCGAGTACATCCGCAACCTCGAGGAACGCGACGACGAGATCGACCGGACCGAGATGCACGAGGCGTCCGGGGACGCGATCGCGCGTGAGTTCGAGCGCTACCTGCGCCGACGTGATCGGGGCGGCGGGCATGCCGGCGGCGGGCCGGGCTCCAGGGGTTGACGGCCGCTCGGGACCTCACTGCCGCTCGGGGTGCGACAGTCGCAGCTCAGAGCGCGACGCCGAGCAGCGCGTCGACGAGCTGCGCGACGAGTTCCGGCGCGTCCTCCTTGCCATCGACCGACGGTGCTTCCAGAGCACCGGCCACCCAGCCGTCGATGGCCGCCAGCGCCGCGGACGTGTCGAGGTCGTCGGCGAGCAGGCCCCGCACTTCGGCGAGCAGCGTGTCCGCGGAGGGCGCGGCCGGCAGCGCGGCTGCGGCGCGCCAGCGGGCCAGGCGAGCCTCCGCGGCCGGCAGCCGACCGCCCGTCCATTCCCGGTCGGCCCGGTAGTGACCGTCCAGCAGCGCCAGCCGGATCGCCATCGGGTCGACGTTGGCCGCGCGCAGCTTCGAAACGAGCACGAGGTTGCCCCGCGACTTGCTCATCTTCTCCCCGTCCAGACCGATCATCCCGGCGTGCACGTAGTGGGTGGCGAACGGCGCCGTGCCGGTCAGCGCTTCGGCATGGGCGGCCGAGTGCTCGTGGTGCGGGAAGATCAGGTCTGAGCCGCCGCCCTGGACGTCGAGCCCCATCCCCAGCCGATTCAAGGCGATGACGCTGCACTCGATGTGCCACCCGGGCCGGCCCGCCCCGAGGCCGGCGTCCCAGAACGGCTCCCCTGGCCTCCGGGCTTGCCACAGCAGCGAGTCCAGCGGATCGCGCTTGCCGCTGCGCTGCGGGTCGCCGCCGCGTTCGGCGAACAAGGCCAGCATGGTGTCGCGGTCGTAGTTCGACTCGCGGCCGAAGC
The DNA here is from genome assembly GCA_036264855.1 of Jatrophihabitans sp. GTDB lineage: Bacteria > Actinomycetota > Actinomycetes > Mycobacteriales > Jatrophihabitantaceae > Jatrophihabitans. The sequence goes on along the minus strand of DATAQD010000149.1, from coordinate 5,248 downwards.
CCGGGGCCGCCGCAACCGGGAAGTACACGTCCTCGTCGACCCGGTACGCGTTGCCGTCGGCAAGCAGCCGCTCGATCGCGTCGCTGATCTCGGGGATCGATTCGACGGCGCCGACGTACTCGTTCGGTGACAGGACGCGCAGCGCCGTCATGTCGTCGCGGTACAGCTGGATCTCGCGCTCGGCGAGCGTCATCCAGTTCTCGCCGGTCTGGGCCGCGCGCTCGAGCAGGGGGTCGTCGACGTCGGTCACGTTCTGGACGTAGTGCACCTCGTGGCCGGCGTCACGCCATACGCGCTGCACGAGATCGAATGCAAGATAGGTGGCCGCGTGCCCGAGATGGGTCGCATCATAGGGGGTGATTCCGCACACGTACATGCGGGCGGTGTGGTCCGGCGCCGTCTCGCGAAGCGAGCCGGATGCGGTGTCGTACAGGCGCAGCGGGTCGCCGCGTCCGGGTAGCTCGGGCACGGTGCACGAGGGCCAGGCGTCCATGGGGCTCACGCTATCGGGCACGCTTGCCGGCCGGAGGCGGAGAGGGGTGCCGCAGGCTCTGGATCATGTGCTGTGGGCTGTGCCCGGGCGCGGGGTTGGGCACAAGATCGCCGGGCGGACACGCCCGGCGGCCACGCCCGGCGGCCACGCGCGGGCGGGGTCGGGCGGCCAGCAGCCTCGAATCCGTCTAGATCGGCGGCCAGGGCACCGCTGGCCAGTCGCCGGCCGGTTCGGGGTGCCGCCCGGACGCGATCAGCCGATCGACGCGCGACGTCGTGCGCCACACTTCGCGACGGGTCAGCAGTTCGCCGAGGCGGTCGCCGAGGGTGCCGTCGAGATCGGCGCGCAGCCGGCCCAGGATCTCGCGGGTCTCGGCCGGCAGGCGCGCGCCGCTCCACTGCCACAGCACGGTGCGCAACTTGTCCTCGACGCTGAACGAGACGCCATGGTCCACGCCGTACACGTGGCCGTCCATGGTCGGCAGCAGGTGCCCGCCCTTGCGGTCGGCATTGTTGATCACCGCGTCGAACACCGAGATGTGCCGTAACCGTTCGACGTCACGCCGTCGCATGAACCGGCCGATGTCGACGGACTCGTCGGTGTCCACCCACAGCTGCACCATGCCGGGACCGGCCGGACCGTCCCGGTAGACGGTCGGCGGCACGACGAGCCACCCGGTCGCCGCCGACACCTCGTAGGCCGCGACCTCGCGCTCGGCCAGCGTCCCGTCCGGGAAGTCCCACAACGGCCGCTCCCCCGCCACCGGCTTGTACACACACGCGGCGCTGCGTCCCGCACAGGTCACCGAGCAATAGAAGGTGGCGTTGGACGCGTTCAGCAACCGTCCCTCGACCGTGAGCTGACCGGCCCGCAGCATGTCGAGGGCTTCGTCGACGGTGATGCCCGGCCCTCCGTTGACGGAGAGGGCGAGCGGGGGCGTGAGTTCGTCCGGCGTCACGGATTCGTCACGGATTGAGTGAGATTCCGCGGTGGTAGCCGTTGAGCCGGACGCAGACGTGGCCCTCCGCACCGAGCGGCTGGCCGCACAACGGGCACGGTGGGCGGCCGGCCGCGACGAGCTTGCGGGCTCGGTCGACGAACGAGCGCGCCGCCCGCGGCTCGAGCAGCACGCGCAGCGCGTCCGGACCCTCCTCGACGTCCTCGAGCAGGGTCTCTTCGGCCTCTTCCGGGCTATCGACGGGTGCCTGCGCCTCGATGACGATCAGCCCGGCGTCGCCATCCCAGGCGAGCCCCATCGCGGCGACCCGGAACTCCTCGTCGACCGGCTGGGCGAGCGCATCGTTGTCGGCGGTTGACGCCGGCAACGCCGTCCCGGTGCGGGCCACGATCTCGTCCAACAACTGATCGAGACGGTCAGCCAGGATCACGACCTGCTGCTTCTCGACCGCCACCGAGACGATGCGGGTTCCGTCGACGGCCTGCAGGTAGAAGGTGCGCTCGCCGGGCGTGCCGACGGTGCCGGCGACGAACCGGGCCGGGCGCTCGAACAGGAAGAGCTGACGCATGATCGGTCAAGCCTATGGTGTCGCGCGCGCGTCCGCCGCCGCCGGGTATGTGACGTCAGACGGACCCGCCACCGGCCCCCCCGCCGATCGTGGCGTCGGACCCGGACGACTTGCGCCGGCGTCGTTTCGGTGGCGCGAACCCGGCGAGGTCGCCGCCCACGTCATTGACCCGGATCACGTACGGACGGGTCGAGGTGTAGCGAATGACCGACACCGAGCAGGGATCGGGAACGATCCGCTGGTACTGGTCCAGGTGCAGACCGAGCGCATCGGCAACCACGGCCTTGATGATGTCGCCGTGCGTGCAGGCCACCCAGACGGCGTCGTCGCCGAGCTTGGCGTCCCAATCGCGGACCGCGGCGACCGCGCGCGTCGCCATCTCGGCGAGACCCTCGCCGTTCGGAAAACGCACCGCCGAGGGTTGGGCCTGGACGATTTTCCACAGCGGATCCTTGGCCAGGTCTTTCATTGCCTTGCCGGTCCAGTCCCCGTACCCGCACTCGATGAGCCGGTCGTCGACGTGCCACGCCGGCTCTCCGACTTGCCGGTCGAGGATGGCGTGCGCTGTCTCGAGGCAGCGATCGAGCGGGCTCGTGACCACCGCCGCCAAGGGGAGGACGGCGATGCGCTCGGCGACCGCCGCGGCTTGCTTCTGCCCGCGCTCGTCGAGGTGGACACCGGGGGTGCGACCGGCGAGCACCGGCCCAGTCATCGCGGTCAGCCCGTGCCGCACCAGGAGCAGCGTCGACATCTACTTCGTCGCGTTCAAGACGCCGGTACTCAACAGCACGATCAGAAGCACGCCGAGCGCCACCCGGTAGTAGATGAAGATGAAGGTGCTGTGATTCGCCAGCCACCGCATCAGCCAGTGGATCGAGGCCAGGCCGACGATGAACGCGCAGACCACCGCCAGCCCGGTGAGCCCGACGCCGGGGGTCGCGCTCTTGGAGCCGGGGTGGATCGCCTCGTAGCCGCCGGAGAGGACCACGGCGGGGATCGACAGCAAGAACGAGAATCGGGCGGCCGCTTCGCGGGTCATTCCGCGGAACAACCCTGCGGTGATCGTGGTGCCCGACCGCGCCGCGCCGGGGATTAGCGACAGGGCCTGGGCGGTGCCGACCCACACGGCGTCGGTGGTGTTGATCTGCTCCTCGTCGCGGTCGCGGGTGCCGACCTTCTCGGCCGCAAACAGCAGTCCGGCCAGCGCGATCAGCGCGACCGCGATGAGCCAGAGGTTACGGGCACCAGTCTCGATCTGGTGGCTGAAGATCAGCCCGAAGACGCCGACGGGGACGGTGGCCAGGATCAGGTACCAGCCGAGCTTGTACTCCAAGCTGCTGCGCACCGAGCGGTCCCAGATCCCCTTGAACCAGGCGACGGTGACGTGCAGGAGCTCGCGCCAGAAATAGAGGACGATCGCCAGCGTCGTCCCGAGTTGGACGACGGCGGTGAACGGAGCGCCCGGGTCATTGGTGGTGCCGCCGTAGAAGTGCCAACCGAACAGCGCGGGGACGATGCGCAGGTGGGCGGTGGACGAGATCGGCAGGAATTCGGTCAGGCCCTGGACGATGCCGAGGACGATCGCCTGCAGAAGAGTCATGCGGCACTCCCGACGCCGGATTTGTCGAGCGCTTCCGCCGCCGTGCGCAGGGCGGCAATGCGTTCCTCGGCGTTGCCGCCGTAGGGCGCGAGCGACAGCGTGGTGACGCCCGCAGCGGCGAAGGCCGTCATTCGTTCGGCGATGCGGTCCACCGGTCCCAGTAGTGAGGTGCTGTCGACGAACTCGAACGGCACGGCCGCGCAGGCCGCGTCGTACTGGCGGTCGAGGTACAGGTCCTGCACCTTCGCCGCGGCCTCCGCATAGCCCATCCGGACCGCCAGCGCGTTGTAGAAGTTCTGCTCGCGACTGCCCATCCCGCCGATGTAGAGCGCCGCGTACGGGCGGACGGGCTCGGCACAGGCGTCGAGATCGTCGCCCACCACGATCGGTACCGTCGCCGAGATGTCGAAGCCGGCGAGGTCCTTGCCGACCTTGGCCCGGCCGGCCCGGATGAGCTCCAGGTGGTCGGCGGCATGGTCCGGCGCGTAGAAGACCGGCTGCCACCCGTCAGCGATCTCGCCGGCGAGCTCAAGGTTCTTCGGACCGATCGCCGCGAGATAGATCGGGATGTGTTCGCGCACCGGCTGCAGCATCAGATGCAGCGCCTTGCCCGGCCCGTCGGGCAGCGGGAGTTGGTAGGACCCCCCGTCGTAGCGGACGCGCTGGCGCGAGAGTGCGAGGTTGACAATGTCGACGTACTCGCGGGTACGGGCAAGCGGCTTGGCGAATCGCACGCCGTGCCAGCCCTCGGACACCTGCGGGCCCGAGACGCCGAGGCCCAGCCGGAAGCGCCCTTCGGACAGGGTGTCGAGCGTCGCGGCCGTCATCGCGGTCATCGTCGGGGTCCGGGCCGGGATCTGCAGGACCGCGCTGCCTAGGTCGATCCTGGACGTCTTCGCCGCGAGCCACGCCAGGACGCTGACCGCATCCGATCCATAAGCCTCGGCCGCCCACACGACCGAGAATCCGAGTCGCTCGGCTTCGAGCACGGTGGCGAGGTCGTTGCTGCCCTGTCCGCGCATGCCCCAGTAACCGACGTTGAGTCCCAGATGCACGATCAGCGCCCTTGAGGCCCGGACGAGCGGCCGAGCCGGCCCCGGTGGCTCGCTGCGCACCCGTCAATCACCGGGACACCATAGCGAGCACCGCTGAGACCCCGGTCGCGACGAGCCGGTAGCTTCGCCATCGTGAAACAGCGCACCGTGGGCCGCAGCGGACTCAAGGTCTCGCACCTGGGTCTGGGCACCATGACATGGGGCGTGGAAACCGATGCCGACGAGGCCGCCGCCCAGCTCGTGGCCTTCCACGACGCCGGCGGACCCCTCGTCGACACCGCGGCGTCCTACGGTTACGGCGAGGCCGAGTCGATCCTCGGGCACCTGGTGGCCGACGTCGTCCCGCGCGTCGACCTGGTGATCGCGACCAAGGCCGGAATCACCCGTACCCCCGAGGGACGCGTGGTCGACGCGTCGCGCGGCGCGCTGCTGCGCCGCCTCGACGAATCGCTGCGCAAGATCGGAACCGACTACCTGGACCTGTGGTACGTCCACTGGGTCGACGACACGGTGCCCTTCGACGAGACGCTGGGTGCGCTGGATCACGCCGTGACCTCGGGCAAGGTGCGATACG
>DATAQD010000126.1:0-3237 GCA_036264855.1 Jatrophihabitans sp. | reverse complement strand
CGGTGGGGCAAGGCGGGCAAGCAGAAGGTGAACGGTCTGCCGGCCGCGCAGGTGGGCACCACGCAAGTTGATCAGTCCGGGGCACCGATCGGCTGCCTGCTCCAGAACGACGCCAACCTGGTCACGACCACCACGTCGGTGACGTGGCTCGACGGGACCACGCATCCTGGGCTCCTGTCTCCCGAGTGCTCCGGGACGACACCCCGCGGCGTCGCCTTCGACAGCCACTTCACCTCCAGCGCGCCGTTCTCGATCAACGACTACATCGCCCCGGCCGACAAGACCTGCCCGCCCGGAACCAGATTTGCGGCCAACGGCGTGGAGAAGGGCGATCCGCAGGGGTTGCCTGGTGGCTGCACGCGCGACATCGTGCACCGCTTCTACCAGGAGCAGTACCAGCTCGACGGCGGCAAGCAGGACCGGTACGCCACCGGCAGCGATGCCGCGGGCCTGACGATGGGGTACTACGACACGACGCAGCTCCCGGTCTATCAGTACCTGCACGGACCGGGTGCGCCGAACTACGTGATCGCCGACAACTTCTTCCAGAGTGCGTTCGGCGGATCGTTCCTCAACCACCAATGGTTGATCGCCGCCCAGACTCCGCAATGGGACACGACGCAGCGGCCGGTGCCGGCCGGCAAGAACAGCGTCCTGGACGCGGCTGGATTCCCGAACAAGACCTACCCGCTCTACAACCCCGACCCGAACGTCGCCTACAACGACGGACCGCTCACCCAGGCCTGCGGGCAGCCGGCCACGGTCCCCGGCTACGCCTGCGGCAACTATGCGGTCAACACGATGCAGCCGTCGTGGGCGCCGACGGCGGGTGGTTCGAACGTGCTGCCGGGAATCAACGACGTGGATCCCAGCCAGCCGTACTACGAGACGAACATCGGCGACGAGCTGTCGGCCAAAGGTGTCTCCTGGGGTTGGTTCGCCGGCGGGTGGAACGACGCGAATGCCGGGCACCCGGACCCGCTGTTCCAGTACCACCACCAGCCGTTCAACTACTTCCAGAACTACGCGCCGGGAATGCCCGGCCGGAGCCACTTGAAGGACGAGACCGACTTCGTGACCGCAGCGAACGCCGGAACACTCCCCGCGGTGTCGTTCGTCAAGCCGATCGGGGCCGAGAACGAACACCCCGGATACGCGAGCACGGACAACGGCGAGAGCCACCTCGTGAACCTGCTGAAGACGATCCGCAACGGACCGGAAGGCAAGGACACCCTCGTCGTCGTCACCTACGACGAGTTCGGCGGCGCTTGGGACCACGTAGCCCCGCCCGGGCAGGGCCCGACGGCGGCGGACGGTCCGTCCGACCAGTTCGGTCCCAGCACGCGGATCCCGGCGCTGATCATCGGTGGCCGGTTCACCGAGTCGGGTGTCGATCACCAGTCACACGACACCACGTCGATCCTCGCCACCATCGAGCACGCGTACGGGCTGGCGCCGCTGAGCAGCCGTGACGCGCAGGTCACCGACCTGCGCCACGCGCTCCTGATGGGCGGCGACCGCGGCCCGCGCTAATGGCTATTCGTAGGTGAACGTGTCGGCGGCGACGACCGCCGACGTGCCGTAGGGACCGACGACCCGGACGTCGACCGGGCCGCCGGCCTGGGCCGGCACGACGGCGGTGATGCTCGTCGGCGAGTCGACCGTGATCGACGGCGCGGGCACCGCGCCGAAGAGCACCCCGGTAGCCGCCGCGAACCCGGTACCGGTCACCGTGACGGTCGTCCCCCCGGCGCTCGGACCCGTCGTCGGCGCCACCGCGGTCACGCTCGGCGGGTCCACGTACATGAACGTGCCGCCGGCGCTGTCGGGGGACGTTCCGTACGATGTCGTGACCTGGACGCTGACCGAGCCGGCCAGGTGGGCCGGCGTTACCGCCTGTAGCGAGGTCGACGAGATCACCTTCACCGACGGCGCGGCGACCGATCCGACGGTCACCCGGGTGACCTGCCTGAAGTTCGTTCCGTGCAGGGTGATCAGGGTTCCGCCGGCGGTCGGTCCGGACGTCGGCGTCGTCGACGTCACGGTCGGGGCCGCGACATAGGTGAAGTAGGCGCCGGTAGCGCTCGAGTTTCCGTGCGTGGTGAAGACCCGAACCGCTACCCGGCCGGCCGCATGCTGCGGGGTGTGAACCGCAATCCGCCCGTACGCCAGCACGCCCAGTCCGGTAGCGCGAACGCCGCCGAAATACACGCCGGTGATGTGCGAGAACCCGGTGCCTTGGATCACGACCCGGGTGCCGCCGGCCAGGGGGCCGGACACCGCTTGCATCCCTTCGATCGACGGGATCACGTCAGGAAATGCGCCGCCCGGCAGGAGCAACCGGGCGATCCTCGTGAGCATCCCGCCGATCCGGCCCCCGTAGGTGCTGATCGGCCCCCGGGCCAGGATGGCGACCGCGTAGCGATCACCGTTGACGAACCCGGTCGTGTTGAAGTCCGCGCTCCTCGCACCGTCGTCGTAGTCATTGCCCCAGCCCTGCTTGATCGCGGCGTGGGTCGTCGCCGACGGCAGGCCGAAGAACTGGTAGGTCCCGTCCGAGCCGTACTTCGTCGCGTGGTGCATGGCGTTGAGCAGCCAGGGCCGCACCTTGTCGTCCGCTTTCAACTTGGCGTAGAGGCGAACGAGCCCGTCCGGCGTGATGTGGGTGTTGCCCCACCACCCCGCCCGCCGCGGGGGCGAACCGAGGCTGGGAACGTGGTAGTGGTTCTTGATCCAGGTGATCAACGAGTCGCCGCCGACGCTGCCATAGAACGCAGTCGCAATGGCGTCGTCGGACTGGGTGATCATCTTGTACGCGCGAGCTGCGGTCGTGCCATGCATCCGGCCGGACACGAGCAGCCGGGTCGCGATGAAGACCTTCACCACCGACTCGGACGCGAACGTCCCGCTGTGCCAGCCCGAGCCGTAGAGGCGGTGGGTCTTCGTGTCGTAGACGGAGATGCCGACGTGGTAGCCGTGCGAGGACGCGTACGAGGCCGCGTTGGCCAGCGCGGCGCCGCGCGTGACGGCACCGGACGGGGGCGCGTACACCGTCATGACGATGACCAGCGCGCTCGCTCCCAAGCCGGCGCTGGTGAGCAGCGACCGCAGCCGACGCATCGCATCCTCCCGGCCGACTCCGCGAATGCCTATCCGCGGACGTAACGGCGATACCGGACGCTCCGGCGAAGCGACACGAATCTCCATGTAGTAGTACGGATATCCACCAACTACGTC
>DATAQD010000106.1:0-5174 GCA_036264855.1 Jatrophihabitans sp. | reverse complement strand
GCCGGTGAAGCCGAGCAGGCTGACGCCGAGGTTGCCCCACATGCCCAGTTGGTCGACGAGCCGGAGGGCCCGCGCGGGTCGTTCGTCGAGCGTCAGTGGCGCTTCGGCGTGTTCGAGTGTTGCGGTCATCTTGCTCCCTACGCCGGCATTACCCGGCGGGTCTGACGGTCGGCATGTGTCGTGCCCTCTCAGCCCACCTGCGTGAGCTCCCGCGGTCTTGGTTACAGCAGCGCCATCCCCTCGGTTGGGGAGGACGCCTGGGCGTGGAACCGCTTGGGGATCCGGCCGGCGTTGCGCGCCAGGCGGCCGGCGCGGACGGCGAGCGCCATCGCCTCGGCCATCGCCACCGGGTCCTGGGCGCGGGTGACCGCTGACGCCAGCAGCACGGCGTCACAGCCGAGTTCCATCGCCAGCGCCGCGTCCGATGCGGTGCCGATCCCGGCGTCGAGGATGACGGGGACGGTGGCCTCGCTGACGATCAGTTCGATGTTGTGCGGGTTGCCGATGCCGAGCCCGGTGCCGATCGGGGAGCCGAGGGGCATGACGGCGACACAGCCGGCCTGCTGCAGGCGACGGGCGAGCACCGGGTCGTCGTTGGTGTAGGGCAGCACGTGGAAGCCTTGGGCCACAAGGGTTTGCGCCGCGTCGAGCAGTTCGATCGGGTCGGGCAGCAGGGTGCGCTCGTCGGCCACCACCTCGAGCTTCACCCAGTCGGTCTCGAGAGCTTCGCGAGCGACCTGCGCGGTCTGCACCGCCTCGCGCGCCGTGCGGCAACCAGCGGTGTTGGGCAGGATCCGCACGGCGTGCCGGTCGATGACATCCAGGATCGAGCCGTCCGTCGCGGCGTCCACGCGGCGCATCGCGACCGTGCACATCGCCGCCCCGGACGCGGTCAGGGTCGCACCGATGACGTGCAGGCTGGGCGCGCCGCCGGTGCCCAGGATGAGTCGCGACGGCAGCTCGACCCCGGCTATGACGAAGGGGTCCGTCATGTGCTTCTCGAACCTCCTTGGGGCCGCCCGCGCGGCACGCGCCGCTCGGGCGCGTCGTCGGCCCGGGGCCGCCTTCGGCGGGCCGATGGCTCGGGTTCGTTGTGCACGCGCCGCTCAGCCTCCCTGCACCGCGGTGATCAACTCGACGGACTGGCCTTCGCGCAGCGCGACGTCCGACCAGGCGCTGCGCGGCACGACTTCGCCGTCGACGACGGCCGCGCTGCCGTGTGCGGATCCGGTCACCGACGTGATCATCCCGGCCACCGTCGTGCCCTCCAGCAGTTCGTGCGGTCGCCCGTTCAACTCGATCCTCATGCCGTTACCCCCGCGAAGCGCAGCGGACCGAACGGCGTGAGGACGTCGGGCAGTGCGCCGTCGACGATCAGCGCCGCTACGCCGTCGGCGGTCACCGGGGTCAGCAGGATCCCGTTGCGGTGGTGGCCAGTCGCGTGGATCAGCCCGTCCACGCCGGCCGGTCCCACGATCGGTGCGTTGTCGGGTGAACCCGGCCGGAGCCCGGTGCAGACCTCCTCGAGCACCGCCTCGCCCAGCTCGGGCAGCACCGACTGGGCGTCGCGCAGCAGTTCGTACACCGCGCCGGCCCGCGGCTGCTGGTCGAACCCGACCTCCTCGGAGGTGGCCCCGACGACGATCCGGCCGTCGGCTCGCGGCACCAGGTACCCGGCCGTCCCCTTCACCGCGGCGCGGATGACATGATTCAGCCGGGGCGGGCCCGACAACCGCAGTCGCAACGTCTGGCCCTTGACCGGGCGCACCGGAGCGGCCGCATTCGTCGGGATCCCGTCGAGCTGGCCGGACCAGCACCCGGCGGCGACGACGACCCAGGCCGCGGCGATCGTGGTGCCGTCGTCGAGCCGGACCCCGCGCACCCGGTCATGGTCGACGAGGACCGACGCGTTGGCCTGCTCCACCCGCACGCCGCGCGCCCGCGCCGCGCTCAACAACGCGGCCCGCAACCGCCGCGGGTCGATCTGGTGATCGCCGGGCGCGAGCAGTCCACCCGGCAGCCCGGGCGCGAGTGCCGGCTCCGCGGCGCGCAGCTCGCGAGCGGACAGTAGCTGGGTATCGACGCCGAGCCGCAGCGCGAACGCGTGCAGATCGCGCAGCGCGGCGAGATCAGCGGCGTCCCAGGCGACGGCGATCGTGCCGCATTCCTCGAAGCCGAGGGACGTCCCGGACTCGGCCGTGAGTTCGGCGGCGAACGCCGGGTACCGCGCGACCGAGTCCAGCATGAGCCGCAGCAGGGGAGTCTCGGTGTAGTGCAGCTCGGTCATCGGGGCGAGCATCCCGGCCGCGGTCCGCCAAGCGCCCCGATCCGGGGCGGCATCGACGACGGTGACCGACAGCCCGCGCTGGGCGCAGCGCCACGCGACGCCGGCGCCGATGGCACCCGCGCCGATGACGACAACGTCGCGTACTGGCATTGCTCCCTCACGCCGGTATGACCCGGATCAGGTTCTACGGTCGGCCGGTCGGCCCTCTCAGCCCGCCCGCGGCGGACTCCCGTGCAGCGCCCACCCTACGCTCGGGGTGTGCCCGATCTGCGTGCCGCCCGGCTCTACCTCTGCGTCGATTCGCGATCCCGGCAAGGGGACCTCGCCGACTTCCTTGATGCGGTTCTGGCCAACGGCGTCGACGTCGTCCAGCTCCGCGAGAAGGGGCTCGAGGCGCGTCAAGAGATCCGCCTGCTCGAGGTCTTCGCCGAAGCAGCCGAACGGCACGGCGCCCTGTGGGCGGTCAACGACCGCGCCGATATCGCCAAGGCGATCGGTGCCCCGATCCTGCATCTGGGGCAGGACGACCTGCCCGTGCCGATCGCGCGTCAGATTGTCGGGGAGGGCGTCCTGATCGGCCGCTCCACCCACTCGCCGGCTCAAGCCGACGCCGCCCGCGTCGAGGCGGGTGTCGCGTACTACTGCTGCGGGCCGACGTGGACGACACCGACGAAGCCCGGGCGCCCGGCCGCGGGTCTAGGACTCCTCGCGCACGCGACTGCGCGTCAGGACGATCGTCCGTGGTTCGCGATCGGCGGCATCGAGACCCTCGCGCGGCTCGACGAGGTGCTGGCCTGCGGCGCCCGCCGCGCGGTCGTCGTCCGCGCGATCACCGCGGCCGAGGATCCCGCCGCGGCCACCGCCGCCTTCGCGTCCCGCCTCGCCGCCTGGGCTTGACCTCATCGTCCGAGCCTCGGAAGGCTGGCGGTGTGCCTACCTTCGAGCTGGTCGGAGTCGTTCTCGATGCGCCGGATGCCCAGCAGCTCGGCGCCTTCTACCAGCGACTGACCGGTTGGCCGGTCAGATCCGATGAACCCGGGTGGTACAAGATCGTTCCTTCGGAGGCGGCCGACAGCGGGATCTCGTTCCAGAGCGAACCGAACTACGTCGCCCCCGTCTGGCCGTCAGACACTAAGCACCAGCAGATGCAGCTGCATCTCGATCTGCTCGTCGACGACCTCCCGGCGGCCTGCGCGCACGCGGAAGCGTGCGGGGCGACCCGGGCCCAGTTCCAGCCCCAGGACGCCGTGCGGGTCTACCTCGATCCCGTCGGCCACCCCTTCTGCCTGTTCGAGCTCGGTGGCTAGAGGCGCTCGCCCGCCCGGATGATGGTGGCGTCGATCCGGTTGCCTCGGTTACGACGCCAGCTCCGGCCACTCGCGCACCCGCCAGAAGTGCCCGACCGGTCCGAGACCGTGGCCGAGGGGGAAGGACCCGGCGACGGCGCCGTTGATGAACGCCTTGCCCTCGCGCACCGCGTCAGGCATGGGCAGGCCTCGAGCCAGCGCCGCGGTGATGGCCGCGGCCAGCGTGTCGCCCGAGCCGTGCGTGTGCGCCGTGTCATGTCGCGGCGAGGACAGTTCCGCGAAGGTCGAGCCGTCGTACAGCAGGTCGACCGCGTCGCCCGCGGGCAGGTGCCCGCCCTTCACCAGGACCCACGTCGGCCCGAGTGCGTGCAGCGCCCGGGCAGCCTCGTCCATGTCGGCGCGCGTGTGGACCTCGATGCCGGTGAGCAGCCGGACCTCGCCCAGGTTCGGCGTGACGAGGGTCGCCAGGGGCACGATCGTTGAGCGCAGGGCTTCGATGGCGTCCGGACGCAGCAGTGGGTCACCGTGTTGCGAGGCGGCCACCGGATCGACGACGAGCGGTGTGATCGCGAGCCGGTGGACGACGTCGGCCACGGCGGCCATGATCGGCGCCGACGCGAGCATGCCGGTCTTCGCCGCACCGACGCCGATGTCCGTGGCCACCGACTCGATCTGCTCGGCCACCGCGTGCGGCGGGAGTTCGTAGAACCCGGTCACGCCGAGGGAGTTCTGCACGGTGACGGCGGTGATGGCCGACATCCCGTGCACTCGGCAGGCGAGAAATGTCTTCAGGTCGGCCTGGGCCCCGGCGCCACCCCCGGAGTCCGAGCCTGCGATCGTGAGGGCCGTTGGTGGCGGCTGGGCGGGGACGGTCACCGAGCCAGTATTGCGGGACGGGAGGCACCGGGATGAGCGCACTCGACCAGGTGACGATCACCGCGTCGGACTTCGCCGCGAGCCTGGTGTTCTACGACGCGGCGCTGGCGGCGCTGGGCCTGGTCCGCCTCGATGAGCTCGTCGACGAAGAGGAGGCGGACGCCGAGATCGAGGCGGCCGCGTGGGGTGCCCCGGACGAGCACCGCGCCATCTGGTTGGTCTCGGGTCCGGTGGCCACGCGCGGAGTCCACGTCCGCTTTCAGGCTGACTCTCAAGGCCAGGTCAAGATGTTCTTCGACCGGGCCGTGGCCTCGGGAGGGGTGCCGCACTCGACCCCGCGCCGCTGGACCATCTACCGGCGCGGAGAGTTCCACGCGATCGTGCGCGATCCGGACGGCAACCTGATCGAGGCCGTCGCGGCGGAGCCGGACTAGTGCCGGCGCCCGCAAGTCCGTCGGGAGTACGACGATTTTCGGGCTCGGGTGTGCGGTGCCGGGGAATTGTTCTGGAGTGTGCCTCAGGGCTGTGGACGGTTGGTCCGGATCACCGGGTCGCGGAGGGCCGTCATACGGGCGTGGGCCAGTCCCGGGTCGAGTACCTCGCGGCCGGGGCCGCGGCAGGGTTGGGTCGTGGCGCGTTTCGTGACGGTCGAGGGGGTTGCGGTGGGCGGCCGCGAGCGCCGCTGGAGCGTCCGGTGGACGGTG
>DATAQD010000055.1:0-13009 GCA_036264855.1 Jatrophihabitans sp. | reverse complement strand
CACGTCGTCGTCAACAACGACGTCGAGGACGCGGCCCGCGAGGTGGCCGCGCTGATCGCACGCGGCTGACGGTGAGAGCTACAGCGCTTTGAGGATGTCCTGGACGCGTTCCTTGGCGTCGCCGAAGAGCATCTGGGTGTTGTCCCGGAAGAACAGCGGGTTCTGCACTCCGGCGTAGCCGGCGGCCATCGAGCGCTTGAACACGATGACGTGCTGCGCCTCCCACACGTGCAAGACCGGCATGCCGGCGATCGGGCTGCTCGGGTCCTCGGCCGCGGAGGGGTTGACGGTGTCGTTGGCGCCGATCACGAGCACGACTGACGTCGCCGCGAAGTCGTCGTTGATCTCGTCCATCTCGAGGACGATGTCGTAGGGCACCTTGGCCTCGGCCAGCAGCACGTTCATGTGGCCAGGCAGCCGTCCCGCGACGGGGTGAATGCCGAAGCGCACCTCGATGCCCCGTTCGCGCAGCGTCCGGGTGAGGTCCGCAACCGGGTACTGCGCCTGCGCGACGGCCATGCCGTACCCCGGGGTGATGATCACCGACGACGCGTCCTTGAGCAGCTCGGCGGCGTCCTGGGCGTTGATCTCGCGGTAGTCGCCGTAGTCGGTGTCGTCGCTGGACGCGCTCTCGATGCCGAATCCGCCCGCGATCACCGAGATGAACGAGCGGTTCATTGCCTGGCACATGATGTAGGACAGGTACGCACCGGACGAGCCGACCAGCGCGCCCGTCACGATCAACAGGTTGTTGTTGAGCAGGAAGCCTGAGGCCGCCGCGGCCCACCCGGAGTAGCTGTTGAGCATCGAGACCACGACTGGCATGTCGCCGCCGCCGATCGAGGCGACCAGGTGCCAGCCCAGGGCCAGGGCCACCGCGGTGACGGCGACGAGCAGCCCCAGCGAAGGGCTGGTTACGAACGCGACGGTCAGTCCGACGAAGGCCACCAGGGCGCCCACGTTCAGCACGTTCTTGCCGGGCAGCATCAGGGGCCGGGAATTGATCCGCGCCGAGAGCTTCAGGAACGCGACGATCGAGCCGGTGAACGTCACCGCGCCGATGAACACGCCGATGAACACCTCGGCGTGATGGATGCGGAGCAGGTCGTGGGCGATCTCGATCTCAGCGCTGCCCTTGGCCTCGACGCCGTAATAGCCGTCCCAGCCGACCAGCACGGCCGCGAGGCCGACGAAGCTGTGCAGCGCGGCGATGAGCTCCGGCATCCCGGTCATCTCGACGGCGCGCGCCCGCCAAAGGCCGATGACCGCCCCGATGACGACGGCGATGACCAGCAGCGTCGCGCCGATCGCGGCAATGTCCTGGGTGGCCTGGCCGATGGTGGCCGCCAGCGCGATCGCCATGCCGGCGATGCCGAAGACGATGCCCTGCCGGGACGTCTCGTGTTTGGACAGGCCGGCCAGGCTGAGGATGAACAGCAGGGCGGCGACGATGTACGCGGCTTGCGCGATGGTGGTGGCAGTCACCGGTTCAGCCCTTCGAGAACATGCTGAGCATGCGTCGGGTGACGGCGAAGCCGCCGAAGATGTTGATGCTCGCCAGGAGGATCGCGACGAAGGAGAGCGTCCGGACGATGGTGTCGTGGCTCCCGATCTGCACCAGGGCGCCGACGACGATGATCCCGGAGATCGCGTTCGTGATCGACATCAACGGGGTGTGCAACGCGTGGTGCACCTTGCCGATCACGTAGTAGCCGATGACGACGGCGAGCACGAAAACGGTGAAGTTCGTGATCAGCTGAGCCGGCGAGAACGCGGTGATCAGGAACAGCGCAACCGCGCCGATCGCGACCACGGCGAACTTGCGGGTCGCCGAGATCGGAGCCTTCTCCTGCTTCGGTGCTCTGACGGCGGCCGGCGCCGCGGCCGGGGCCGCCGACACCTGCACCGGGGGAGGGGGCCACAGCTTCTCGCCGTTGTGGACCACAGTGACGCCGCGTTGCACGACGTCATCGAGGTCGAGGACGAGCTGCCCGTCCTTGTCGGGCGTCATCAGCTTCATCAGGTTGACCAGGTTGGTGCCGTACAGCTGGGACGCCTGGGCGGGCAGCCGGCCGGGGAGATCGGTGTAACCGATGATCGTCACCTGGTTGTCGGTGACGACCACCTCGCCGGCCTGCGAGCCGGCCACGTTGCCGCCCTGCTGGGCGGCCATGTCGACGATGACGCTGCCCGGCTTCATGCTGGCGACGTCCTCGGCCGTGAGCAGCTTGGGCGCCGGGCGGCCCGGGATCAGCGCGGTGGTGATGATGATGTCGACGTCGGCGGCCTGCTCGGAGTAGATCTCGGCCGCGCGCCGGTCGTACTCCTCGGTGGTGGCCTTGGCATAGCCGTCCGTGCTGACCTCGGTCGCTACCTCGACGGCGAGGAACTCACCGCCGAGCGAGCGGACCTGATCGGCGACCTCGGGCCGCGGGTCGGTCGCGCGGACGATCGCCCCGAGGCTGTTCGCCGCACCGATCGCGGCCAGCCCGGCCACGCCGGCACCGGCCACCAGGACCTTGGCCGGCGGCACCGTGCCGGCCGCAGTCACCTGGCCGGTGAAGAAGCGGCCGAAGACGTGCGCGGCCTCGATGACCGCGCGGTAGCCGGCGATGTTGGCCATCGAGCTCAGGACGTCCAGGGACTGGGCCCGTGAGATCCGGGGGACCGCGTCCATCGCCAGGGCCGTGATCGGCCGCGTCGCCAGCTCGTCGATCAGCTCGGGGCTCAGCGCGGGACTGAGTAGGCTCACCAGCGTCGACCCGGCCGCGAGCAGCGCGATCTCCTCCGAGGACGGGGCGTTGACCTTGAAGACGATGTCCGCCTGCCAGATCTCGGCCGTCGACCCGATCGATGCCCCGGCGTCGATGTAGGCGTCGTCGGTGAAGTTGGCGCCGTGCCCGGCGCCGGCCTCGACCAGGACGGCGTAGCCGAGGCCGCGCAGTTGCTCGACGGTGTTGGGTGTGGCCGCGACCCGCGTCTCGCCGGGGCGGGACTCGCGGCTTACTCCGATGAGCACAGACCACTCCATTCAGGACGCAGCGGGAGGCTGGCCGGGCACGGCGCCGGCGCGCGCGGGAACCACCCGCGTACGCCGCGCGGTTTCTGGCAATGTAGCCAAGCCTGCCTTAGGGCGGGCCGGTGGTGTGCACCCGGTCCTGCTTCCTGAGGCGCGATGTCCGCCGCGCCCGCGAGGTCTGCGCACCCGTGCGGCCCGCCGCGCTGCCCGGCTTTGGGTCCCCCACTTGCTACGATGGCGGGGAAGAGGTCTGCCGGATCGGACTGCGCGCAGTTATCTGGCCGGTGCCTTTCCCGATCCGAAGTCGAACCTGATCCGACGCAAAGAGAGCTGAGCCGTGTCCTCACCCGAAGGCATCACCAACCCGCCCATCGACGAGCTGCTCGAGCGGACGCAGTCGAAGTACGCGTTGGTGATCATCGCCGCGAAGCGGGCCCGCCAGATCAACGCCTACTACAGCCAGCTCGGCGAGGGCCTGCTCGAGTACGTCGGCCCGCTGGTCGAGACCGCCCCGCAGGAGAAGCCGCTCTCGATCGCCATGCGCGAGATCAACGCGGACCTCATCGAATTCAAGCCGAGCGCCGAGCCCACGCCGGCCTGAGCTGATCCGCCGATTGGCGGCTCCCGCTGGTCAGTCGGGCGGGCCGCGGGTGACCGGTGTCGGTCACGGGTTCCGCGCCGGTTGGTCGGTTTCGCTGCGCTTGAGCGACCCGGCGGAAAGGAACTTCAGCGACCTGGCGGGAGGACAAGGTGATCATTTCGGGCGCCCTCGCCGCGCTGCCGGTCACGTTCGGGGCCAGATCGGCTCGCGGCGGGCCATTATGGGGGCGTGAGCCGTGTCGTGCTGGGCGTTGCCGGGGGTATCGCCGCCTATAAGGCGGCCGACCTGCTGCGCAGATTGACCGAGGCCGGGCACGACGTCCAGGTCATTCCGACCGCCTCGGCGTTGCAGTTCGTGGGCGCCGCCACCTGGGCCGCCCTTTCGCACCACCCGGTCGCGTCGGACGTCTGGACCGACGTGGCCGACGTCCCCCACGTGCACCTCGGTCGCCACGCCGATCTCGTCGTCATCGCGCCGGCCACCGCGGACCTGCTGGCCAAGGCTGCGCACGGGCTGGCGGACGACCTGCTCACCAACACTCTGCTGACGGCCCGATGTCCGGTGCTGTTCGTCCCGGCCATGCACACCGAGATGTGGGAGCACCCGGCCACCTGCGACAACGTCGCCACGCTGCGTCGGCGCGGCTCGATCGTGGTGGATCCGGCGACCGGACGGCTCACCGGCGCCGATACCGGCAAGGGCCGCCTGCCCGAACCGGACGAGATCGCCCGGCTGGCCGAACTGCTCCTGCGCCGGCCCGACGCGCTGCCGCATGATCTCGCCGGGCGGCACGTCGTCGTCAGCGCTGGAGGGACCCGCGAGCCCATCGATCCGGTGCGCTTCCTGGGCAACGCGTCATCGGGCAAGCAGGGCTACGCGCTCGCTGCCGTCGCCGCCGCGCGGGGGGCGAGGGTCACCCTCATCGCGGCCAACGTCGACCTGCCCGATCCCGCCGGCGCGGACGTCGTCCGGGTCGGCAGCGCCCTCGAACTGCGTGACGCCGTGCACAAGGCGGCCGAGGACGCTGACGCCGTCGTCATGGCCGCGGCGGTGGCCGACTTCCGCCCGTCCGACGCCGCGGATCACAAGATCAAGAAACTGGGCGGGCCGCCCCCGACCCTCTCCTTGCAGGAGAACCCGGACATCCTCGACGAACTCGTCGCCGCCCGCCGCCCGGGTCGCCTCCTGGTGGGGTTTGCGGCCGAGACCGGGGACGGTGACGCGAGCGTGCTTGACCACGGCCGCGCGAAGCTGGCCCGCAAGGGCTGCGACCTGCTCGTGGTGAACGCCGTCGGCCCGGGAAAGGCCTTCGCCCAGGCGGACAACGCGGGGGTTATCCTGAGCTCAGACGGCACCGAGACACCGGTCGAATTCGGTCCGAAGGCCCTCTTGGCGGCCGCCGTGTGGGACGCCGTCGCCTCGCGTCTCTCCTGAGCACAACGCGCGCCCGAACACACCCGACCGTTACACTCGACCGAACCTTCAGCCCCAATACCCCGGAGCGCTTTGTGACCCGTCGCCTGTTCACGTCCGAATCCGTCACCGAAGGGCACCCGGACAAGATCGCGGACCAGATCAGTGACTCGATCCTCGACGCCCTGCTGGCCGAGGACCCGCAGAGCCGCGTCGCGGTCGAGACCCTGATCACGACCGGGCAGGTGCACGTGGCCGGGGAGGTCACGACGTCCGGCTACGCCGACATCCCGAAGCTGGTCCGCGAGGTGATCCTCGAGATCGGCTACGACTCCTCGCGCAAGGGCTTCGACGGCGAGTCGTGCGGCGTGAGCATCTCGATCGGCAGCCAGTCAGCCGACATCGCGCAGGGCGTCGACAAGGCCTACGAGGCCCGGGTCGAGGGCAGCGAGGACGCGATCGCCGCGCAGGG
Organism: Jatrophihabitans sp.; assembly: GCA_036264855.1. Taxonomy (GTDB): domain Bacteria; phylum Actinomycetota; class Actinomycetes; order Mycobacteriales; family Jatrophihabitantaceae; genus Jatrophihabitans. Next base: position 7,504 of record DATAQD010000055.1, on the reverse strand, counting down.
CGCGGGCGACCAGGGCCTGATGTTCGGCTACGCGAGCGACGAGACTCCAGAGCTGATGCCGCTGCCGATCTGGCTCGCGCACCGGCTCGCCGAGAAGCTGACCGAGGTCCGCAAGAACGGCACGGTCGCCTACCTCCGGCCCGACGGCAAGACCCAGGTCACCATCGAGTACGTGGACGGCAAGGCCACGCGCCTGGACACCGTCGTCATCTCCAGCCAGCACGCCGACGACATCGACCTCGAGACGCTGCTCAAGCCCGACATCGAGGAGCACGTCGTCCGTCCGGTCATCGAAGGTCTCGGCATCGAGACCGAGGGCTACCGGCTGCTCGTGAACCCGACCGGCCGATTCGTCGTCGGCGGACCGATGGGCGACGCCGGCCTGACCGGCCGCAAGATCATCGTCGACACGTACGGCGGCATGGCCCGTCACGGCGGCGGCGCATTCTCCGGCAAGGACCCGTCGAAGGTCGACCGCTCGGCGGCGTACGCGATGCGCTGGGTGGCCAAGAACGTGGTCGCGGCCAAGCTCGCGTCGCGGTGCGAGGTCCAGGTCGCGTACGCGATTGGCAAGGCCGAGCCAGTGGGCCTGTTCGTCGAGACCTTCGGGACCGAGACGGTCCCGGTGGACCGGATCGCCGAGGCCATCACCGAGGTCTTCGACCTGCGGCCGGCCGCGATCATCCGCGATCTCGACCTCAAGCGCCCGATCTACGCCCGGACCGCCGCCTACGGCCACTTCGGCCGCGAGCTCCCCGACTTCACCTGGGAGCGCACCGACCGCGCCGAGCAGCTCGCCAAGATCGCGAACAGCTGAGCGATTCGCCGTCAGGCTGATCCCCGGAAACCGTCCGGGTTGGCTGGTAGGAACATCGCGTGACCAGCCGCCGCCCTGCGCAGCCGAAGGCGGGGCGGGAACCGGCGCAGGTCGACCCCGTCGCCCGGCTGATGGTCGACGTCGCGCTGCCGCACCTGGACCGGCCGTTCGACTACGCCGTCCCGTCGACGCTGCATGACGTGGTGCGGCCGGGCTCGCGGGTGCGGGTCCGCTTCGCCGGCCGCCTGGTCGACGCCTACGTGCTGGAACGCCGGGACCAGACCGATCACGAGGGGCCGCTGGCCTACGTGGAGCGCGCGGTCGGCGCCGAGCCCGTGCTCACGCCCGAGACCATCGCGCTGTTCCGAGCGGTCGCCGATCGCTGGGCCGGCAACTTCGTCGACGTGGTGCGCCTGGGCGTTCCGTCGCGCCACGCCGGCGCCGAGTCGTCCGCGCCCAAGGTGGTCGGTGACCTGCCGGACCGCCCTGACCCAGGATTCGGGCGCTACCGGGCCGGACCGGCGTTCCTCGCCGCCGTCGCCGACGGCCGCCCCGCCCGCGCGGTGTGGTCGGCGCTGCCCGGCGAGGACTGGCCCGCCCGGCTCGCGTCGGCCGCACGAGTGGCCCTGGACGCGGGACGGGGCGCGATCGTCGTCGTGCCCGACGCCCGCGACCTCGAACGTCTCGACGTCGCCATGAGGGCTGCTCTGGGCGTCGGTCGCCATGTCGCGCTCGCCGCCGACCTGGGCCCGGCCGAGCGGTACCGCCGCTGGGTGTCCGTGCGGCGCGGTGGCGTGCGGGTCGTGATCGGCACTCGGGCCGCGGTCTACGCCCCGGTCGCCGACCTCGGCCTGCTCGCGATCTGGGACGAGGGCGACGACCTGCACGCCGAGCCACGGGCGCCGTACCCGCACGCCCGCGACGTGCTGTCGCTGCGGTCGGCGCAGACCGGCGCCGCGCTGCTCGTCGCCGGCCACGCCCGCACGGCCGAGGCGCAGTTGCTGGTCGAGTCCGGGTGGGCGCACGAGATCGCCGCCGAGCGCCGCCAGTTGCGGGCCGTGGCTCCGCTCGTGCGCCCGGTCGCCGACGACGTCGAGGTGTCGCGGGACCCGGCCGCGGCGGCGGCCCGGTTGCCGAGCCTCGCATGGCGCACCACCCGCGACGCGCTGGCGGCGGGCCATCCGGTCCTCGTCCAGGTGCCCCGCCGCGGCTACGTACCGGCCTTGGCCTGCGCCCGCGACCGGACGCCCGCCCGCTGTGCGGTGTGTGCCGGGCCGCTGGCGGCGCCCTCCGAACGGGGTATCCCGGCCTGCCGGTGGTGCGGGCGCCCGGCGCAGGACTGGGCGTGCCCGACCTGCGGTGGACGGCGGCTCCGCGCGGTCGTCGTCGGCGCCGGGCGCACCGCCGAGGAGCTGGGCCGGGCCTTCCCCGGGGCCGCCGTCCGCACGTCCGGGGGCGAGCGGGTCCTGGCCGAGGTCGACGACGAGCCGGCCGTGGTGGTGGCGACCCCCGGGGCCGAGCCGGTGTGCCCCGGCGGCTACGGCGCGGCGTTGCTGTTGGACGGCTGGGCGTTGCTGGCCCGGGCCGACCTGCGCGCCGCGGAAGAAGCGCTGCGGCGCTGGATGAACGCCGCCGCGCTCGTGCGGGCCGGCGGCACGGTGGTCGTGGGCGCTGACGCCGGCGTGGCCGCCGTGCAGGCGCTCGTGCGGTGGGATCCGGCCGGGTCGGCGGCCCGCGAGCTGGCCGAACGCGGCGAGCTGGACTTTCCGCCGGTCGCCCGGATGGCCTCGCTGACCGGGTCGCCCACGGCGCTCGCCGAACTGCTGGCGGGTGCCCACCTGCCGGGCGGCGCCCAGGTCGTGGGCCCGGTCCCCGCCGACCGCGAGACCGAACGGATCCTCGTCCGCGTCGCCCGGGAACACGGTGCCGACCTCGCGGCGGCGCTCAAGGCGGCCGCCGCCGGTCGTTCGGCCCGCCGCTCGGCCGAGCCGGTCCGCATCGCCCTGGACCCGCTCGAGCCGATCTGAGGCCCGGCCGTCACGGTTTCCGCGAGCGCCCGGTCACGGCGTCGTGCACGCTGTCCTCGTCGAGCACCGCGGGCACTGCGAGCGCGTCGCCTTCGCGGGCCATCGACTCGACGACGGTGTCGTGGTGGGGTGCACCGACGGCGTCGGCGTGGACGAAGCGCTTGCCGCGCATCAGCGAGACGGCGGCCGCGATCAGCAGCATGAGGATCGACGCGCTGAAGGCGATCAGCAGGCCGTGCCGGAACGGGCCCGAGATCAGGTGCGGGAAGAACGACTGCCCGTAGATCGTCGACGTGTCCGCCAGGGGGCCCGGGTTGGGCACCAGCGCGCGGATCGGGTTGTCGCCGAGGAAGGCGGCGAACAGGGTCGCGACCGGCGACACGTGGGAGGCGCTCGTCGCGGCGTCCGGCGAGACGCCGGCGGCGGTGAGCCCGTGCGCGAGCGCCTGCGGCAACCGACTCGACAGGCCGACCGCCATCAGGGTGAAGAACCCGCCCAATGACAGCACCATGCCCGCGTTCATCCCGGTCGCGCGGATCCCGGACGCGGCGCCCCGCTCGGACGCCGGCACCGCGTTCATGATCGCCGCGGAGTTCGGGGCCGCCATCAACCCCATGCCGATGCCGTTGAACGCGAGGAGCAGCGCGAACAGGACGTAGTTGAAGTCCGCCGGCAGCAGGATGAGGCCGAGGAAGGTCAGCGCGGTCAGCACCAGCCCGCCCGTGGCGAATGCGCGCGCGCCGAAGCGGTCCGACACCGCGCCGGAAGCCGGTCCGGCGATGAGGAACCCGATCGTCAGCGGCAACATGTAGATGCCGGCCCACAGGGGCGTGTCGTGGAAGTTGTAGCCGTGCAGCGGCAGCCAGATGCCCTGCAACCAGATGATGAGCATGAACTGCAGACCGCCGCGCGACATCGCGGCGAGCAGGTTCACGGCCTGCCCGGCGCTGAAGGCCCGCACCTTGAACAGCCGCATGTTGATCATCGGGTCGGCGACCTTGGTCTCGATGACGACGAAGGCGACCAGCAGGACGACCCCGCCGACCAGCCCCGTCATCACCCTTGGCGACGTCCACCCCATCGTGTGGCCGCCGTAGGGCTGCAGGCCGTAGGTCATCGCCACGAGGACGGCGATCAGACCGACGCCGAACGTGAGGTTCCCCCACCAGTCGATGGTCACCTTGCGGGTGCGGTCGCGCGGCCGGTCGTGCAGCGTCCGGTAGCCCATCCACGTGCCCCACACGCCGACCGGCACGCTCACCCAGAACACCGCCCGCCAGTGCCACTCGGACAGCAGGCCGCCGATGATGAGGCCGAGGAACGATCCGGCCAGGGCCGACACCTGGTTCACGCCGAGCGCGAAGCCGCGCCGTTCGGGCGGGAATGCGTCGGTGATGATCGCCGTGGAGTTCGCCATCACCATGGCGCCGCCCACACCCTGCACGACCCGCAGCAGGATGATCTCGATCGCGCCGGCGGCGCCGGTACTGGGCACCAGCGCGCACCCCACCGACGCGACCGTGAAGATCAGGACGCCGAGGTTGAACAGCCGGGCCCGGCCGTACTGGTCACCGAGGCGTCCGAAGGTCACGACCAGGACCGCGGTCGCGAGCAGGAAGCCCATCAACATCCACAGCAGGTACGAGACGTTCTCGGGGGCGAGGGGGTTCAGGCCGAGGCCGGTGAAGATGGCCGGCAGCGAGATGAGCAAGATCGACGAGTTCAAGGTCGCGGCCAGGATGCCGACCGTCGTCACCGACAGCGCGACCCGGCGGTCGTGGGCTTCGTTATGGGGCACCGACATTCCTTTCATTCGTTAGCCATCCTAACTATCGGACGGCGGGGTGCCGGCCCAGGACTCGTTAGACTCGCCACTCGTGACGGTTCAGCCCATTCGCCTGTTCGGTGACCCGGTGCTGCGTACGCCGGCCGACGTGGTCGTGGACTTCGACAAGGAACTGCGCACGCTGGTGGCCGACCTCGCCGAGACGATGCTCGCCGCTCCCGGGGTGGGCCTGGCCGCGCCGCAGATCGGCGTCGGCCTGCGGGTGTTCGTCTACCATGTCGACGATTCGATGTCCGGGCACCTGATCAACCCGGTCCTGCACTTCCCGGACGACGAGGAGCAGGACGGGCCGGAAGGGTGCCTGTCGATTCCCGGGCTGACCTTCGATTGCCGCCGCAAAGAGCATGTCGTGGCGCACGGCCAGAACATGTTCGGCGATCCCGTGACCGTCGAGGGCACCGCCAAGCTCGCCCGGTGCGTGCAGCACGAGACGGATCACCTCGACGGGGTCCTGTTCGTCGATCGGATGGACACCGAGACCCGCAAGCAGGCGATGCGGGCGATCCGCGAAGCCAGCTGGTCCGGCGCGAGCGTGCCGAAGATCAAGATCAGTCCGCACCCGACGCCCGGTCGCCGCGGATGAGGCTGGCGTTCGCAGGGACGCCGGCGGCCGCGGTGCCCACGTTGCGGGCGCTGCTCGATGCGCCAGACCACGAGATCGTCGCTGCCGTCACCCGACCGCCCGCGCCGGCCGGCCGCGGTCGGCGGGTCGCCCCCTCACCGGTCGCCGACCTGGCGACCCAGGCCGGCGTCCCGGTGCTGACTCCGCACCGCCCGTCCGCGCCGGAGTTCCTGACGCACCTCGCCGAACTCGGCGTCGAGTGCTGCGCGGTCGTGGCCTACGGCGCCCTGCTGCCCCCGTCCGCACTCGCGGTGCCGCCGCACGGATGGGTGAACCTGCACTTCTCGCTGTTGCCGGCCTGGCGGGGGGCGGCGCCCGTCCAACACGCCTTGTGGCACGGCGACGACGTCACGGGCGCGTCCACCTTCCTCATCGACGCGGGCCTGGACACCGGGCCGGTGTACGGGGTCGTCACCGAGGCGATCCGACCCGCCGACACCGCCGGAGAACTACTTGAGCGGCTGTCGATCAGCGGTGCCGGGCTGATGGTCGCCACGATGAACGGCATCGGCGACGGCAGCCTGATCGCCGTCCCGCAGAGTAGCGACGGGGTGTCGCTGGCGCCCAAGATCACGGTCGACGATGCCCGGGTCTCCTGGACGTCACCGGGTCGGCACGTCGACCGCGCGGTGCGGGCCTGCACACCGGCCCCCGGTGCCTGGACGACCTTTCGCGGGGAGCGGCTCAAGGTCGGACCGGTCCGGCTGCGCGGCGCCAACGACCTCCAGCCGGGCGAGTTGCACGTGACGAAGTCGGGCGTGGCGGTCGGCACCGCGACCATCGACGTCGAGCTCGGCGTCGTCCAACCGCCGGGCCGCAAGCCGATGGCTGCGGCCGACTGGGCCCGGGGGGCCCGCATCACCGCGGGGGAGAACCTTGCCTGAACGCCCGCGCCCGGCGCGCCGCGGCCCCGTCGATCCGGCGCGCGTCGCCGCCTTCGAGGTCCTGCGCGCGGTCGAGGCCCAGGACGCCTACGCGAACCTCGTCCTGCCCCGCCTGATCGCGGCGCGCGGGCTGTCCGGCCGGGACGCGGCCCTGGCCACCGAATTGGGGTACGGCACGCTGCGGGCGATCGGCACGATCGACGAGATCCTGGGCCGCTGCATCGACCGCCCGCTGAGCGACGTCGAGCCCGGGGTGCTGGATCTGCTGCGGTTGGGGGCGTATCAGGCGCTGCGCACCCGGATCCCGCCGCACGCCGCGGTGGCGACCACCGTCGATCTCGCACGGGCCGTGGGCCACGGTCGCGCGGGCGGCTTCGTCAACGCGATCCTCAGGCGGGTCGCCGTCTACACCTGGGATGCGTGGGCCGACGAGCTGTCCGCCGGCGGATCACCGGAGCGGGTGCTCGCGGTCCGCACCGCGCACCCGCTGTGGATCGTCGAGGCCTTCGCGGCGGCGCTCGACGGCGACCTGGACGAGACGGCCCGGGCCCTGGCGGCCGACGACGAGCGGCCCCGAACCCATCTCGTGGCCTGGCCCGGGTTGGTGACGCGCGCGGACTTGCTGGCCGAGTCGGGCGGAGACGCCGGTCCGTACTCGCCGTACGCGGTGCGGATGACCGGCGGTGACCCGGCCGATCTCGCGGCCGTGCGGGCTCGGCAGGCCGGCGTGCAGGACGAGGGCAGCCAGCTCTGCGCCCTGGCCCTGGCCGGGGCTCCGGTCGAGGGCCCCGACGAGCAATGGCTGGACCTGTGCGCCGGGCCGGGCGGCAAGGCCGCGCTGCTGGCCGCGCTCGCCGCCGAGCGCGGGGCCGTCCTGACCGCGAACGAGAGCCGGGCCCACCGGGCCGAGCTCGTGCGCCGGGTGACTGCCCACTGGTCGGTCGACGTCCAGGTCGGTGACGCCCGCGAGTTCCCGGCGCGAGAGGGCGGGTACGACCGGGTCCTCGTCGACGCACCCTGCACCGGGCTGGGCGCGCTCCGTCGACGCCCGGAGGCGAGGTGGCGCCGCCGGCCCGAGGACGTCGCCGACCTGGCCGGGCTGCAAAGGGAACTGCTCGCCGCGGCCCTGCGCGTGACCCGGCCCGGAGGAGTCGTCGCCTACGTCACCTGCTCGCCCCATCTCGCCGAGACCGCCGAGGTCGTGACCGGTCATGACCTCATCGATGCCCGGCCGGCCTTCGCCGGGGTGGACGCGCTGGGCGACGGTCCCGCGGTGCAGCTGTGGCCGCACCGACAGGGCACCGACGC
>DATAQD010000032.1:0-8149 GCA_036264855.1 Jatrophihabitans sp. | reverse complement strand
CGTAGCGCGGCGCATTGGCCCGATGAACGTAGGCGGACGTGGCCTCGAAGACGACGTCGGGACGCTGGCCGTGGGCCAGCAGCCCGTCCACGCCGTCCGCGGTCGTCTCGATGCCCAGGTTCGCTGCCCGCTTCAGGCCCTCGCTGGCGGGATCGACGCCGACCATCCACCGCGGCTCGATCACGTCCGAGCGCAGCAGCTTGTACAGCAGATCGGTGCCGATGTTGCCGGAGCCGACGATCGCCGCGGTCGCTTTCGACATCCACGCCCTTCCCACATCGACCAGATTCCTAGAACGCGTTCTACAAGCGTGAGTGCGAATCTATCCCGCTCCTATAGCGCTTCTCCAGGCCAAGACTATAACCTGTTCCACATGCCGGACGAGGGCTCTTCGCGGTCCCAGCGAAATCGCGAAGCGATCGCGGGGGGTGAGGAGTACGACGTCGTCGTCGTGGGCAGCGGCGCAGCGGGAATGGCGGCCGCGCTGACCGCCCAGCGCCACGGCCTGCGGGCCGTCATCGTCGAGAAGGCGTCGAACTTCGGTGGTTCGACCGCGCGGTCGGGCGGCGGCGTCTGGATCCCCAACAACGAGGTGCTGCGCCGCGACGGGGTCGACGACACCCCCGAGGCCGCGCGCACGTACCTGCACAGCATCGTCGGGGGCGTCGTGCCGGCCGACCGGATCGACACCTACCTCGAACGCGGGCCCGAGGCGCTGTCCTTCCTGCTCGCGAACTCGCCGCTGCGGATGCAGTGGGTGCCCGACTACTCCGACTACTACCCCGAGGCCCCGGGCGGCCGCGTCGGGGGCCGGTCGGTCGAACCGAAGCCGTTCGATCTGAAGAAGCTCGGCGCCCAGCGCGCCCACCTCGAGCCGGACTACGGCAAGGCGCCACTCAACGTCACCGTGACCCAGGCCGACTTCCGGTGGGCGACGCTGATGATGCGCACCCCGCGCGGCGCGCTCCGCGTGCTGCGGATCGGGCTGCGCTGGGTGTGGGCGATGCTCACTCGCAAGGACCTCGTCGTGCGGGGGCAGGCCTTCACGGCCGCGCTGCGAGTCGGGCTCATGCAGGCCGGCGTCCCAGTCCTGCTCGACACCGCGCTCGAGGATCTGCACGTCGAGGACGATGTCGTCGCTGGGGTGATCGTGACGAGCGACGGCCAGCAGCGACTGCTCCGGGCCACCCACGGCGTCGTCCTCGGGTGCGGCGGCTTCGAACGCAACGCCGCGCTGCGCCAGCAGTACCAACGCGCGCCGATCGGGGCGGACTGGACCGTCGGCGCCGCGGCCAACACCGGCGACGGCATCCTGGCCGGCGAGCGGCTGGGCGCGGCGCTCGACCTGATGGACGACGCGTGGTGGGGCCCGTCCATCCCGCTCACGGGTGGCCCGTGGTTCTGCCTGGCCGAGCGGACGCTCCCCGGGGGGATCATGGTGAACGTGCGCGGCGAGCGGTTCATGAACGAGGCGATGCCCTACGTCGAGGCCGTGCACAAGATGTACGGGGGCGAGTACGGACGCGGAGCCGGGCCGGGCGCGAACATCCCGTGCTGGATGATCATCGACCAGCGGTACCGCAATCGTTACGTCTTCGCCGGGGTGCCGCCCCGGCGACCGTTCCCCGGCCGCTGGTACAAGGCCGGCGTCGTGGTCCGGGCCGCGACCGTGGCCGAGCTCGCCGACAAGATCGGGCTGCCCGCCGAGGCCCTGGCGGGCACCGTCGAACGCTTCAACGGGTTCGTCCGCGCCGGCCGGGACGCCGACTTCGGGCGCGGCGACAGCGGCTACGACCGCTACTACGGCGACCCGACGGTCAAGCCCAACCCGTGCCTGTCGCCGATCGATCAAGGGCCGTTCTACGCGATCACGATGGTTCCCGGCGACCTGGGCACGAAGGGCGGTCTGCGCACCGACGTCCACGGGCGGGTGCTGCGCGCGGACGGCTCGGCGATCGACGGTCTGTACGCCGCGGGCAACGTCAGCGCAACGGTCATGGGCCACACGTACGCCGGCCCGGGCGCGACGATCGGACCGGCACTCACGTTCGGCTACCTCGCCGCGATGCACATAGCGCGGAACGCGAGGGCCACGCGCGGCAGCGGTCGCGCGGCCCGACCGACCCCGGAGGAGCTGCACGGTGCCCATTGACCTGAGCGTCGCGCTCGGCGCCGAACTGCCGGCCCAGGAGTTCTCCTGGACCTCCTCCGACGTCCTGCTCTATCACCTGGCCCTCGGTGCCGGTGCCGCTCCTACCGACCCCCGCGAGCTGCGGTACGCGACCGAGAAGAACCTCCAGGTCCTGCCGACCTTCGCCGTCGTCGCCCAGTCCGTGCACGTGTTCGAGCCGCCCCGAGTCCAGTACCCGGGCATCTCGATCGACCTCGCCCAGGTGCTGCACGGGGCGCAGCGCGTCGACGTCCATCGCCCGCTGCCGACCGACGGCGCGGCCCGCGCCGCGTCGCGGGTGAAGGGCATCTACGACAAGGGATCGGCCGCCGTGGTCGAGACCGAGACGACCGTGACCGACCTCGACGGCACCCGGCTGTGGACGAACACGTCGAGCATCTTTGCCCGCGGCGAGGGCGGCTTCGGCGGTGATCGCGGACCATCCGGACCGTCCGGACCGCCCGAGCGCGAGCCGGACGCCGTCATCGTCACGCCGACGCTGCCGCAGCAGGCGCTGTGGTACCGGCTGCTCGGGGACCGCAACCCGCTGCACTCCGATCCGGAGTTCGCGGCCACCGCTGGCTTTCCCGCACCGATCCTGCACGGGCTGTGCACGTACGGGATGGTGGCCAAAGCCGTGGTCGACGAACTGCTCGAGGGCGATGCGACGCGGGTCGGCGGGTTCGGCGTGCGCTTCGCCGGTGTCGTGTTCCCGGGCGAAACGCTGCGCACCGCGGTCTGGCGCGAGTCGGGCCGGTTCGTGCTGGCCACCACGGTCGACGAGCGCGCGGGTGCGGCGGCGCTCTCGGGCGCGGACCTGGTGCTGGCGTGAGCGTTGCGCCTCGGCCGGCAGCCGAGATCGCGACCTGGGCCGACGAGGCCGACGTCGTCGTGGTGGGCTTCGGCGCCGCCGGGTCGTCGGCCGCGTACGAGGCGGCGGCGGCCGGGGCGGAGGTGCTCGTCCTCGACCGGACGAGTGCGGCCGGTGGCGCGGCCGCGATGTCCGACGGGTTCGTGTACCTCGGCGGCGGAACCGCGGAGCAGCGGGCTGCGGGCGTCGAGGACACCGTCGCGAACATGAAGACGTTCCTCAAGGCGGCGTGTGGGCCCGCGCCCGATGACGTCAAGATCGACCTCTACTGCGAGCGCAGCCTCGAACACCGCGAGTGGCTGATCGCGCGCGGCGTGCAGTTCCTCGGCACGGTGGTCCCGACGGCGAACGGGACGTCTCCCGTGGACGGCGAAGGCCTGATGTTCACCGGCGGCGAGAACGCGCACCCCTACGACGAGATCGCGACGCCCGCACAGCGGGGGCACATCGTGCAGGGCGGCCGGCCGGGCGGCAAGGTGTTGATGGACCGGCTGGCCACGGCCGCCCTGGACGCCGGAGCGCGCGCCGCCTTCGACACCCGGGTTGAGTGCCTGGTGACCGACGCCGAAGGGCGGGTCGTCGGCCTGGTGGCGACCCGATACGGCGAGCAGGTGGCGATCCGCGCCCGTACCGGCGTGGTGCTGGCCGCCGGCGGATTCATCCACAACCCGGAGATGATCGAGCAGCACGCGCCCGCCGTGCTTCCCACCCCGCTGCGGTTGGGGACCGAGGGCGATGACGGTCGCGGCATCCGGATGGCCGAGGCCGTCGGCGCCCGGATCAAACGGATGGACGCGATCGAGTGCGCCCTGCCCTTCAACGCCCCGCAGGGCCTGGTCCACGGCGTTCTCGTCAACGCCTGCGGGCAGCGGTTCGTCAACGAGGACACCTACCAGGGGCGGGTCGGCCAGCAGGCGCTCATCCACCAGCGGGGTCAGGCCTACCTGATCGTCGACGAGGAGCACTATTCGCCGAACTGGCTCAACATCCCGGCCACCTGGGTGTGCGAGACGGCCGCCGAGCTGGAGTCCGAGATCGGCCTGCCGGTCGGCTCGCTCACCACCACGCTCGACTACTACAACGAGCACGCAGGCAACGGCGCCGACCCGCTGTTCCACAAGCGTCCGCCGCTGCTCACCCCGCTGGTGCCGCCGCTGGCCGCCTTCGATCTGCGCGCCGACAAGTTCATCTACGCGCCCTTCACCCTGGGCGGGCTGCACACCCGTCCCGACGGGTCGGTGCTAGACATCGACGGCGAGCCGGTGCCCGGCCTGTACGCGGCCGGCCGGACCACATCCGGCGTGGCGGCGCAGGGCTACTGCAGCGGGCTGTCGCTCGGGGATTCGACGTTCTTCGGCCGCCTGGCCGGCCAATCCGCGGCCGGGGTGAAGTGAGTGAGCATCGTAGCGAGCGAGGAGCGGAGTGAGTGAGTGAGCATTCTTGACAGGTTCCGGATCGACGGGCAGGTGGCGATCGTCACCGGCGCCGGACGGGGTATCGGTGCTGCCTCGGCGATCGCGCTCGCCGAGGCGGGCGCCGACGTCGTCATCGCGGCCCGGACCGCGGAGCAGCTGCACGAGACAGCCAGCCAGGTCGAGGCGGTGGGACGCAAGGCGCACGTGGTCGTCGCCGACCTGAACGAGGTCGACGAGCTCCGGGCGCTGGCCACCGCGGCCAAGGAGACGTTCGGCCGCATCGACATCGTGGTGAACAACGTCGGCGGCACGATGCCCCGCACCTACCTCGACACGTCGATCGGGTTCCTCGAGCGCGCGTTCCACTTCAACGTCTCGACCGCGCACGCGCTCACCGTCGCCGCGGTCCCCATCATGCTCGAAACCGGCGGCGGCTCGATCGTCAACATCGCCAGCATCGTGGGCAAGGTCGCCGGCCGCGGCTATCTCGCGTACGGCACCGCGAAGGGCGCCCTGATCCACTACACCGAGCTGGCCGCCGAGGACCTCGCGCCGAGGATCCGGATGAACGCCATCGCGGTCGGCTCGATCGCGACGTCGGCCCTGGACATCGTCATGTCCAACGCCGAGATGCGCACCGGCATCGAGAACGCGACGCCCCTGCGCCGACTGGGCGCCCCCGACGACATCGCCGCCGCGGTCCTCTACCTGGCCTCGCCCGCCGGCTCGTACCTGACGGGCGCGGTGCTCGACGTCCACGGCGGCCTGCAACAACCGAACATGCAACTCCCCATCCCCGATCTGTAGAGAGCAGGTGCCATGACGCTGCGAGTCGTCCAATGGAGTACGGGCAACGTCGGGCGGCACTCGATCGCCGGCATCGACGCCCGTCCTGAACTCGAACTCAGCGGGGTGTGGGTCTCGAGCCCGTCCAAGGACGGCCAGGACGCCGGCAAGCTCGCGGGCCTGGACCGCGATCTCGGGGTCGCGGCCACCCGCGACGCCGAGGCGTTGATCGCGTCCAAGCCGGACTGCATCGTCTACACCGCGATGGCCGACAACCGGTTGCCCGAGGCGATCGCCGACCTCACCAAGTTCCTGGCCGCCGGCATCAACGTCGTCTCGAGCTGCCCGGTGTTCCTGCAGTACCCGCAGGGCACCGTCCCGCCGGAGTTCATCGCCCCGATCGAGTGGGCCGGTGAGGCGGGCGGCGCCTCGCTGTTCGTCAACGGCGTCGACCCAGGGTTCGCCAACGACTGGCTGCCGCTCGTGGTGACGTCGGTGTCCGAACGCATCGACGAGGTCCGGTGCCTGGAACTGCTCGACTACTCGACCTATGACAACCCCACCGTGCTGTTCGACGTCATGGGTTTCGGCCAGCCGATGGACGAGACGCCGATGCTGCTCCAGCCCGGCGTCCTGAGCCTGGCGTGGGGCTCGGTCGTGCGGCAACTCGCCGCCGGGCTGGACGTCGAACTCGACGAGCTCAAGGAGACGGTGATCAAGCTCCCGGCGCCGGACACGTTCGAGATCGCGTCCGGCACGATCCACGAGGGGACGATGGCCGCCCTGCGCTTCGAGGTGCTGGGCATGAAGAACGGCCGACCGGTGTGCGTCCTGGAGCACGTGACCCGGCTGCGGGATGACCTCGGGCCCGACTGGCCGCAGCCGGCCGGACAGGGCTGCTACCGCGTCAAGGTCACCGGCGAACCGAACTACACCGTCGACCTGCAGTTGCTGGGGACCGACGGCGACCACAACACCGCCGGCCTCAAGGCGACGGCGATGCGCCTGGTCAATGCGATCGAAGCGGTTGTCGCCGCTCCCCCGGGCCTGGTCACGGCGCTGGACCTGCCGCTGATCACCGGTCGCGGACTCGTGGCCAGCTGATCACCGACGAGTTCGCCGGGCTTGCCGAGCAAGCGATCCCCGGGGCCGACCACCACTGCCTGCGGGCGCGCGACCCGCGTGCGGGTCAGGTGCGGCGCGGGCGGTGCCCGGGCGACGGCGAGGTCGAGACGATGACCCGCATCGCCCAGCGCGGGCTGGCCCGCATCCAGTAGCGCCTCAGCGCACGGTCGTGCCGCGGCGGGGGCGCCATCCGATCTGCTCCACCCGCATCAGCTCGATGGTGTTGAGCCCGGCCAGGACCAACGCCAGCGCGATCAGGGTGACGAGCGCGGGCAGGTGCGGGGCGAGGGGCAGTAGCGCGAGGACGGCCGCCGCCGCGCTCAGCCGCGTCCACGAGACCAGCCGGAACATCGCCCACCGCGTGAACCCGAACGATGCGAGGTAGAGCGCGGTGCCGCCGACGAGCAGGCCGGCCAGGGCCCAGCTCAGCGCCTGCCCTGGATCGGCGATCGACTCGCGGAGCCCGACCGCAACCAGGATGATCGCCGCGATGAACGACAGGTGCCCGTAGGAGAGCACCAGTCGAGTGATGTCCAGCTGCACCTTGGCCGTCGCCATCGCGTGCCGCATGGCGTCGGCCGCGAAATGGAAATACACCCACCACAGGCCGCAACTGAGGACGAAGGCGGCCGTGACCGCGCAGCCCTGAGCGACGGTGAGATCGGCCGGGGTCGACGTGCCGACCGACACCACTGACTCGCCCAGCGCAATGAGCACGAACAGCCCGAACCGCTCGGCCAGATGATCGGGATTGAGGTGCAGCGAGCGCAACCGCTCGCGGAACACCGTCGGCGTGGCGAGGTCGAGCAGCGCGGCGGCCCCCCAGATCGCCACCCGGGCGTCGCCATGCGCCAACGCGCCCAGGATGAGCATCGGCCCGGTGAGCACGATGCTGACGGAGTACGGGTTCAACTCGAACGTGCGGGCCCGGGCCGAGGCGAGCAGCATCGGGCCGCCCATCACCAGCCGGCCCAGCCAATACGCGAGCGCGAACAGCAGACCGAGGTGGTGATACGCCTCCTCGAGCGAGAGCGCCATGAACACGCCGGCCAACGCGATCGCGAAGATCCGGATGCGCAGCAGCGGGCGCGAGGTGTCCTGCAGGTTCGCCTGGATCGACGTGCCGACCCAGAGCCAGTAGATCGGGACGAACACGACGACCGCGCGGAGCACGCCGCCCCACGTGTGGTCGTGCTCCAGCAGCCCGGACACCCGGGTCACCGCGACGACGAAGACCAGGTCGAAGAACAGCTCGGCCCAGGTCACGCGCTTGTCGGCGGTCGGCTCGGGCTCGCTCACCCCTGACAGTCTGCCGTGGCACAGTGGACCCATGTGCCGCAATATCCGAACCCTGCACAACTTCGAGCCGCCGGCCACGACGGACGAGGTCCACGCCGCTGCGCTGCAGTACGTCCGCAAGGTCAGCGGAACGACGAAGCCGTCCGCGGCCAACCAGGCCGCGTTCGACGCCGCCGTGCACGAGATCGCGCACGTCACCCGGCACTTGCTCGAGGCGCTCGTGACCAACGCGCCGCCCAAGGACCGCGAGGTCGAGGCCGCGAAGGCTCGGGCGCGCAGCGCCGAGCGCTACGCGCGGACGTGACCGATCTGGTCGACGCCGGCTGACCGGCGCCGCCGCCCGCATCCGGGTGGACGCGAGCGGCGGAGGTCGTGCTAGCTCGGTTCGGCGATCGTGAACTGCACGTGGCCGGCGGGGTCGACCTCCGCGTCCAGCTGCTTGTCCTCGAGCAGCTGCTCGGCCTCGGGGGCGAGGAAGACGCG
>DATAQD010000026.1:0-32401 GCA_036264855.1 Jatrophihabitans sp. | reverse complement strand
GCCCCGAGCGGACGCTTACGCCGACGGTGGCCGCGGGCGACGGGGCGCGGATGGCCCAACCCGACCTCGCGACCGCATTCATCGCCGGCGCCGTGTCGGACATCGTCGCGGTGACCTCCTACGACTACCGCACGCTCGACGAGGCGCTCAACAACGGGCTGGCGGTGACCACCGGCAGGTACCGGGAGTCGTACCGAGGGGCAATGACCGGCGTGGTCGCCGCGAACGCCCGCCGCAACCACACCGTGCAGACCTTCGACGTGTTGCGGGTCGGAATCGGTGCGATCACCGCGGACGGTACCGAAGCGAAGGTGTTGATCTTCGGCTCGGAGCACATCGACGGCGCCGAGCCGGCGCCGGCCGGTGACACCCCGGTGACGCTGTGCGCGACGATCCACCGGCAGGGCAGCAGCTATCTCATCGGCGATCTCGTCGAGGGGGCCAACGCCGGAGTGCCGCCGGGCACGAGCGAGCTCCCGGTCGCCGCTGAGGCCGGTCGGGCCGAGGTCGTGAACGTGCTCACCTACCGGCGTTCGGACTTCGCCATCGACTACGCCGGCGCGCTCGCCGGCGCGACCGGGGGCCTGCAGCGGCAGATAGTTCTCGGCGGTCCGCGGACGAGGGCGGCCATCTCGAGCGGGAGATACGACCTGCTCGGTTCGGTGACGGCCGTCGCGGTCGAGCGGGCGGCCGGCGACACCGTCACCTTGCTGGTCGCGGCCGCCGGAACCCAGGTCGACGACAACGGGGACGCGACGCGAGCTACGGACGGGCAGTACGAGGTGACGGTGGACAGGGTGGCCGGCCAGTGGCTGACCAGCGCGATCACGCCCGTCGTGGTCGGGTGACGTGACGCCCCCATCGGCGGCCGCGTCGACGCGGCGGCTGCTCACGCTTGCCGGCTCGGCGTTCGTCGTGCTCGCCGCCGAACCGCTGTACCTGCTCGTCGACACCGCGGTCGTCGGCCACCTGGGTTCCCGCGCATTGGCCGGGTTGGGCGTGGCCGCCGCGCTCATGGCCCTGCTGACGATCGTCGGCACCTTCGTCGAGTACGGGACCACGTCGCGGGCCGCCCGCTGGTTCGGCGCCGGGCGCACGGACGCGGCAATCAACGAGGGCGTCCAGGCCTCCTGGCTCGGCGGCGTGATCGGGCTAGGGGTCGTGGCGGCCGGGGAGCTGTTCGCCGGCCCGCTGACGAGGTTGCTCGCCGGGGGCGCCAACCCGACCCAGCACGCCGCCGAGTCCTGGTTCCGGATTGCCATTCTCGGGCTGCCGGGTGTGCTGCTCGTCCTGGCCGGCAACGGCTGGATGCGCGGGGTCCAGCGCACCCGCGAGCCAGTGTGGATCGTGCTGGCCGCGAATGCGTTGTCGGCCGCCGCGTCCCCGATCCTCGTGTACCCCCTGGGCCTCGGGCTGAACGGATCGGCGATCGCGAACGTCGCGGCCCAGGTGGTCGGGGCGGCCCTGTTCCTGCGCGCGCTGCGGCGCGCAGCATCCAGCACGCGGCCGGAGCGCAAGGTAATGCGCGCCCAGGTGCTCGTCGGGCGGGACCTGATCCTGCGCGCGGCGGCATTCCAGGTCGCGTTCCTGACCGCCGCCGCGGTCGCGGCCCGGATCGGCACGCCCCAGATCGCGGCGCACCAGATCGGCCTGCAGCTGTGGGAGTTCACCGCCCTCCTGCTGGACTCGTTCGCGATCGCGGCGCAGTCCCTGGTCGGTGCGGCGCTCGGAGCGTCCGACGCCAGCGGGGCCCGCACGCTGGCCTGGCAGGTGTCGCGGTGGGGCCTGTACGCCGGCATCGCCTTCGCCGCCGTCTTCGCGGCCGGGTGGTTCGTGATCCCGCGGCTGTTCACGTCGGCCCCGGACGTGCTGGCGCAGACCCAGCTGCTGTGGCCGTGGTTCGTCGGGATGCTGCCCGCTGCCGGCGTCGTCTTCGCGCTGGACGGCGTGCTGATCGGCGCCGGGGACGTCGCGTTCCTGCGGACGATCACAATCATCGCCGCCCTCGGCGCGTTCGCCCCGCTGAGCCTGGCCGCCCTGCACTGGCACTGGGGCCTCGGCGGGGTCTGGGCCGCCCTCTGCGCGTTCATCGCCGTCCGCCTCGTCGGCATGCTGCTGCGGGCCCGCGGTGACAAATGGGCCGTCACCGGCGTGGACTCGTAGTCTGGCCCGGTGCCTGCGCCCGCCGAACCTTCGACCGCGGGCCTGGTGATCGTCGACAAGCCGGGCGGTCTGACGTCGCACGACGTCGTGGCCCGCGTGCGCCGGCTGGCTCGCACCCGGCGGGTGGGGCACGCGGGCACGCTCGATCCGATGGCCACCGGGGTGCTGGTCCTCGGCGTCGGAACGGCCACCCGGCTGCTGCACCATCTCGTCCTGGCCGACAAGGCCTACACGGCGACGATCCGGCTGGGCCAGGCCACCGTCACCGACGACGCCGAGGGGGAGCCGACCACGTCGTCCACCGCCTCCGGTATCGACGCGACCGCGGTCCGCGCCGGGCTGGCCGACCTCACCGGCGAGATCGCGCAGATTCCGAGTTCGGTGTCGGCGATCAAGGTCGCCGGTCAGCGGGCGTACCAACGCGTCCGCGATGGACAGGCCGTCACCCTCGCGGCCCGCGAGGTGACGGTGGCCCGGTTCGACGCCGTCGGATTCTCCCGGCCGACCGCGGAACTGCTCGACGTCGACGTGCTCGTGGAGTGCTCGTCGGGGACGTATGTCCGGGCGCTGGCTCGCGACCTGGGCCGCGCGCTGGGCACCGGCGGGCACCTGACCGCGCTGCGCCGGACCCGCGTGGGCCCGTTCGGTCTCGACCTCGCCCACCCCCTGGACCACCTCGCCGAGCTGGACGATCCGGTGACGCTGCCGCTGGCCGACGCCGTGCGGACCGCGCTGCCGGTCCGGGACATCGACGCCGGCGAGGCGCGGGAACTGTCCTTCGGGCGCCCGCTCGCGGCGGCCGGGATCAGCGGCACCTACGGCGCCGTGGCACCGGACGGACAGGTCGTGGCCTTGCTACAGGAGCGGGACGGTCGGGCGCAGCCGGTACTGGTCTTCGCCGCGGCTGGGTAGGACCGTGGCATGGGGGGCGACGACCTGGCCGTGGCCCGGAGGCTGCTGCCGGACCTGCGGCTCACCGCCGTCGCCGATCTCGGCGGCGGTGGGCGCTCGACCGTCCGGCGGGTGCATGCGCAGCGTCACGACGGATCCTCCACGTCATTGATCGTCAAGCAGTTCCACTCCGGAGGCGAGAGCTGGGTGCGTGAGTGCGCCGCCCTGTCCGCGATCCCGCCCGGCGCACCGGTGCCGACGCTGCTCGCTGAATCCGCCACGCCGCCGGTGGCGGTGCTGGCCGATCTGGGCCAGGGCTCGTGCGTGGCGGACGCGCTGCTGGGCGACGATCCGGACCGGCCGCCAACGCCGTCGTCGGCTGGGCCGAGGCGATCGCCGCCGTGCATGCGGCCAGCCGCGACTCGCGACCGGCCTTCGCCGCCGCGCTGCGGGAACGTGCCGGTGACCTGCCGGTCGCCGAGTCGCCGATCCGGGCCGAGTTGGAGGACGCCGTCCGGGTGCTCGATCGGGATTGCGGCTCGCTGGGCGTGGCCGTCCCGACCGGGGCCCTCGACGACCTCCGCGGCCTGGCGGATCGGCTCGGGGGCGGCGGCCCCGCAGCGCTCACGCCGGCCGACGCCTGCCCGGACAACAACGTCGGCGTCGACGGCCGGCTCCTGTTGCTCGACTTCGAGGGCGCGCAATGGCGGCATCTTGCCTGGGACGTGGCCTACCTGCTGGTGCCGTGGCCGTCGTGCTGGTGCTGCTGGCGGATGCCCGACGAGGTCGTTGCCCGCGCGGTGACCGCCTATCGCCGCGTGGCGGGCCGGGCCTTTGCCGAGGTCGACGACGCGCGGTTCGAACGCGACGTGGAGGCGGCGGCCGCCGGCTGGGCGCTGGTCTCCACGAGTTGGTTCCTCGACAATGCGCTGGGTCAGGACCCCGTCAGCAACCCGGACCGGCCCACGCCCACCCGGCGGGCCATGATCCTGCACCGCCTCGACCGCACGGCCGGCTCGGACGAGGTGCCGTCGCTCGCCGACCTCTCCGGCCGGCTCGCGGCCGAACTGCGGAGCCGGTGGGGCGACGTCCCGCTCGCGCTTGCGCCCGCCTTCGACACCGAACCGCGCTGACTCGGACGCCAGCGGCTCGCCGCTACAGTGCAGCCGTGGAGCGCTGGCATGGACTCGAGGGTGTACCTACCGGCTGGGGTCACTGCGTGGTCACCATCGGCGTGTTCGACGGCATCCACCGCGGGCACCAGTCGATCATCGCCGAGGCGGTGCGCATGGCTCACGAACGCGGCGTTCCGAGCGTCCTGATCACGTTCGTCCCGCACCCGTCAGAGGTCGTGCGGCCTGGGTCGCACCCCCCGGTGTTGACCAGCATGGTCCGGCGCGCGGAGCTCGTCGAGGAACTCGGCGTCGACGTGTTCTGCGCGCTGCCGTTCACGCTCGAGTTCTCCAAGATGGCGCCGGACGAGTTCGTGCACCACGCCTTGGTGGAACGCCTGCACGCGTCCGCGGTCGTCGTCGGCGAGAACTTCCGATTCGGGCACAAGGCGGCCGGCGACGTCGCCCTGCTCGCCGAGCTGGGCCACACGTTCGGCTTCACCGCCCACGGCATCTCGCTGCTGCGCGAGGGCGAGACGGCGCTGAGCGCGACGTATATCCGGTCCTGCGTGACGGCCGGAGACATGGCGACCGCCGCTGCGGTGCTCGGGCGCCCGCACCGCGTCGACGGGCTCGTCGAGCGCGGCGATCAACGGGGCCGGGAACTCGGCTATCCGACCGCGAACCTACGGACCGACGAATGGGTGGCGGTGCCGGCCGACGGCGTCTACGCCGGCCGGGCCGTGTGCCTCGACGAGTGGGGCCGGACGGTGCCCGGGGGCGAGCTCGGGACGGCCGCCATTTCGGTCGGGACGAATCCGACCTTCGAGGTCCGCCAGCGTCGGGTCGAGGCCTACGTCCTCGACTTCGACGGGGACCTCTACGGGACCACCCTCGGCATCGAGTTCGTCGAGCGGTTGCGCGGTATGGAGAAGTTCGCGAGCGTCGACGCGCTGGTCGAGCAGATGGCCGCCGACGTCGAGCGCACCCGCGCGATCATGACCGGTTGATCAGTCGTCCAACAGATGCCGCAACACGCGTCCGAACAGCCACCGCCCCGACGCGGTCGAGACCCGGTCGGCGATGCGGGGCAGCCGGGCCGGCGTGGCCTCCTCGCGCCAGGTCGCGCGGGATCCGGTGCCGTGCGGCTCGACCGTCAATTCCGCCCAACCGCGCATTACCGAACCGCGCTTCTCGAGCCGGCACCGCCCGGCCGCACCGTCGGCCGGTGGCTGCCACACGACGACCTCCATCGGGTCGTCGAAGCCGAGGCATCCCACCCCGGTTCGGGCGTTGACCACGGTGCCTGCTCCGGTCGCCGGCCCGGGTCGCACCCGGATCGACGTCAGCGGGACGTAGCGGGCGTGCCGCGGCCAGTCGACGATGCGGGCCCAGGCCTCGTCCGGAGGCAGCGGGGTGTGGTGCGTGACGACGAACGGGGCCATAGCGGCGCAGTCTAGGGAGCCGCCCCACCCGGCGCGGGGCCGCAGCGGTTCGAAACCTGACACTGTCCTGGTAACCTGAGGGTCAGGCGCGGGCCTTGCGCGCGCCGACGCATCGCGCGTCCGATCATCCACCGTGGCCCAGACCGGTGGAGCGCGCCTGCACCGAGCACAAGGGAGTCGTTCGTGCCGCTGGCCAACGATGTCAAGAAGCAGATCATCACCGAGTACGGCGCCAATGAGAGCGACACCGGCTCCGCCGAGGTGCAGGTGGCCATGCTGAGCCGGCGCATCAGCGACCTGACCGAGCACCTCCGGACGCACAAGCACGACCACCACAGCCGCCGCGGGCTGCTGCTGCTGGTCGGCCAGCGCCGCCGGCTCCTGAACTACCTGGCCAAGACCGACATCAACCGGTACCGGTCGATCATCGAACGCCTGGGCCTGCGCCGATAGCCGATGGGGAGCGACTCCACCGAGTCGCTCCCCTTCTCGTCGGGTCCACTGCCTAACAACCGAATATCCAAAGCCGGACGCACACATACGCGCGTCCTTGCGACTTCGAGGACGCCGGTCCTCGGTAGTGGCGGCCGGACCACAAGACGTCCGTCCGCTTCGATC
Organism: Jatrophihabitans sp.; assembly: GCA_036264855.1. Classification (GTDB taxonomy): domain Bacteria; phylum Actinomycetota; class Actinomycetes; order Mycobacteriales; family Jatrophihabitantaceae; genus Jatrophihabitans. The sequence goes on along the minus strand of DATAQD010000026.1, from coordinate 26,172 downwards.
GAAGACCGGCACCCACTAGAGGTGACGAGCTCGTACGTCGCATGTGCGCACCCGGCACGTACAGAGAGGGGTGCCCTACTGTGACAACGCAGCCGGGAACCATTGATGCCGCTGAGGAAAATGGCATCTACGAGACCGAAGCCGTCATCGACAACGGCAGCTTCGGCACGCGGACCATCCGCTTTGAGACCGGTCGCCTCGCCAAGCAGGCCGCCGGGTCCGTCGCCGCCTACCTGGACGACGACACCATGCTCCTGTCGGCCACCACGGCCGGTAAGAAGCCCCGCGAGGGCTTCGACTTCTTCCCGCTCACGGTCGACGTCGAGGAACGCATGTACGCCGCGGGCCGGATCCCCGGTTCGTTCTTCCGCCGGGAGGGCCGCCCCAGCGAGGACGCGATCCTCACGTGCCGCCTCATCGACCGCCCGCTGCGCCCCACGTTCATTAAGGGCCTGCGCAACGAGGTCCAGGTCGTCATCACGGTGCTGGCGCTCAACCCCGACCACGCCTACGACGTCGTGGCGATCAACGCCGCGTCGGCTTCCACCCAGATCTCGGGCCTGCCGTTCTCCGGCCCGGTCGGCGCCACGCGCGTCGCCCTGATCGACGGGCAGTGGGTCGGCTTCCCGACGCAGACCGAGATCGAGCGGGCCACCTTCGACATGGTCGTCGCCGGCCGCGTCCTCGACTCGGGTGACGTCGCGATCATGATGGTCGAGGCCGAAGCTACCGAGAACACCATCGCGCTGATCGCCGGTGGCGCCACCCGCCCGACCGAAGAGGTCGTGGCCGAGGGCCTCGAGGCCGCCAAGCCGTTCATCGCCGAGCTGTGCCGGGCGCAGGCCGAGCTCGCCAAGTCGGCGGCCAAGCCGACGCAGGAGTTCCCCGTCTTCCTCGACTACCAGGACGACATCCTCGACGCGGTCTCCGAAGCGGTTTCCGAGCCGCTGGCGCAGGCCCTCACGATCGCCGACAAGCAGCAGCGCGAGGACGAGCTCGACCGCATCAAGGAGCAGGCCAAGCAGACCGTCGGCCCCCGCTTCGAAGGTCGCGAGAACGAGATCAGCCCGGCGTACCGCTCGCTCACCAAGAAGCTGGTGCGCCAGCGGATCCTGCGGGACAAGGTGCGCATCGACGGCCGCGGGCTCGCCGACATCCGCACCCTCTCGGCCGAGGTCGAGGTCGTCCCGCGGGTGCACGGCTCGGCGCTGTTCCAGCGCGGCGAGACCCAGATCCTGGGCGTGACCACGCTGAACATGCTGGGACTCGAGCAGAAACTCGACACGCTCAGCCCGAACCGCACCAAGCGCTACATGCACAATTACAACTTCCCGCCGTACTCGACCGGTGAGACCGGTCGGGTGGGTTCGCCCAAGCGGCGCGAGATCGGGCACGGTGCGCTCGCCGAGCGGGCCCTCATCCCGGTGCTGCCGGGGCGCGACGAGTTCCCGTACGCGATCCGCCAGGTGTCCGAGGCGTTGAGCTCCAACGGGTCCACGTCGATGGGCTCGGTCTGCGCCTCCACGCTGGCCCTGCTCAACTCCGGGGTGCCGCTCAAGGCGCCGGTCGCCGGCATCGCGATGGGCCTGGTGTCTGACACCGTCGACGGCAAGACCGAGTACGTCGCGCTGACCGACATCCTCGGGGCCGAGGACGCGTTCGGCGACATGGACTTCAAGGTCGCCGGCACGAAGGAGTTCGTCACCGCGCTCCAGCTCGACACCAAGCTCGACGGCATCCCGTCCGAGGTGCTCGCTTCGGCGCTCACCCAGGCCCGCGACGCCCGGCTGCACATCCTGGACGTCATGGCCGAGGCGATCGACGGCCCGGACGAGATGAGCCCGTACGCCCCGCGCGTCACGGTCGTGAAGATCCCGGTCGACAAGATCGGTGCGGTCATCGGTCCCAAGGGCGCGATGATCAACTCGATCCAGGACGACACCGGCGCGCAGATCACGATCGAGGACGACGGCACGATCTACGTGGGTGCGGCCGATGGTCCGTCGGCGCAGGCGGCGGTCGACCAGATCAACGCGATCGCCAACCCGCAGATGCCCAAGGTGGGCGAGCGGTTCCTGGGCACGGTGGTCAAGACCGCCGCGTTCGGTGCGTTCGTCTCGCTGCTGCCGGGCAAGGACGGCCTGGTGCACATCAGCAAGCTGGGCCGCGGTAAGCGGATCGGCAAGGTTGAGGACGTCGTGAACGTCGGCGACAAGCTGCAGGTCGAAATTGCCGAGATCGACCAGCGCGGCAAGATCAGCCTGGTGCTCGTCGAGGAGGACGCTGGCGCGCCGAAGGCCGACGCTCCGGTCGAGGCCGAGGTCTGATCCAGAACGCTACCGAGGGCTGGGACGGCACCCTGCGGTCCCAGCCCTCGCCCCTTCCGCGCTTTGCACCTTTCAGCTCCCATGAGCGGCCCATTTTCGGGAGCTGAAAGGTGCAAAGCGCGGCGGGGTCGGCGGGGTCGGCGGGGTGGGCCGGGGATGGCGCTCGCCGGATAGGAGACGCTGCGATGGAACCGCTCGGCCCGGCCTTCCGCGACGGCGACGAGATCGCGCTCGGCGCCCTCCTGGACCGGCACCGGCGCGAGCTGCACGTGCACTGCTACCGCATGCTCGGGTCGTTCGACGATGCCGAGGACGCGGTGCAGGAGACGTTCGTCCGAGCCTGGCGGGCCCGGGCATCCTTCGACGGCGGGCCCGACGTGCGCGCCTGGCTCTACCGCATCGCGACCAACACCGGCATCGACTCGATCCGGCGCACCAAGCGGAAGGTGAACCGGCTGGGTTCGTTCGCCGAGGTGCCGTGGCTCTCGCCGTACCCGGACCGCTTGTTGGATGCCGTGGCCCCGGCGCGCGACGAGCCGGACGCGGTGGCCGTAGCCCGGGAGACCGTCGAGCTCGCCTACCTCGCGGTGATCCAACTGCTGCCGCCGCGCCAGCGTGCGGTGTTGCTGCTGCGCGACGTCCTGAACTGGTCCGCGGCCGACACCGCCGCCGCCCTCGAGCTCACCGTTGCCGCGGCCAACAGCGCACTGCAACGCGCTCGCACCACATTGCGCTCGGAGCTTCCCGACCGGGACGCGTCGCGGCGCACGACCGACCTCACCCCGGACGAACGCGCGTTGCTGCTGCGGTTCATGGCGGCGCACGAGAGCGGGAACGTCGAGGACGCTGTGTCGTGCATGCGCGAGGACATCCGGGTCACCATGCCGCCGATGCCCTACGTCTATCAGGGGATCGCGGCGGTCTCCGAGCTGGTCCGAACCGGTACCGGCGCGAACGGCCCGGGGGAGTGGATCGTGCGGCCGACCAGTGCGAATCGGATGCCGGCCGCCGCGTGCTACCTGCGCGAGCCCGGAGAGCAACGCGCGCGCATCTTCAAGTTCGACGTGCTCCGCGTCGTCGACGGCGGCATCGCCGAGATCACGACGTTCGGGCCCGCGCTGGCCGAGCAGTTCGGCGTACCGCTGAGTATCTGACCCCTGGAGGGTTGTCCGCGCCTCATCGCGCTCCAATGCGACGAGGCGCGGACAACTAGGGTGCCGAGCGCACCCCTCGTCAGCTCTTGAGCGCAGCGCCGGTCTCGAGCAGCGACTTGAGATCGCTGAGGATCCACGCCCAACCGCCCCCGGCCCCGGCGTCCTCGTTCGACCCGTCGATCATTGCGGCGATCAGGGGCGCGCCGGTCACGTCATGGGTCACGGTCAGTCGGACGACGCCGCCGTCCTGCGGCGTGATGTCGTATTCCACGCGGGTGAAGCCTTCTGCCTCCGCGTCGGGATCCATGAGCATTCGCCAGGTGAGCACGAACCGTTTGGGCGGGTCGATCTCCAGCAGTTCGCCATCGATGATCGGCCCGGTCACGCCCACGGCCTGCATGCCGACCCCGGCGTTGGTGACGTACTTGGTGCCCGGCGTCATGTCGCCGTACTCGGGGATTCCCCCGTAGCCGTAACGGTCGGTCCAGTCCGGCGACGTGATCGCCTCCCAGACGGCCTCCGGCGTGGTCTTGATCCAGACGCGGTATACCTGCGTCGTGACGGTGCCGGCGGTCATGACGTCGCCCCGAACAGCGGGTGGCCGGTTTCGAGGAGGGTCTTCAACCCGCTGAGGACGGTCGTCCAACCGATGCCACTCACGCTCGCCGCGGTCTTCGGGGAGCCCGCGAGCTGGTCGTGAGTCGTGGTCAGCAGGCACACGCCGCCGTCCTGCTCGTCGATCTGCCAGGTGATCCGGCTGCGCGGCTCGTCCGCCAGCTCGTCGTCGTAGAGCGAACGCCAGGGCACGACGAGCCGGCGCGGCGGGTCGGACTCGAGGATCACCTCGTCGCCCCACACGGCCTCGCCGTCCGCAGCGACGTAGCGCATCGGCGTGCCGGCGACTCCGGTCGTCTGCACCCGGGCGCCGTAGAAGTACTGGCTGGTGAACTCGGGCTTGGTGATCGCGTCCCAGATCTGCTGGGCCGTTGCCGTGATCAGCACCTGGTAGACCTGCGTGGTCTGTACCGGCGGCGCCTGTGTCTGTGTCATTGGTCCCTCTCCAGTCGATGTTTGAGGTCGGCGAGAGCCGAGATTTGACGTTCGGTGAATTTGTCGATCCACCGGTCGTGGACGAGCCGGATAGGGACGGGATTGAGAAAGTGCAACTTCTCCCGGCCAGCCTTGCGCGTCGTGACCAGCCCCGCCTCTTCGAGCACCTTGAGGTGCTTCATGACCCCGAAGCGGGTCATCTCCAGGTCCTGCTCCAGCTCGGTGAGCGTGCGGCCGTCGCGCTCGAAGAGCCGGTCGAGGAGGTGGCGGCGGGTCTGGTCGGCCAGGGCCCGAAACACCGCATCGCCGTCGTCCCCCACGCCTCGACAATACGTGACCATTTAGTCACGTGTCAACGGGCCGCCCGAGGTCGGCCAACGCACGGGCCCCGGCGCGCGCAGCCTAGGCTGGACGTGGGTGTTCGGCGAGGGGGCGAGGGAGGTACGCGTGGCGCGGCTGCGCGACCTGCCGCCTGAGGTGCGGGCTCTTGTCGGAGTTGCGTTCATGGTCGCCCTCGGCTTCGGGCTGGTGGCGCCCGCGCTGCCGCTGTTCGCCCGCCAATTCGGGGTCGGGAAGACGGCGGCCGGCGCGGTCGTGAGCGCCTTCGCGTTCATGCGCCTGGGCATGGCCCCGTTCGTGGGCCGGCTGGTCAACGCGTTCGGCGAGCGGGTCATGCTCGCCACGGGCATCGGCATCGTCGCGGTGTCCAGCGCGCTCGCGGGCCTGGCCCAGTCCTACTGGCAGCTGCTCGTCCTTCGCGGCATCGGCGGGATCGGCTCGATCATGTTCAGCGTGAGCGCGGCGAGCCTGCTCGTCCGCGTGACGCCCGATCACCAGCGGGCGCAGGCCCAGGGGGTGTGGGCCGGATCGTTCCTGATCGGGATGATCGCCGGTCCAGCGGTCGGCACGGTGGCGACGTTCTCGCTGCGCGCCCCGTTCTTCCTGTATGCCGCGACGCTCGTGGTCGCCGGCACGCTCGGGCTGGCGTCCCTGCGACACAGCGAGCTCGCCGCGGCGAATTCCGTCCGTACCGCCCCCCTCGAACTGCGGGTCGCCTTGCGCAACCGGGCCTATTTGGCCGCGCTGGCCGCGTCCTTCGCGGGCGACTTCGCGCTCGTCGGCGCTCGGTCGGCGATCCTCCCGCAGTACGTGCAGGACCGCCTCGGACTCGGCTCGGGATGGGTGTACGCCGCATTTCTCGTGGTCAGCCTCGTCAGTGGAGCGCTGCTGCTGCCGATCGGTCGGATTGCGGACACCCGCGGCCGGCGGCCGGTGATCGTCGGCGGACTGCTGGTCGGCGCCGCGGCGTTCGTCCTCCTGCCGACCGTGCCGGCATTGGCGGGGTTGATGTCGGCGACGGTGTTGCTCGGCATCGCCGGGGCGGCGGACTCGGTCGCCCCCGGAGCGATCATGGGCGATGTCGTGGCCGGGCGAGGGGGCACGGTCGTCGCGGTGTTCCAGATGTCCGGGGACCTCGGGGCGGTGCTGGGCCCGGTCGTAGCCGGGTGGGTCGCCGACGGAGCCGGGTACGGGGCCAGCTTCGCGGTGAGTGCCGTGGTCTGCGCCGCGCCGGTGGTCGCCGTGCTGGCCGCACCCGAAACGCTGCGCCGGACGGCGCCGCGACCGCTCTCAGCGGCGGCATCCGACATAACCTGACCGGAATTGTCCGAATTAGACCAGTGACGAATCCAACTCGTCGCGGGTTTTGATCCGGCTGCGCGGACTGGCTGCTGCTAATGTCTATAGGACCGATCGAAATACTGGACACAATCGACTTACATCGAAAGAAGGTTGGCATGACGACCTCCCTCCTGCGTACGCGCAGATTCGCGGCGGTGGCGGCCGCGACGATTGCCGCTGTGGTCGGGGTGAGCGCTTGCTCGAGCTCGTCGAGCGCGAAGTCGATCCGTCTCGTGGCCTACTCGGTGCCGCAGCCGGCATACGACGCACTCGGGACGGCGTTCGCCAAGACCTCGGCCGGGAAGGGCGTCAGCGTGAAGGGCTCGTACGGCCCGAGCGGCTCGCAGAGCAAGGCGGTCCTCGCCGGCCAGCAGGCCGACTACGTCGCGTTCTCGGTCGAGCCCGACCTCACCAAGCTGGTACCGAGCAAGGTCGCCCCGGACTGGAACAGCGGTCCGACGAAGGGCCTCGTTTCCGACTCCGTGGTCGTGATCGTGGTGCGCAAGGGCAACCCGCTGCACATCACCGGGTGGGATGACCTGACCAAGCCCGGTGTCGAGATCGTCACGCCGGTCCCGTCGTCCTCGGGTTCAGCGAAGTGGAACATCCTCGCGGCGTACGAGCACGTGATCGCCGAAGGCGGCACCCCCGCCGCGGCGTCGGCCTATCTCAAGTCGTTCTTCGCGCACGTGAAGAGCCGCGCGTCCAGCGGCTCGCAGGCCACCCAGCAGTTCCTGAGCGGCACCGGCAACGTCCTCATCTCCTACGAGGACGAGGCCATCGCGGCGCGGCAGGCCGGCAAGCCGGTCGATTACATCGTCCCGGACCAGACCGTCCTCATCGAGAACCCGGCCGCCGTCACGAAGGGTGCGCCCCAGGTGGCCAAGGACTTCCTGTCCTTCGTCGAGAGCGAGCAAGGCCAGGAGATCTTCGCCAGCAAGGGCTTCCGGCCGGTTCTGCCCGGCACGAAGGTGGGCACCGTCGAGGGTGCGAACGACCCGAGTAACCCCTTCCCGAGCGTGAAGAAGCTCATCACCGTCGCCTCGCTCGGCGGCTGGACCAAGGTCAACGACGAGTTCTTCGGCGACAACGGGATCAGCACCAAGCTCGAGGGATCGACCAGCTGATCGCGGCCCGGCTTCAGGAGACCAGGCACCGATGACAGTGCAACTCGAGGAGGCACCGGCGGTTGACCCCGCCGGTGCCCCCGTCGCGTCCGGCCGCCGCGCCCGGCGCTCCGCGCGCACGGGGCTGAGCCTGGGCGCGGCCTCGGGCCTCAGCCTCGGCGTCGTCGTTCTGTGGATGAGCCTGCTGGTCCTGTTACCGCTGGCCGCGGTGGTCGGCAAGGCGTTCGGCTCGGGCTGGCATGGCTTCTGGTCGGCGGTGACCCAACCCGAGACCCGCTCGGCCGTCCTGCTCACGGTCGTGCTCGCCCTGCTCGTTGCGATGGTGAATGCGGTCATGGGCACGCTGATCGCCTGGGTTCTCGTCCGGGAGCGGTTCCGCGGCTCGGCGATTGTGGAATTCGTCATCGACATCCCGTTCGCGCTGCCGACCGTCGTGGCCGGCCTGGTGATGCTGGCTCTCTACGGCTCGGACGGCGCCGGGCCGGACCTCTTCGGGACCCGGGCCGGTCTGGCCGTCGCGTTGCTGTTCGTCACGTTGCCGTTCACCGTGCGCACGGTCCAGCCGGTTCTCATCGATCTGGACCGGGACTCGGAGCAGGCCGCCGCCTCGCTCGGCGCGTCGTCGCCGGTGGTGTTCCGCCGGATCGTGCTGCCCCAACTGCTTCCGGCGATCGCCTCGGGCACCGCGCTCGCCTTCGCCCGCGCCCTCGGCGAGTACGGCTCGCTCGTATTCATCTCGAGCGCAATACCGTTCAAGACCGAGTTTGCCGCGCAGATCATCTACAGCAAGCTGCAGGACTCCGATCATCCCGCCCAGGCCACGCAGCAGGCCGCGGCCATCGCCACCGTCCTGCTGCTCGCGAGCGTCCTCGTGCTCGTCCTGTTGACCATCATCGAGAGGCGGGTGGCGCGCCGTGGCTGACGTCCTTACGACACCGACGTCGGGAAGACCCCGGCTCGCACCTCCGCAGCGCGAGCGCGCGTCGGCCACGTCGCGCGGGCTGCGAACCATCGTCGTCGCCTACGTCGGGTTGCTGGTCCTCGTCCCGGTCGGCGTGCTGTGCTTCAAGACCTTTCAGCCCGGACTCACGACGTTCTTCGATGCATTGCGCGACCCGGACGCCCAGCACGCCTTCCAGGTCACGGCCGTGGTCGCGGGAACGTCCGTGCTCATCAATATGGTCTTCGGGGTGGCGGTGGCGATTCTGTTGGCGCGCTACCGGTTCCCGGGTCGCCGGGTGCTCAGCGCGTTCGTCGACCTGCCGGTCGCGGTATCTCCGATCGTCGTCGGGCTCGCGCTCATCCTGGTGTTCGGCCCGGACGGATGGTTCGGACCGATCGCGAACTGGATGGGTCTCACCGTGATCACCGCCAAACCCGGCATGGTGCTGGCCACGGTATTCGTATCGCTGCCGCTGGTCGTCAGGGCGGTCGTGCCCGTCCTCCAGCAGGCCGGGGTCGAACAGGAGCAGGCGGCGGCCTCGCTCGGCGCGAACGCCTTCGCCCGGTTCCGGCGGATCACACTCCCGACGATCCGGGTCGCGCTCGCGTACGGTGTCGTGCTCAGTTTGGCCCGGTGCGTGGGCGAGTACGGCGCCGTGCTGGTCGTGTCCGGCAACATCCAGGGCGAGACCGAGACGGTCCCGCTGCGGATCGGCAACCTCGTCCAGAACACGCTGGACACCAACTCCGCGTATGCGCTCACGTTCGTACTCATGGTCATTTCGATTTTCGCGATCCTCGTGGGAGCGTTGATCCGGCGTAGGAGGAGGATCTGATGGGCATCGAGGCCCGCGGGATCAGCAAGAGGTTCGGCGATTTCGTCGCCCTGGAGGACATCGACCTGTCGGTGCGGTCGGGTGCGCTGACCGCGCTGCTCGGCCCGAGCGGCGGTGGCAAGTCGACCCTGCTGCGGATCATCGCCGGGCTGGAGAAGGCCGACACCGGTTCGGTGGTGATCGACGGTGAGGATGCGACGAAGCTCCCGCCCCGGCACCGAGACGTCGGCTTCGTCTTCCAGCACTACGCCGCGTTCACTCATCTGAGCGTCTACCGCAACGTTGCGTTCGGCCTCGAGATCCGCAAGCGGCCCAAGAGCGAGATCCGCGACCGCGTGCACCAGTTACTCGAGCTCGTCCACCTCGAGCAATTCGCCGATCGGCTTCCGTCCCAGCTCTCCGGGGGCCAGCGGCAGCGGATGGCCTTGGCGCGGGCGCTCGCCGTCGAACCCAAGGTGCTGCTGCTCGACGAGCCGTTCGGGGCGCTCGACGCGAAGGTGCGGAAGGAATTGCGCGATTGGCTGCGTCGGCTGCACGACGAGGTGCACGTGACCACCCTGTTCGTGACGCATGACCAGGAGGAGGCGCTGGAGGTCTCCGACGAGATCGTCGTCATCAACGAGGGCCGGATCGAGCAGATCGGCAGCCCGGATGAGCTCTACGACAAGCCGATGAATGACTTCGTCATGTCCTTCCTCGGCCCGGTGACGACGCTCGAGGGCCGCCTCGTCCGCCCGCACGACATCGAGATCTTCACCGCCGAGGTGCCGGACGCCACCCCGGCGCAGGTGACCCGGCTGCAACGCGTCGGCTTCGAGGTCCGGGCCGAGATGAGCGCGCCCGGAACCTGGGTGCAGCTAACCCGCGGTCAGAGCGAGTCGCTGCGCCTCGAGCAGGGGTCCCAGGTGTGGCTGCTTCCGGCTCCGAACAGCACCACGATCGAGGCGAAGCGCTGACGGCCGGCGGGACCCGGTCGGCGCGCCGGATGCGCGCTCGGCGCGGCCCTTTGCGAGGATGCACGTGTGAGCGAGCGCAGCGGGCGAACAATCCGGCGCAGGTTTCGTCGCTCGAACGAGCGAAGCGAGGCTTGAGCGTGCAGATCTCGGCTAAGACGGACTACGCGGTACGCGCGCTGCTCAGCCTCGCGGCCCGCGAGCCGGAGCTCGTCAAGATCGACATCATCGTCAGTGAGCAGGGCATGCCTCGCAAGTTCGTCGAGGCGATCCTCGGCGAACTGCGCCGCGCGGGCCTGGTGCGCAGCCAGCGCGGCGCCGAGGGGGGCTATGCGCTGGCCCGGCCGGCCCGCGACATCACCCTGGGATCGGTGCTGCGGGCGGTCGACGGGCCCCTGGCCGAGGTGCGTGGCCTGCGTCCGCACGAGACGACGTATCCCGGCGTCGCCGCGCACCTGCCCGAGGTGTGGGTCGCGGTGCGCGCCAGTCTGCGCCGCGTCCTGGACGAGACGACACTCGCTCAGGTGCTGTCCGGCTCGTTGCCCGCACACGTGAAACGGCTCAACGATGCCCCCGACGCGTGGCTGTCTCGCTAGGACACCGGACGATCTGCGAGGTACCGTGAGGCTGGTTGACTGAGAACGAGCTGATCGATTGTGAGGATCGCTCATGGGCAACATCGGGCCGTCACGTCAGCACTACGAGGTCATGCCTGCCCCGGCCTTCGGGATCGAGGCCGCCGACGCGTGGACGGTGCCGCCGCGAGACCCCCTTCCGGCCACCGCCGCGGAACCGACACCGACCCCCGACCCTGGACCGGTCCCCGATCCGGACCCCGTCCCGTCGCCGCCGTCCGACCAGTCCTGATCCAGCCGTGCGGCAGTTCGGGGGTGCGCAGCCGCTGATCGGCGAGATCGTCGGCTTGCGCACGTTCCGGATCGACGAGAGCGGGATGCTGCTCCCGCTCTACTCCAACGGGGCGTGGTACGACGGTCCGAACACCGCCGTCTGCTCACCGCCGACCGGCCATCACGAGCGCGGACCGCACCCGGTCCCGTCCGACGAGTGCGAATGCGGCTTCTACGCATATGGCACGGCCGCGGCCGCCGCCCAGAACCGGCACATGCGCTACGTCCAGGCCGTCGTGTCGTGCTGGGGCGGCGTTGTGGCCGGGACGCAGGGTGTCCGCGCCGAGCACGCCCGCATCGACGCGCTGTGGATCAGTCCGGAGGCGCCGGCCTGGCTGCGCAAGCGGGTCGCCACCCGGTATCCCTCCGTCCGGATCTACAACGACGCCGCCGCGATGCGGGCCGAGCATCCGCCGTCCGAGCTGCGCTGCTACGAACCACCGGGCCCGCATCGGCTGTCGTCCTACCTGGGCGCCGGAGTCGTGGGTCTTGCGCTGATCGTGCTCGGCGTACTGCCGATCGGCGTGCTGCGGGAGGTCGACCTGCTGTGGGGGGCGTGGCTCGTGGCCACCGCCGCCGCGGCCACGCTGACCGGGTGGCTATTGGTCGGCGCCCATGGGGCCGGCCACGTCGCTGCGGCGCTGGTGATGGCCGGAGTCCTCGGCTGGCTGGTCGCGCCGCTGTTCGGCGTCGCGGGCTGGCTGGTGCGCGTCCCGTTGCTGCGCGGGCTGGCCGTTGCCGTCGGCGGTTATCTGCTCACGCTGCGGCCCCATTACTTCCCGGTGGTTCGCACGCCACGCGAGCGCGCATTCTGCGGCGTTCGTGCCTGACTCGGCCCGGACGCCAGCCGCACGCTCGCATCCGTAGGATCGCGGGATGACCTCGTCGCCTGCCGCCCGACCGCTGCGCCGGGCCAGCACGCGCCGCCTCGATGAGGCCACCGGTGGCGGGGTCATCACGCGCACCGTCGCGCCCGGCGGGCTGCGCATCGTCACCGAGGCGATGCCCGGCGTGCGCAGTGCCAGTGTCGGGGTCTGGGTGCCGGTCGGCTCGCGCGACGAAACCCCCTCCCTGGCCGGCACCAGTCATTTCCTCGAGCACCTGCTCTTCAAGGGCACCGCGACGCGATCGGCGCTGGACATCGCGAGCGCGATGGACGCCGTCGGCGGCGAGTTCAACGCGTTCACCGAGAAGGAGCACACCTGCTTCTACGCCACGGTGCTCGACCGCGACCTCGACCTCGCGATCGACATTGTCGGGGACGTGGTGTTGAACGCGATGCTCACCGCCCAGGACGTCGACGTCGAGCGCGGCGTCGTGCTGGAAGAGATCGCGATGCGCGACGACGACCCGGGCGATCTCGTCCACGACGAATTCGCGGCTGCCCTGTTCGGGTCGGTGCCCTTGGGGAGGCCGATTCTGGGCACCGAGGCCTCCATCCTCTCGCTGACGCGGCGCCAGATCGCCGGCTACTACAAGCGCCGGTACACCCCGGACACGATGGTGGTGTCGGTCGCGGGGAACGTCGATCACGCCGAGGTCGTCCGTCTCGTGCGCCGAGCGTTCCGCGATCGGCTCGATCCGGACCTGGCGCCCCAGGCACCACGGGCGGCGACGGCCGGCCCGACCGCCGTTCCGGAGCGCAGCGTCTCGATCGTTCCCGACGACACCGAGCAGGCCAACCTCGTCCTCGGCTGCTTCGGGATGTCTCGGCACGACCCGCGCCGTTACGCGCTCGGCGTGCTGTCCTCCGCCCTCGGCGGCGGGATGAGCTCGCGGTTGTTCCAGCGGGTGCGCGAGGAGCGCGGGCTCGCGTACTCGGTCTACTCGTTCAGCAACGGCTACTCCGATGCCGGGCAGTTCGGCGTGTACGCCGGCTGCCAACCGGGTAAGGCCGATGAGGTGCTGTCGTTGATGGCTTCCGAACTCGACGCGGTCGCGAACGGCACGTTGACCGAGGCCGAGATCGAGCGCGGGAAGGGCCAGATGCGTGGGGGCATGGTGCTGGGTCTCGAGGACGCCGGCTCGCGGATGACCCGGATCGGCAAGAGCGAGATCGCATTCGGTGACGTGCTGGGGGTGGACGAGGTGCTGGCCCGCGTCGACGCCGTGACCGCGGCCGACGTCGCTGCGGCGGCGGCCGACGTCCTGAGCCGCCCCCGGTGTCTGACTGTGGTCGGCCCGTTCGGCGAGCACGACTTCGACGGCGCTGTCTGAGACGGAGAGCAGGGGACGATGAGCGAACCGATCCGCGTCGGAGTACTCGGTGCTCGGGGACGCATGGGGCAGCAGGTCTGCAAGGCGGTCGATGCGGCCGATGATCTCGATCTGGTCGCCATGGTCGACGCGGGGGATTGGCTGTTCAGCGTGGCCGACGCCGACTCGCAGGTACTCGTGGACTTCACTCATCCCGACGTCGTGATGGACAACATCCGGTTCGCGATCGATCAGGGCATCCACGCCGTCGTCGGCACGACCGGAATCACCCCGGAACGGCTGGACACGATCCGGACCTGGTTGGCCGACGCGCCGGCGACGGGTGTCCTGGTCGCGCCGAACTTCGGTATCGGCGCGGTCTTGTCGATGAAGTTCGCGCAAGTCGCCGCGCGCTACTACGAATCGGCCGAGGTCATCGAATGGCACCACCCCGGTAAGGCCGATGCCCCCAGCGGAACGTCGATCCGCACCGCCGGGCTCATCGCCGAATCGCGCTCGGAAGCCGGTCTCGCCGCGAGCCCCGATGCCACGACGCAGGCCCGCGACGGCGCCCGGGGCGCTGACGTGGACGGCATCCGGGTGCACGCGTTGCGCATTGCTGGCATGGTGGCGCACCAGGAGATCGTGTTCGGCGCCGCCGGCGAGACGCTGATGATCCGGCACGACGCGCTGGACCGGATCTCGTTCATGCCCGGTGTGCTCCTCGCGATCCGCGGCATCGCGGCGCGTCCGGGTCTGACTGTCGGTTTGGAAGGCCTGCTCGACCTGTGACCGCGTGACGACGCCGTGGCTCTTCCCGATCACCTTGCGCCCGGACTGCGGGTCGTGCTCGCCGGCGTCGTCAACGCGGCCTGTGCCGCCGGGCCCGAGCACTACTACGCCGGGCCCGGCAACCGGTTCTGGTTGTTGCTGCGTGAGAGCGGGCTCGTCGCCGAACCGCTCACGCCGTCCGACGATCTGCGCGTGACCGAATTCGGGATCGGGCTCACCGATCTCGTCCGCTGGCGGGACGAGGCGCCGGGACGAGAGCCGGTGGTGCGGTACGAGGTCGACGCCTTCAGCGCGAAGATCGCCGCGGTGCGGCCGGGCGTCGTCGCGTTCGTGAGCAAGACGGCCGCGGCCGCCTACGCCCGCGCGGCCCAGGAGCGGACACCGCGCGGCTATGGCCCGGTGTCGTGGACGGTGGCCGGCCGGCCGGCGTTCGTGCTGCCCGGGCCGTCCGGTGCGAACAACGGCATGCCGCTGCCGCTGCGGATCGCGCTGTGGGGCGACCTCGCGGACTACCTCGAGCAGCTGAACTGAGCGGGATCAGTCGCGCCCGACGTGAGTGTCGAGCCAGCTGATCAGCGGCACGATGCCGCGCCACTTCTTCACGACCTCCGCCTTCGCCCGCGGCGTGCTGATCCACTCCGGGCAGCCGAGGTCGGCGGCCGCCGTCATCGTCTTGTGGCGCAGCAGGTCGGCCCGCGGGTGGTCCTTGGGATAGCCCGACGGCACCCGAGTGAGCTGGTCGCCACCGATCGTCAGCCCCGTGCGCCGCGCACTGGCGATCGCACGCTCAAGTTGCGGCCCCGCGACGTCGTCGGCGACAGCGCGCCGAAACCGCTCGACCTGCGGGGTCGCCGTCTCCCAGTAACCGCCGGCAATGCGCAGACCGGCCGCGGACACCTGCAGGTACAGCGAGGATTCGCCAAACCACACGCCCTGATGGGTCTTGTACGGCGTCTTGTCCTTCGCGAATCGGACGTCGCGGTATGGGCGGAACAGCTTGGCCGGTCCGTACTGCCTCTCCAGCTCGGCGGCCAGCGCCTCGAGCGGAGCCTTCACCGATTCGTCGTAGACCCGCTTGTGGGCCGTCCAGAAGGCCTTCGAGTTGTCGTTCTCGAGGTCTTCGTAGAAGTCCAGCGCGGCGAGCGGGATCCCGGTGAAACTCACTGGTCAAACGTTACTGTCGGGCTGCCTGCGGTGGCTTCGAGCAGCGATGCATGCAGCCGGATCTCGCGCAGCTCACCGGCACCGGTGTCGAGGGCACGAGCGAGACCGTCTGGCGCCCACCCGGCCGAGATCAGGAATTCCCGCGACACGGCATCGCCCTCCGGAACCCACGCAATCGCCCGGGTCATGCCGTCGCCGCGCGCGTGGTCCACGGCCGCCGCGAGCAGCCGCGACCCGTGCCCGCGGCGTCCCCACCGGGGCTCGACCAGGATCGGCGCGACGGCGACGGTGGTCGCCGGCTCGGGGTCGTCGGTCTCGAGATCGTCAGCCGGACCGAGGGCGGCGAACCCGACGCGCCAATCCTGTTCGAGGGCGATCAGGACGTGATGCCGGGGCGAAGGCGGCTCGGTGATCGCGGCGTACCAGGCCGCGGCCGCGTCCTCGGGGGACAGTTGGTCGAGGACGCCGGCCGGCAGGAGCTCGCGATAGGCCGCGCGCCAGGTGTCGACCTGGATCCGGCCGATCTCCGCGGCGTCGTCCGGGCGCGCCGGTCGTACGCTCACATCGGCCATGTCACGACCCTAACGGCGCCTCAACCGGCGGCGGCGGGGGCCTGGGCCGGCGTCTCGTCGAACTCCGGTGGCTCGTTGCTGAGGCTCGAGAACACCTGGGCGACGACCACGACCGCCGCACCGAGGGCGATGAGCAGGATGCCCGCGCCCGCGTAGTCGTTCGGGATGATCTTCTGGACGATGAGGCCGACTCCGACGATGAGTCCAGCAGTCCATATCCAGGTGGTGAACCGGCGGCCGAAGTAGCCGCCGGACCAGCCCAGCAACGCGCCGAGGACGATGAGCAGTACCCCGGTGCCGACCTGGTGGAAGGTAGGCACGGCGGCGATCACTCCGCTCAGGGTGACGTCGAACCCGGCGACCACAAGGGCCACGGCGGCGCCGTGGCGACCGGTCCGGTCGAGGAAGACGGCCACGGCGTAGTAGCCGAGGCCGAAGATCAACCCGACGGCGGCGAACGAACCGGTTCCGGCCCCGGTCGACAGACTCCCGGTGTTCACCGTCGAGGCCGCTGTCCTGAGCAGCGCGTTCTCGCCGATCTTGAAGCCGACGTAGCCGGCGAGCCCGATCGCCGCAGCGGCAAGATAGAACGCTCGCCCCTGCGCGCCGGGAACGGCGAAGTAACTGATCAGCCACACGACGATCGACACCAGCCAGACCGCGTCGATCGAAATCGGCAATTGGCCCGAGAAGAGACCGGTGACGTCGAGGGTGAGGAAGATCATCATCAGCGGCACGCCGAACGCCGATGCCACGACCCCAGCGGTCGCGAGCGGCCCGCGACGACGCAGGAGGACGAGCAAGTAACCGAGCACGACCATGGCCAGGGACAGTCCCGCGCCGAGGAAGCGTCGCGAGTTCCCGCTCGCGCCCGGCGGTCCACCGTTCAGTCCGAGGTCGACCTGCAGACCGGCGGCGAAATAGCCGAAGCCCCACACCAAGACGCCGACGAGCGCCAGCGCGACCCCACCGGCGGCAAGGGAAATCCCAAACCGGGCCTCGGGCCGGCGCGGCAGCCGCGGGCCCAGTCGCGCGGCGAGTCCCGCGCCCGGCCCGGCCGATCGCGGGTGCGGGTAGCGGCCCTGCGCGTACGGCTGCTCCGAGTACCGACCGTAGGCGCCCGGCGAGTACGGCGGGTAGCCCTGTGGGGGTTGCGGGGGGTAGCCCGGTTGCGGGTAGCCCGGTTGCTGGTAGCCCGGTTGCTGGTAGCCCGGTTGCTGGTAGCCCGGTTGCGGGTAGCCCGGTTGCGGGTAGCCCGGCTGCGGGTGCCCGCTCGGTGACCAGTACCGGCCCGGCTCCTCGGGTCCCGAGGGCAGGCCCCCTGACGGCCCTGACGGTGCCCCCTGCGGCGGCTCTGATGGCGGGCCCTGCGGCGGCTGGCCGGAACCGTAGGGCTGGTTGGGGTCAGACGGCGGCTGCGGGGGTTCGGTCACCCCGGCAGCCTAGGGACGGCGCGCCGGCAATGCAGGTCGAAACGCGGTAGCTGTGGATAAGTTGATCAGCGGGTGCCTTCGGCATTGGCCTCGGCGAACGCCTTGGCTTCGGCGCGCTCGTGTCGGCGCTTACGCATGTGTAGAGCGACGTATCCGATGATCACCAACCCGAGTACCGCGAGCGGCGCCCAGGTGAGCGTCTCGCCGACGACGTTGAGCGCCGACGCGAACGCATAGCCGAGCAGCACGCAGCCCGGCGCCCAAATGACGCCACCGGCCGCGTTCCACAGCAGGAAGGTTCGGTAGCGCATGCCGCTCATTCCGGCCATAGACGGCATCAGTGCCCGCAGCAGGGCCGTGAGCCGGCCCAGCAGGACCGCTTTGCCGCCGTGCCGGTGGATGAACCCGTCGACGGCCGCCCAGCGGCGCTCGCCCACCCAGACGCCCACCCGCGAGCGGCGCAGCGAGGGACCGAACTTGCGACCGAACTCGTAACCGACCGAATCGCCCGCTATCGCGCAGACGATCGCGACCGCGATCATGATCCCGAGGTTGAGGTTGCCGTACTTGGCATTGCAGAAGACGCCAGCCACGAGCAGTGCCGTCTCGCCGGGCAGAACCATGCCGACGAGGAACGCGGCCTCGGCGAAGGCGAGGCCGCCCGCGATGAGGTAGAGCCACTGACCGACCGCTGCGCCGATGGTCCTCATCACGTGCTCGAACATCGACACATGGTGCCACGCCGGGCTAAGCCCGTGTCGGTATCGACCCGTACTGTCGCCGGCGTGAAGGCACGATGAGCGCTTTGACCCGGCTGAGCGCGGGCCAGGCGCGACGCATCGCGTTGGCGGCTCAGGGCTTCGCCGACCCCCGGCCGAAGGGGCGCGTCGATGCCCGGCACATCCGCCGCGTCCTGGACCGGATCGCGATCCTGCAGATCGATTCGGTGAATGTGTTCTCCCGCGCCCATTACCTTCCGGTGTTCGCCCGGCTGGGCCCCTATCCTCGCGAAACCCTCGATCGGATGACCGCCTATAACGCCGGCCCGGGCCGGCCCGAGATGTTCGAGTACTGGGCCCACGCGGCGTCGCTGATCCCGGTCGACCTGCAACCGCTGCTGCGCTGGCGGATGCGGCGGGCCCACGTCGAACCGTGGCCCGCGATCCGCCGCATCGCCAAGGACAACCCCGACCTGCTCGACGATGTGCGGCAACTCGTCACCGACAACGGTCCGATCCGGGCTGGTGACACCGGCATCCCGCGACCGGCGCCGCGGCCTGGCCACATGTGGAACTGGCACGACGGCAAGGTCGCGCTCGAGTACCTGTTCTACGAGGGGCGGGTCACGACGGCCAAGCGCGTCAATTTCGAGCGGTACTACGACCTCACCGAACGTGTGCTGCCGCCCGACGTGTTGGCCGTGCCGACCCCGCCTGACGACGACGCGCAGCGCGAACTCACCAGGATCTCCGCGCGCGCGCTCGGCGTGGCCACCGAGCCCGACCTGCGCGACTACTTCCGCAGCTCGCACGCGGCATCGAAGGCCGCCGTCGCCGATCTCGTCGAGTCCGGGGAACTCATTCCCGTCCACGTCGACGGCTGGCCGGCCCCGGCCTACATGTGGCACGGGGCCCGTCGCCCGCGCAGCGTCACCGCCCGCGCGCTGCTCTCGCCGTTCGACTCGCTCATCTGGTATCGCGAACGCACCGAGCGGATCTTCGGCTTCCACTACCGGATCGAGATCTACACGCCAGAGCCGAAGCGCCAGTTCGGGTACTACGTGCTCCCGTTCCTCCTGGGCGAGGCCCTCGTGGGCCGGGTCGATCTCAAGACCGACCGCCAGGCCGGGGTGCTGCGGGTGCAGAGCGCGTGGATCGAACTCGGCCACGACCCGCAGTACGTCGCCGCCGAACTCGCCGAGGAGTTGGCCCTGACAGCGTCGTGGTTGGGCGTTGACCGCATCGAGGTGATGCCCCGCGGTGACCTGTCCAAGGAGTTGGCCGCCGCGATCTGACTCGGCCCGACGGTTGTCACGCGGCGCGGAACAACCGCACGTCTCCGCTGCCGGTGCGAGCCCGCACGGTTATCGCGCCCTTGGTCGTCTTCGGCTCATCCTGGATCGGCAGGTCCGAGCGCACTCGTCCCGAACCGGTGTGGACGTCGAGCCGGGCCGTCACGCCGGCCGGCAGACCGATGCTCATCGTGCCGGTTCCGCTCGCCAGATCGACATCGCCGTAGACGGCGCCCAGGCGAGCCTCGCCGGTACCGGTGCGGGAGCGGACCGAGCCGCGCACGGCATCCACGTCGAGCCGTCCGCTGCCGAAGCCGGACTCCAGCGAACCCTGTATTTCGCCGAAGCGCGCGCTGCCGGCACCGGAGCGGACCGTGACCGAACCGCTCACCGTGCCGACGCTCGAGGATGCGTTGCCGTAGCGCAGCCGCAGGTCGCCGTCGACGACACCCAGCTCGGTGTTGCCCGTGGCGGTTGCGACATCGGCACCCCCGCTGCGGCCCCGCACGGTGACGTCAGCGGTGAACGTGCTGATCTTCATCGCCGTCCGGCTCGGCACCTTGATCACCGCGTCGACGGCCGATTGACTGCGCGGCCGGTCGGCGAACAGCTCGAACACGCCGCCCGGGCGCGGAGCGTGGACGGTGAGGGTCGGGCCGGACATCTCGACCGAGATCCGCTCGAGGTAGTCCTCGGCACCCGCGCGGGCGGTCAGTTCCACGACGGCCTCGTCGAGGTCGTCGACGGCGTGCACGGTGAGGCTGCCGTGCCCGAGCCGGACCGAGAGATTGATCGGACCGGACAGCGGGAATTGGGCGTTCTTGGTGGGCATGGGGTCTCCTAGCCGTCGATCCAACCGGTGATGTTGTGGGTGTCGCCGCGGCCGCCCTTGCGACCTTCGCCGCTCGCGGAGCCGCCAGCGCCGCGACGACCTGGCCCGCCGAAGGGTCCGAAGCCGACCGGGCCGAAGCCGGAGCCGCCGAAGGCCCGAGCAAAGCTGCCCAGGCCGAACGGGCCCGGGTCGAGGGCAGCAGTAGCAGCGCGGACCAGCCAGGTGTTCACCGATACCCCGTCGCGGTCGGCGGCCTCGTCGATGTCGGCCTTGAGCGTCTCGGACAGGCGCAGCGAGATGCGCGCGCTCGGCTCGCCGTCATCGCGGCGGGTGTCGCCGGTCGCGGCCGCGGGATCGGGGCCGCGCACGTCGACGGTGATCTCGTCCCCGTCCAGACGCACGGCGACGGCCGGGGAGCCGGGATAGTCGAGCAGGGCGGCGGTGATCTCGTCGGCTGCCTGCGAGACCGCGTTCATGAGGGCGAGCCGGACTGCCGCGGTCGCGGTCGTCGCGAGCGTCGCGGCGATCTCGCGGGTGCGGTCGTCGCCCAGGGCCGCGGCGGCCGCGAGTTGGTCGTGGACTTGTGCGAGATGGTGATCGAGTTGCATGCTGTCACTATGACATCATTTGTGCCGTCACCGCAATGGCATCGGATCTGACGGCGGCGCGGGCGGCGCATCCCGCATCGCGTGGCGCGACGGGGCCGTCGGCCGCGGCAGTTACGCTCGGGACCCACATCCGACGGAGTCCCGCGGTGACCGCGGACCGGACCAGGGAGCACGGCGTGCCAGACATCGTCCCGCTGAAGGTGCAGGCCATTGCCTGGACGCATTTCGAGCCTCCGGCGGACGTGCCCTGGCAGACCGATACCGACGGCGGCGAGGCCCTGGCCGAATTCGCCGGCCGCGCCTGCTACCAGTCCTGGAAGAAGCCCAATCCGTCCACCGCGACGAACGCCGGCTACCTCCGGCACATCCTCGAAGTCGGCCATCTCTCCGTACTCGAACATGGGTCGGTCACGTTCTACTTGTCGGGCATCTCGCGATCGCTCACCCACGAGCTCATCCGGCACCGTCACTTCAGCTATTCGCAGCTGTCCCAGCGCTACGTCCCCGAGAAGGACGCAGCCATGGTCGAACCCGACGTCATCGCGGACGACCCGGCGCTGCACGCCAAGTTCGTCGCGGCCGCCGAGGCCGCCGTCCAGGCCTATACCGACCTGCTCGAGGGTCTGGAGAAGAAGTTCGCCGACGTCGAGCACGCAACGCTGCGCCGCAAGCAGGCTCGCCAGGCTGCCCGCGCGGTCCTGCCCAACGCCACCGAGACCCGCATCGTGGTTACTGGCAACTACCGGGCGTGGCGCCATTTCGTGGCCATGCGGGCGTCCGAGCACGCCGACGTCGAGATTCGTGAACTCGCGATCGCGTGCCTACGCGAACTCCAGCGCATCGCGCCCAACGCCTTCGCCGATTTCGAGATCACCTCGCTGCCCGACGGTACCGAGGTCGCATCGAGCCCGATGGTGAGCGAGGGCTGACGGCTCGGCGCTGCGGGTCGGGCTGCGGCTCCCGCGTATTCTGAGCCCGTGCCTGCCGAAACGCGCCAGCTCCCGTTCGGGCGGCTGCTCACCGCGATGGTCACGCCGTTCGACGTGTCGGGAGCCGTCGACCTCGACAAGGCGGCCGAACTGGCCCGCTATCTCGTCGACGTCCAGGGCAACGACGGGCTGGTGATCAACGGCACGGCCGGCGAATCGCCGACGACCAGTGACGTGGAGAAGTCGGAACTGCTCGGCGCCGTGCTCGAGGCGGTCGGCGACCGTGCCCAGGTCGTCGCCGGCGTGGGCACGTTCGACACCGTCCACACCATCCATCTCGCTGAGCAGGCCGCCAAGGTCGGGGCGCACGGGTTGCTCGTCGTCACGCCGTACTACTCGCGGCCGCCACAGACCGGACTGTTCGCGCACTTCCGGGCCGTCGCCGACGCCACCGAGCTGCCCGCGCTGCTCTACGACATCCCGCACCGCAGCGGTGTCGCGATCGCGCCTGAGACGCTGATCGAACTCGCCGCCCACGATCGGATCGTCGGGGTCAAGGACGCGAAGGGCGACCTGGTCTCGTCCAGCCGGGTGATCGCCGAGACCGGGCTTGCGTTCTACAGCGGCGACGACGCCTTGACGCTGCCCTTGCTGGCGGTCGGTGGGGTGGGCGTCGTCGGCACGTCCACCCACTTCGCCGGAACGGGCACGAAGGCCCTCATCGACGCCTACGTCCGCGGCGAGGTCGACGAGGCCCTGCGCCTGCATCGTCAGCTCCTGCCGATCTACACCGGGATCTTCCGCACTCAAGGCACGATCCTGGTCAAGGCCGGGCTGCGCCTGCGGGGCATGGACGTCGGTCCGGTGCGCCTGCCCCTCGTCGATGCCACCGAGCACGAGCTCAGCCACCTCCGCGAGGACCTCGCCGCCGCTGGGTTGTAATCCGGCCGAGTTGATCTTCCTGCGCTGGTGGCCTGCCGGCTCCGCACTCCGACGGGCTATGGCCCCTTGCCGCGCGGATCGATCGGCGGCCGGCCGCCCACCACTGGCTAGCCTGGCGATCAGCTCAAGACGCCGGCCAGCACGCCGCGCGGCGCGATGCCCCGTTTTCGCGAAGCTCCCAGCCGCGACCGCCCGCGCGCCGATCTTGTGCCGAATACCGCGCCCGGACGCAGCTCCGCGCACAAGATCAACTATACGGCGCCGATCTTGTGCCGAATACCGCGCCCGGACGCAGCTCCGCGCACAAGATCAACTCGGAGCCGCGATCTTGTGCCGGATACTGCGCCCGGACGCAGCTCCGCGCACAAGATCAACTCGGGGGCCGCGATCTTGTGCCGAATGCTGCGCCCGGACGCAGCTCCGCGCACTAGATCAACTCTGGAGCCGCGATCTTGTGCCGAATGGCGGGCCCGAGCGGACCGGCGCCGCAAGATTGCAACCGCAACCGCAACCGCAACCGCAACCGCAACCGCAACCGCAACCGCATACGGCCACTTTTCCGGCGCGTTGGCCCGGCAACCCTCGACTTGAGCGTTAGGTTTGGCCGGTGGCTGGATCGACTGGAACCCGTACCCGCTCGCCTGCCCGCAAGCCGGCCGGAAAGTCGGCCGCCAAAAGGCGGCGCGGGCGCTCTCCGCTCGCCGCGCCCTTCATCGGCATCGGCAAGGGAATTGCCGGCATCTGGCGGGCCCTCGCAACGCTGATCGGCGGCGTCGCGCGCACGGCCGGACGAAGCGCCGCTACCGCGCGCGAACTCTCGCCGGAACACCGGCGTGACGGGGCCGCCCTCGGCGTGCTGGCATTCGGCCTGATCACGGTGATGGCGAGCTGGTTCCACGCCGCCGGCCCGGTCGGCCGGGTCGTCGACGGTGTCGGCCGCGCTGTCGTCGGCAACGGGGTCGTCCTGGTGCCGCTGGCCCTGCTGGTCGCCGGCGCGCACATGCTGCGCCAGGCGCCCGAGCCGCAGGCCCGCGGTCGGGTCGTGGTCGGGACGGGCGCGCTCGCTGTCGCGGTGCTCGGTCTGCTCGACGTATGGGCGAACAGCCCTGTTACCGCGCACGGTCGGGCTCACGCCGGCGGTCTGATCGGCACCGCGGTCGGGCGGCCGCTCTCGAGCGGTTTGTCCCCGGCGCTCGCCGTGCCGTTGCTCACGGTCGTCGGCGCCTTCGGCATCCTCGTGGTCACCGCCACCCCGATCAGCGTGCTGGTGGGCTACCTCGGCTCGGTACTGCACCTGCGTCGGCCACCCAGGTTCGACGAGGTGGTCGAGGAGATCCCGGCGAAGCCACGCCGGCGCCGCCGACCCACACCCGAGGCCGACCCGGACGCGTCGACCTCGGATATCCCGCCACCGGAGCCGGTCGCCGACGACGCTGCGCCGGTCGTCAAGCCGCGCAAGCCGCGCACCAAGCCGGTCGAGCCCGAACTCCCGCCGATCGACCGGCCGGTCCAGCTCGAGCTATCAGGGGGCGGCGGCCTGTACACGCTGCCCAGCCTGACCACTCTCGCTCAGGGCAGCCCGCACCTCGCCCACACGAAAGCCAACGACGAGGTCATCGCCGCGCTGCAGCAGGTGTTCGCCGAATTCGACGTGGACTGTGCCGTCACCGGGTTCAACCGCGGGCCGACCGTCACTCGCTACGAGGTCTCATTGGGTCCGGGCGTGAAGGTCGAACGGATCACCAACCTGACCCGCAACATCGCCTACGCCGTCAAGAGCGCCGAGGTGCGGATCCTGTCGCCCATACCGGGCAAGAGCGCCGTCGGCGTCGAGATCCCGAACGCCGATCCCGAGATCGTCATGCTGGGCGACGTGCTGCGCTCGCCGGCGGCCAAGCGTGACCAGCACCCGATGGTCGTCGCGCTGGGCAAGGACGTCGAGGGCGGCTTCGTCATCGCCAACCTGGCGAAGATGCCGCACCTGCTGGTCGCCGGCGCCACCGGCGCGGGCAAGTCCAGCTGCATCAACACGCTCATCCTGTCGATCCTCACGCGCGCGACTCCGGACCAGGTGCGCATGGTCCTGATCGATCCCAAGCGGGTCGAATTCGCTGCCTACCAAGGGATTCCGCACCTCGTCACGCCCGTGATCACCAATGCCAAGAAGGCGGCGGACGCCCTGCAGTGGGTCGTCCGCGAGATGGACATGCGCTACGAGGACATGGAGCATTCGGGCACCCGGCACATCGACGACTTCAACCGGAAGGTGCACAGCGGCGAGCTGACGGCGCCGCCGGGCTCCGAGCGGGTGTACTCGGCCTACCCGTACCTGCTGGTGATCGTCGACGAGCTGGCCGACCTGATGATGGTTGCCCCGCGTGACGTCGAGGACTCGGTCGTGCGGATCACCCAGCTCGCCCGGGCGGCCGGCATCCATCTCGTCATCGCGACGCAGCGTCCGTCCGTCGACGTCGTCACCGGTCTGATCAAGGCCAACGTTCCGTCGCGGCTCGCGTTCAAGACCTCGTCGCTCGCCGACTCGCGCGTCATCCTCGACCAGCCCGGCGCGGAAAAGCTCCTGGGCAAGGGCGACGGGCTGTTCCTGCCGATGGGCGCGTCGAAGTCGGCGCGGATGCAGGGCGCCTACGTCACCGATTCCGAGATCACGTCGATCGTCGACCACTGCCGCAAGCAGTTGAAGCCGACCTACCGCGAGGACGTGACCGTTCCGCAAGCCGCCCGCAAGGAGATCGACGAGGACATCGGCGATGACCTTGATCTGTTCCTGTCCGCGGTCGAGCTCGTCGTCTCGACGCAGTTCGGGTCGACCTCGATGCTGCAACGCAAGCTGCGGGTGGGTTTTGCCAAGGCGGGCCGGCTGATGGACCTGATGGAGTCGCGGGCGATCGTCGGACCCTCGGAAGGCTCCAAGGCCCGCGAGGTGCTGGTCGTGCCTGACGAGCTAGCCGGGCTGCTCTACACGTTGCGCAACGGCGGGAGCGCCGACGATCTCATCGCGTCAGACGACGACGAGCCCGCCCCGGTGCCGATAGCGCCTGAGGCGGGCTGACGCGCGAATCAGCTGGATCAGCTCCGGGTCGGCAGGGTCACGTGTCACCGAGCTGGCGGGTGTAGAGCGGGTGTAGACGAGTCGCGTAGCTCGCCGAGACGCCCCGGCCCTGCGCGAGGAATCGGGTGAGCTGCGCCCGCCCGCGTGGTCAGCCGGCCGGACCGTCAGCGGACGCGGTGCCGAGCGCTGTAGAACATCCGGTGCAGCGAGAAGCCGCGACCGTGCGGCTTGCGGTGCCGGCCGACGTACTCCTCGTCATCGGTGACGAGGCCAGCAGTGGACGGCGTCCACGTCGTGAATGCGGGTTCGACGCGGTCGACTGTGGCCATCACGATCACCTCCGTGATGGACGCTATCTGCTGGGGCCCGTGGGACACGTGAGACACGCGGGTCACGACAGATTCAGCAGCATCCTCGTGTTGCCCAACGTGTTGGGTTTGACGTATTCGAGGTTGAGGAACTCCGCGATCCCGGGGTCGTACGAACGGCGCAGCGCATCGTAGGTGTCCTGATCAACCGGCGCCCCGTCGATGGGGACGAAGCCGGCCCGCGCGAAGAAGCCGGTGTGGAACGTCAGCGCGAACAGCCGGGACAGGCCGAGTTCGCCCGCGGTCGTGATCAGGCCGTCGAGTACCTGCCGGCCGAT
>DATAQD010000025.1:0-17976 GCA_036264855.1 Jatrophihabitans sp. | reverse complement strand
GCCGGTGATCGTCGATCCGTCGCACGCCGCCGGTCGGCGCGATCTGGTGGTGCCGCTGGCGCGGGCCGGCATCGCCGCGGGCGCGGACGGCGTCATGGTCGACGTCCATCCGCATCCGGAGGCGGCGCTGTGCGACGGCGCCCAGGCGCTGTTCGGCGACGCGCTCGAAGAGCTCGCCCAGGCCGTGGCCACGATCCCGCCGCTGCTGGGCCGAACGTCGGCGGCCCACCTGGCCGGCTGACCGCCGACGCTCAGCCCGGCGGCGGTTGCCAACCCGGCGGAGGCGGGGGCGGCGGCTGCGGGTATTGCGGCGGTTGCGGCTGGTCGTAGGCCGCGGGCGGCTGCTGGGGGTACGCGTACGGCTGCCCGCCGAAGCCGTAATTGCCCGACGCGAGTTCCTTCTTGTGCCGCGAGCGCTTCACGAATCCGACGATGAGCAGGACGATCGCAGTGATCAGCAACAGCACGCCCAGCACGATGACCAACCCGCCGGCGGCGGTTCCGCCGGCGATGTCGCGGCCGATGGCGACGTCGGCACCGGACGGCAGGGTGGCTATCGGCTGCAGCTTGATCGTGTACGCGCCCTTCTCGTCGGCCGTGAACTGGAAGGCCGCCGCGCCCTTGTGTCCGTTGAACTCGTACGTGAACTTCCTGACGGAGCCGTTGCCGAGGTTGCCGTAGTCCTGCAGCGCAACGTTGGTGCCCGACGGGCTGGTGACGGCTACCTCGAATTGCGGAATGCGCTGGATCGAGGTCGTGACGTCACTCGCCTCGTAGTAGCCGACCCACTTGCCCGTGCCGTTGAGGGTCACGGTGGCGCCGCCGCTCGCGAAGGACACCCGGGCGAAGCTGTTGACCTTGCCGAGCGACTTCGTCCCGATGACGATGCCACCGACGACAAACGCGACGACGGCCAGGCCGAGGAAGATCCACCCGAGCCGTCGCGGCGTGCGCCCGCGCAGTCCGGGCGGCGCTCCGTAGCCCGAACCGGGCGGTGGGGCGGACGGGTACGGCGACTGGCCGGCGGGCGGCGGCGGGTAGCTCATGCGCAGAGTGTGCCTCGTTATGGGTGGTTGCGCGCGAAAAGGGCGCTTCAGCGGGTCGCGAGCAGCGGGCCGAGCACCCGAATGGCCGCGTCGATCCCGTCGTCGTCGACGTCCAGATGCGTGACGAGCCGCAGGAACCGCGGGCCGAGCGCCGAAACCAGCACGCCGCGCTCCGCCGCGCGAGTAGCGACCCCGGCGGCGTCGGGCGCATCCAGCACGACGATGTTCGTGTCCACATGCACGGGGTCCGCGCCCAACGCCTCGGCCAGCCGCCGGGCCCGCGCGTGGTCGTCGGCCAGCCGCGCGACGTGGTGGTCGAGCGCGAACAGGCCGGCCGCCGCAAGGATCCCGACCTGGCGCATCCCAGCGCCGTAGCGCTTGCGCCACACCCGCGCCTCGGCGATCCGTGCCGCTGTCGCCACGAGCACCGAACCCACTGGTGCGCCGAGACCCTTGGACAGGCACACCGAGGCCGTGTCGAAGCCGCCGGCCAGCTCGGCCAACGGCCTACCGGTCGCCACGTGCGCATTCCACAACCGCGCGCCGTCCAGATGCAACCCCAGACCGTGAGCCCGCGCGAGGGCCTGCACCGCCGCCACCTCGTCGGCCGGTTGCACCGTGCCACCGCCGAAGTTGTGCGTGTTCTCGACGGCGATCGCCGCGGTCGAGACCAGGTAGGGGCCGGCGTCCGGCGCGATCAGCGAGCGCACGGCGTCGAGGTCGAGCCGGCCGCGTGTCGCGGGCCAGGTGCGGAACGTGATGCCCGAGAACACGGCGGCCGCGCCGAGCTCGGCCCGAGCCAGGTGGGCCAGCGAGTCGCACACGAGCTCCTGACCGGGCGCAACGAGCAGCCGGATCCCGAGCTGGTTGCCCAAGGACCCCGAGGGGACGTACAGCCCGGCCTCGTGTCCGAGCAGCGCCGCGACCCGCGACTCCAGCGCGACCACAGTGGGGTCCTCGCCGTAGACGTCGTCCCCGACGACGGCGTCGGCCATGGCCGCGCGCATGGCCGCGGTTGGGCGCGTGACAGTGTCCGACCGAAGATCGACGATCACGGGCCGGGTCAGCCCTCGGCGCGGCGCGAGCGCCGGTCGGCCACCAGCCGCTCGGCGACGCGGAACGCGAGCTCCAAGGACTGCTCGATGTTCAGCCGCGGATCGCACGCGGTTTCGTAGCGACGGCCCAGGTCGGCGGCGGTGAGGTCGGCGGTGCCGCCGATGCACTCCGTGACGTCGTCGCCGGTGAGCTCGACGTGCAGGCCGCCCGGGTGCGTCCCGAGCGCGGCGTGCACGTCGAAGAACCCGTCCACCTCGTCGATGATCCGGTCGAGGTGACGCGTCTTGACGCCGTCGGCCGTCTCTTCGGTGTTGCCGTGCATCGGGTCGCAGTGCCATACGACCAGATGGCCGGTCGACGTCACCTTCTCGACGATCGCGGGGAGGACGTCGCGGATGCGGACGTTCGACATGCGGCTGATCAGCGTCAATCGGCCCGGCGAGTTGTCGGGGTCCAGGCGCTCCACGAGTTCGGCGGCGAACTCCGGCGTCGTCGACGAACCGAGCTTGACGCCGATCGGGTTCGCGATCCGGGAGACGAAGTCCAGGTGGGCCCCGTCCATCTGCCGGGTGCGTTCGCCGACCCAGACGAAGTGCCCCGACAGGTCGTACGCCCGGCCCTCCTCGATCCGGGTCAGCGCCCGCTCGTACTCGAGGATCAGCGCTTCGTGCGAAGCGTAGAGCTCGACGCCTTCGAGGGCCGAGTCGTGCACTCCGCACGCGCGCATGAACCGCACGGCCCGATCGATCTCGGACGCGAGCTTCTCGTACCGCGCGCCCGTGTCGGTGTTGCGAGCGAAGGCGGTGTTCCAGGCGTGCACCCGGTCAAGCGCGGCCAGGCCGCCGCCGGCGTAGGCGCGCAGCAGGTTCAGCGTGGACGCCGCGGTCGAGTAGGCCCGCAGGATCCGTCTCGGATCTGGGGTGCGCTCGCCGACCAGCTCGTTGACCATGTCGCCGCGGTAGGCCAGCTGGCCGGTGGCGTCGATCGCCGCCGTGCGCGGCTTCGCGTACTGGCCGGCCACCCGGCCGAGCTTCACGACCGGCATCGACGCGCCGTAGGTGAGGACCACCGACATCTGCAGTAGCACGCGGACCTTGCCGGCAATGTCGGCCTGCGAGCTGGTCGCGAAGGTCTCCGCGCAATCGCCGCCCTGCAGCAGGAAGGCCTCGCCGCGGGCCACCGCGCCGAGGCGTTCGCGAAGCTGGTCGACCTCGGAGGCGACGACGAGGGGCGGCAGGCCGGCCAGGGTGGCGGCGACCTCCCGCAGGACGATCTCGTCGGGCCACTCGGGCTGTTGGGCCGCGGGCAGGGCCCGCCACGCGTCCAGATCCGGGTCGGGCGAGGTGGGCGCGGATCCGAGGTCAGGCATCGCAGTCACCTGCACAGCCTATTAGCCGCCGAAAAGAAGCATTCGGCCAGTGCGCCCCGTCGCTTAGCCGAAGAAGACCTCGGCCTCGGCGTACAGCTCGGGTCGGACGAGCTTCAGTTCGATGGTGGCGTCGGCCAGCGGGACGCGCACGATGTCGGTGCCGCGCAGGGCGACCATCTTGCCCCAGTCCGCATCGGCGACTGCATCGATCGCGTGCAGGCCGAACCGGGTGGCCAGCGTGCGGTCGAAGGCGGTCGGCGTGCCACCGCGCTGAATGTGGCCGAGCACGGTCGTCCGGGCTTCCTTGCCGGTGTCCTTCTCGATCTCGCGGGCCAACCACTCCCCGATGCCGCCGAGCCGGACGTGCCCGAACGCATCGACGCCCCGGTCGATGATCGCGTTCTCGCCACCGTCGGGCGTAGCCCCCTCGGCCACGACGATGATCGGTGCGTAATGGGCCTGGAATCGGCTCTCGACGTAGGCGCAGACCCGCTCCAGCGAGAACGGGAACTCCGGGATCAGAATGACGTTCGCACCGCCGGACAGGCCGGCGTGCAGGGCGATCCACCCGGCGTGGCGACCCATCACCTCGACGATCAACGCCCGGTGGTGCGACTCGGCCGTCGTGTGCAGCCGGTCGATCGCCTCCATCGCGATGTTGACGGCGGTGTCGAATCCGAACGTGTAGTCCGTGGCATTGAGATCGTTGTCGATCGTCTTCGGAACGCCGACCACGTGCACGCCGCGCTCCGCGAGCTTCGTTGCGACGCCGAGTGTGTCCTCGCCACCGATCGCGATCAGGGCGTCGATGCCGAGGGTGTGCAGATTCTCGGTGATCCGATCGACGCCGCCCTCGACCTGGAACGGGTTGGTCCGCGACGACCCGAGGATCGTGCCGCCGCGAGGCAGGATTCCGCGCACATCCGGGATGCCCAGCGGCACCGTGATGTTTTCGAGGGGGCCACGCCATCCGTCCCGGAAGCCGACGAATTCGTGACCGAGCATGCCGGCGCCCTTGCGGACGACGGCGCGGATGACCGCGTTCAGCCCGGGGCAGTCGCCGCCACCGGTGAGCACTCCGATTCGCATTGCGT
Organism: Jatrophihabitans sp.; assembly: GCA_036264855.1. Classification (GTDB taxonomy): domain Bacteria; phylum Actinomycetota; class Actinomycetes; order Mycobacteriales; family Jatrophihabitantaceae; genus Jatrophihabitans. The sequence continues at coordinate 13,411 of DATAQD010000025.1, read as the reverse complement.
CCTCTCGTCGCTCGCTGCATCGACGATGCGGACCTTAGCGGAGCGACGGAATGCTCCCGCGCCTCCCGGCGCACAAGGACGGGGCGGTCGGGGTCCGCGACCTTGCCCAAGTGGATCGGCTCGCCCGCCGCTCACCGCAGGCAACCGTGGGGACGGCCGGCGCGCTGCCCGACAGAGCCGGGGGATCCAACGGGCAGCGCCGCCCTCATCAGCCCCCGGTGGCCTGGCGTGCCCTTGACGTGCGCGCTGCCCTTCCGAACGGCTACGGACAGTGTTCACCTTGCGAAGCGCTCACACAAGGGCCTCACACCTGTCGCGGTCGAACGGGTCAGGGGGCGGCCGGCTGCCCCCCGGCGATAGCGGGCCGCTCCCTGACCCATGTCGCGGGTTATACCTCCGACGTTGCCCGGCCGCCACCGCCGAATGGCTGATTCGAGCCGTGCGCTTGTCACGCAACCCCGTACCGCCGCAGGTTCCCCCGCCCCGCTGCACAGAAATCCGGTGAGCCGGGTTCACCCCGGGCTGTCTCGGCGACCCGCTGGACCGCGTCCGTCGTTCGTCAGCGGGGCCAATGCGGTGGCCTGACCGCTGCCGGGTCGGTTGCTGAGCGTAGTTCCGGCCTACCCCAAGGTTCGGTCGGCGGCCGTCAGGTTCTCCAGCGCCTGCCAACGCGCCAGGTTGTGCCGAGCGTCGGCGAGCGCGTCATGCTGGTCGGGAGGTGCAGCCGGCAGCAGCGGCGACCCGGCGTCCTCCCAGCGTTGGCGAAGCTCGTGCGTGAACCGTGGAATGGACCGCGGCAGAGCCCGCATGTCGCCCCATATTTGGCAGAGCACGACGTGGTCGTAGGCCGCCATCCAGGCCCACAGCTCGATCGGCTCGCCCGGTTCGGTCAGGAACGCGAGCAGGTCCTCGCGGATCCGCTCGCGCGAGCGCCAGGCCGGGTCGGCCGGGGCCGGCAGCTTGTCCAGGACGTTGCGGCGTACCCAGTCGATCGCCCGCGTGGGGTCGAATTCGGTGGAGACGGCGTAGAACTCCCGGCCGGTCTCGTCGACCACGCCGATCGAGACGAGGTTGATCGTCAGCCCGTCCTCGATGAACTCGCAGTCGTAGAAGAAGCGCACGAACGCCGGATCCTAGGACGCCCGGGTGCCGGGCACTCGGTCGCCCAGCTCGCGGACGTTCGCACGTTCCCGGCTGCCGAAGGCGCGGTCCGCGCCCTGGGCCTTCTTGACCTTGGCCGCGTACTGGTCGACGTACTCCTGTCCGGACAGCTGCATCAGCTCGTACATGATCTCGTCGGTCATCGACCGCTCGACGAACCGGTCCCCCGACATCCCTTCGTAGCGGGCGAAGTCGAGCGGCTCACCGAACCGCACGCCCGGCCGCGGCCGCAGCTTGGGCACGCGGCGTCCCGGCGGCTGGACGATGTCGGTGTTGATCATGGCGCAGGGAATGACCACCGCGCCGGACTCCAGCGCGAGCCGGGCGACCCCGGTCTTGCCGCGAAACAGGCGACCGTCGGGCGAGCGGGTGCCCTCCGGGTAGATCCCCAGCAACGTCCCCTTGGCGAGCACCCGCAGGCCGGTCTTCAAGGCGGCGCGGGCGGCATCGGAGTCGTCGCGGTCGATCGGCACCATGCCGACGATGTTCATGAACATCCGGACCAGGCGGCCCTTGATCCCCGGCGTCGTGAAGTACTCGGCCTTGGCCAGAAACGTCACCTTGCGCCTGATGACGACCGGCATGAAGAACGAGTCGCAGACGGCCAGATGGTTGCTCGCGAGGATGACGGGGCGATCGTCGGGGATGTTCTCGACCCCCTCGGCCCACGGACGCCAGAGCAAGCGGAGGAAGGGCCCGAGCCACACGAACTTGGCGAGCCAGTACCCCACTGTTTCTCCCGCGTTCTCCCGCGCCGTCGTGCCGGAAAACCGGACGATTCCCCAGGCAGCACACTAGTGCGGGCGGTGGATTCCTACCAACCCGCCATGGCGGCTCGCCGAGAAGCCAGGCCGGAAGGCATGATGAAAGTGCAAGGACGAAGTCTCCTGGAGGTCTGCGTGGATCTGACTGCTGACGCCGTGCCGTTCTCGGCCGATGGCGGCCCGATCGGGGTGGTGGTCAGCCACGGATTCACCGGCACTCCGGGCAGCATGCGCCCGTGGGCCGAGCATCTCGCCGCGGCGGGGTACAGCGTGCGGCTTCCGCTCCTGCCCGGGCATGGCAGCACGTGGCAGGCGACCAACCAGACCCGCTGGACGCAGTGGTACGACGAGATCGAGTCGGCCTACACCGACCTGCGGGCGCGGTGCCAGACAGTGTTCGCGGTCGGTTTGTCGATGGGCGGGACGCTCGTAACGCGCCTGGCCGAGCGTCATCCGGACGGCATCGCCGGCCTGGTGCTCGTCAACCCGGCGTACGGCACCAAGCGGGCGGACGCGAAGCTCGCGCCCTACATCGCGTGGGCGGTCCGGTCCCGTCCCTCGATCGGCGGCGACATCAAGAAGCCCGGCGTCGCGGAACCGGCCGGTGACCGGACGCCGGTCGTGGCGTTCGCGTCCCTGCTCAAACTCTGGAAGGTGACGGTCGCCGAGCTGCCCGCCCTGCGCGCCCCGGTCCTGATGTACCGCTCCCGCGAGGACCACGTGGTCGACGAGCTGTCCGGTCAGCTCCTCAAGGCCGGCGCGGTCAACACCACCGTGCGCGAGGTGATCCTCGAGAACAGCTACCACGTGGCCACGCTCGACAACGACGCCCCGACGGTCTTCGCGGGCAGCGTCGAATTCATCGAATCGCTGGCCGGAGCGGCGCCGGTGACCGGCGGGTCCGGGAGCGGCATCACGCCGTGAACGAGCGCAGCGAGCCCGAGCGGGGCGGACCGGAGTCGGTTCGCCTCGACAACGGGCTGCGCGCGCCGACCTACGTCCCGCTGACCGACGTCGACGCCGATGTCGGCCAGCACCTGCTGACCGCTCTGGGCCGGGCCCGGATCGCGGCGTACCTGGTCCCCGCGGCGGCGCCCGACGGTGATCAGCGCCGACTGTTCGTGGCTTCCGAAGAGCGGGTGGACGCCCGGACCATCGTGCGGTCCACTGTGCGCGCGCTGGGCACCGCGCAGCCCGAACTGCCCGACCCGGCCGACCCGCTCGACGGCCTCGACGCGAAGGCGGTGTTCGACGCGCTGGTGGCCGATTGGCACGTCGACACCGTGGCCGCCGTCCGCGACGCCGAGCGCGACATCACCCGCGAAGACGCGGAATGGCGATCGCGGCTGAACAACCCGCAGGCCAGCGACGAGGTCTGGCTGGACGAGGACCACTACGTCCCGCCGCCACCGCCGCCGCTTCCCCGCTTCGCCGCGCCGACGATCATCGCGATGGCGGTGCTCGCGATGTCGGTCATCCTGCTCGGGCTCGGAGGCAAGTTCGGCCTGGCCAGCGGCTTCACGCTCGTGCTCGGCATCGCCGGCCTGCTGCTCGCGGCCGGCATCCTGCTCAGCCGGGTCCGCGAACACCAACGCGACGATGACGACGACGGCAGCGCCGTCTGAGCCCATCAGGACAGCGACAACTCGACGACGGTCGGGGCGCCGGCCGCGCTGAGCGGGTGGGCGTCCCCGACGTCGATGCCGCCGTCGACGAAGATGTGGTCGCCGACGGCCACCCGGTTCTCGACCAGGGCCTGCCACGCGGCGGTTCCGGGCCGGTCGGCGCCCTCGGTGCTGATGACGGCCGGAGGCTCACCCGGCACGAGGCCGGCCAGGGCCTGCTGCAGCTCGTCAACCTGGCCCACGCGCTCGGCCGAATTGCCGATGAGCGTGGCGGCGACGAGTGCGAAGTCGGTCCCGCGCACTCGCATCGCGGCCAGCGCGGCGCCCGGCGGGTGGAGCCCGCCACCCCCGATGAACCGAAGGTCGCGCACGGCGACGACATCGACCCCGAGCGAGGACAGCAGGAGCGTCGCCCCGGCCGGGCGACCGCCTCCGGTGACCACGACCAGTCCCGACTCCCGGGCCAGCGCGGCGACGGCCTGCCGCCAGCGCACCAGGTCGGGCGCGCCGTGCACGCAGACGAGGTCCGGTTCGGCCGCGGAGATCACCCGCGCCAGCGCGGGGCGGCCGCGTCCGAACTTGCGGGCGTTGACGGACAGCAGGCTCATCGTCGGCACGGGGGCCATCCTGCCTCAGGCGTAGCGGCGCGCGAGGTCGGCGGCGCCGACGAGCCCGGCGTCGGGACCCAGCGCGGCGAGCACCACCTCGGCTCGGGGCCGGAACCCGCGGCCGGTGAGGGTGTGCGCGAACTCCTCCCGGGCCGGGCGCAGCAGCAACTCCCCGGCCTGGGACACGCCGCCGCCGATGACGAAGATCGACGGGTCGAGCACGGCCGCGAGGTTGGCCAGTCCGCGTCCGAGCCAGCGGCCCATCGTCGTACAGATCGACTGGGCGGCCGGATCGCCTGCCTCGGCCGCGGCCGTCACCACCGGGCCGGTGAGTCCCTCGACGGAACCGGCCAACTCCAGCATCCGGGCGGCGGCCATCGGGGACTCCGCGGCCAGTTCCCGGGCGTCGCGGGCCAGCGCGCGTCCCGACGCGTACATCTCCCAGCACCCCTTGTTGCCGCACGCGCAGGATCGTCCGTCGGGCACCAGCGTCATGTGGCCGTATTCGCACGCGATGCCGAACGCGCCGCGGTAGACCGCGCCACCGATGACGAGGCCGCCACCGATGCCGGTGCCGAGGGTCACGCAGACCACGACGGCGGCGTCCTGGGCCGCGCCGAAGCGGTACTCGGCCCAGGCGGCGGCGTTCGCGTCGTTCTCGACGATCAGCGGGGTCCCGATCCGCTCGGCCAGCGCTTCGCGCAGCGGTTCGTCGCGCCAGGCCAGATGCGGCGAGAACAGCACCGTCGCGTGATCGTTCGCAATCCAGCCGGCCGCGCCGACGCCGACGGCGAGCACGTCGTTGCGCTCGGCGAGCTCGCGCACGACCTCGACGATGACGTCCTCGGTCTTGCCGACATCGGTGCTCGGCGTGTCGCGGCGCGCGCGATCGAGGACCTGACCGTCCTCGTCGACGATCCCGGCCGCAACCTTGCTGCCGCCGATGTCAACCCCGATCGCGAGACGCACGCTCGTCAGCTCGTGTCGTCGGGGAGGGCGGCGTCGTCGATCCGGATGTGCTGCACCCGCGGTGTCGGCCGGGGCCGGCCGCGCGGGGCATCGCCGCTGCCATCGGCCGCAGGGCCCGGGGCGCGAGCGACCGCCGAATCGACCAGGGCCTTGACGGCGTGGGCCAGGGCGGCTCCGGCCTCGGCCACCTTCTCGGTGACCTCGGGGTGCTCGCCCCGCATGACGCTGGCGAACTGGCACAACGGGCACCACTGGCACTCCGGTCCGGCGTGCCCGCTGGGCGGTTCGGGGAACGTGCGCCGGGCCCACTCCTGGACCGCGGACATCAGCTTGCGGGTCTCGTCGCCGAGGTCGGGCCGCGGTGCGCCCTCAGGGCCCGGGGCGGTGTCGTCGTCACTCATCCGGGCCTCCGCCGGTAGCGCCGTCGTCCTCGTCTCGGGCGGTTCGCCGCTGCGCTCGCCGACCACCCGGGCCCGGTCTCGGTCGGGCCGAACCGGCCGGCGCCGCCGCCGGCGACGAACCCGGCCACAGGTCCGGGTCGGGTCGGAACCGCACCCGCAGCTCGGCACCGTCGAACTCGGCGCCGACCACGACGCAACGCCGCAGCACGCTGGGCAGGGTGAGCACCCGACGATTTCCGCCCACCGTCACCACCAGGTCGTCCCCGGCGCGCCCGGCGTCGACCGATGCCCGCTGCGCCAGGGGAAGCGGCATCCGCAGGACGAACCCGTCATCGTCGGAATCGACCCGGATCAACTCGGTGCGGCCCGACGGCGGCGCCGGGTCTTCGCCGGGCAGCTCGCCGTAGAGCGCCGCGGCGACCTCACGCAGGGCGGGTGCGCCGATGGGTTCGGCCGAGCGGTACGCCAGCTCGCGGACCGGCAGCCCGGCGAAGGACTCCCGGATCGCGGTCAGCTGCTTGTGCTGGGCCCGGGCCCAGCCCTGCCGCCACTCGTCGTCCCCGGCGGGGAACACCCGGTTGGCGACGATCAGGTCGACCGAGTAGCCATAGAGCGCAAGCGCGGTGAACGTCCGGCGGGCCTCGGCCGCGACCACCGACTCCGGCGTCAGCACGAGCCGCACCGACGTCACCGCAGGATCGCCGAGCAGCTCGCGCACCGAGGCCAGCTCGTCGTTCAGCCGCAGCAACGCCTCGAACAGGCTGTCCGGCGGGATCGCATCAGCGCGACCGAGGATCGACGCGATCGGACGCATGCCCTTGGCGATGCGCCGCTGCGCCGGGAACACCCGTTGCAGGTACCAGGTCAGCGCCTCGGGCAGGGCCAGCAACCGCAGCGTCTCGGCCGTCGGCGCACAGTCGACCACCAGCGCGTCCCAGTTGCCGGTGAGGGCCAGCTCCCGCACGGCCAGCAGGGCCAGGACCTCGTCGACGCCGGGCAGTACGGTCAGTTCGTCGGCGGTGATCGGGTCGACGCCGCCCCGCGCGAGCATGTCGACGAGGAACGCCTGCACGTCGCGCCAGGCCGCCTCGAACCGGCCCTGGGTATCGATCTGGACGGCCCACAGGCTGGGGGCGACCTCGACCGGTTCGTCGGTCAGCGCGACGTCGAGGGCGTCGGCCAGCGAGTGCGCGACGTCGGTCGACAGCAGCAGCGTCTTCAGGCCGCGGTCGGCGAGGCGTAACGCGGTGGCCGAGGCCGTAGTGGTCTTGCCGACCCCGCCCTTGCCCGTGAACAGGACGATCCGCATCAGACCCGCAGGCTCTCGACGCGCTTCTTGAGCTCCTTGAGCGCGGTGTCCATCACGACCCGCTCGGCCTTGCGTTTGAGCAGCCCGAGCATCGGGATCATCAGGTCCACCGACAGCGTATAGGTGACGAAGGTGCGGCCGGGGGCGTCTCGGCGCAGCGTGTACGAGCCATGTTGGGCGCGCATCATCTGGCCGGTGATGAGCTGCCACTCGACCTTGTCGTTACCGGTCCACTCGTACGCGAGTTCGTACTGATCACGCACGATCCCCGCGTCGAGGCTGAAGGCGACCGTGCGGGCCCGGCCGTCGGTACCAACCTCGATGACGTGCGCCCTCTTGACCGAGCCCGCCCACGTCGGATAGTTCTCGAAGTCGGCGATAACGGCCATGATGTCCGCCGGGTCGGCGTCGATCGTGATCGACTGGGTCGACTCGTCGGGCATGGGGACAGAGGTTACCCGCCGAGCTCGGCGCCGACCTTTGGCCGACCTCGTGGCGCACCGGCCCGGCCGGCCCGCGGGCTAGGTCACCGAGGCGTTCGAGGTGGAGGTGTGCCGGGTAAGCCGCCCCGGATCGAGTTGATCGGCCAGTGTCCAGAACACCCGTTTCGTCCGCTGCCGGAAACGTCGCTCGACCCGCGCGGCCTCCGACCGGCGCAGCCGGCGTCCCGGCACCGAATCCAGTCGCAGGAAGACGTGCGCGACCACGCCCTCGAACATCGGTTCCAGCCACACCTCGGCCGTGCCCACCAGCCCGGATCCGCGGTGGCCGTCGAGCGACCTCACGATCCACCGGACGCCCTTCTCGTTGCGCCACTCGTCGACGGCCAGGTCGAGACCGGGCCACCACCGGCGCCAGTTGGCGGGATCGGCGACCAGCGCCGCGACCGCCGAGGGTTGCGCGGCAAACCACGTGGAATCGACGACGTCAATGCCCGGCACCGGGCCAGGATGGCACAGCCACGAACGGCCCTCGCCCACGTCCAGGGCGAGGAGTTACGGTGACCACGCACCGGCAATAATCGTCAGCCGCAGAGCCAGTCGAGCCGATCCGTCCTTCCGGACGGCCCAGAAAGGACGCCGGACAGTGCAGGAACTGCACGTCGCGAGCAAGATCACGACACTCACGCAGAACAACACGGCCGACTTCATCTACGAGCGGGCGGACTCCCGGCCGGACCACGTCGCGCTCAAACGGCGGGCCGGCACGGAGTGGACCGACGTCACCGCGCGGCAGTTCGCCGACGAGGTGACGTCGGTCGCGAAGGGCCTGATCGCGGCCGGCATCACGGCCGGGGACCGCGTCGCGGTCATGAGCAAGACCCGCTACGAGTGGACCGTCGCGGACTTCGCCCTGTTCACCGTCGGCGCCGTGGTCGTGCCCATCTACGAGACGTCGAGCGCCGAGCAGGTCGAGTGGATCCTGTCCGACTCCGCAGCTCGGGGCATCTTCGTCGAGACCGCCGACCACGCGGCAATGGTGGAATCGGTGCGCGGGCAGGCGTCGGATCTCGCGCATGTCTGGCAGTTCGACGCTGCGGCCCTCGACGCGCTGGTGACCGCGGGCGCGGACGTCGCCGACGACGACGTCACCAAGCGGCGCGGGGCGGTCACACTCGACGACCTGGCGTCGATCATCTACACGTCCGGCACGACTGGGCGACCGAAGGGGTGCGAGCTCACCCACCGCTGCTTCGTCGTCGAGTCGGTCGAGCTGCTCGACCTGCTCCGCGACTTCTTCAACGAGGACACCTCCACGCTCCTGTTCCTGCCGATCGCTCATGTCTTCGGCCGGGCGATCGAGATCGGCGCCCTCGCCGGCGGCTGCACGCTGGGGCACACCGCGGACGTCAAAAACCTGATGGCCGACCTCGGCGGATTCCAGCCCACATTCGTACTCGCGGTGCCCCGCGTGTTCGAGAAGGTCTACAACACCGCCAAGCAGCGCGCCCATGCCGACGGCAAAGGCAAGATCTTCGACCGCGCCGAAGCGGTCGCGATCGCCTACTCCCAGGGCGCCGACGGCGGGTCGGCGTCGTTGTGGGTGAAGCTCCAGCACCTGCTGTTCGACAAGCTCGTCTACACGAAGCTGCGCACGGCGCTGGGCGGCCACTGCATTGCCGCGGTGTCGGGCGGGGCGCCGCTCGGCTCTCGGTTGGGCCACTTCTTCCGCGGCGTCGGCGTCACGATCTATGAGGGTTACGGGCTCACCGAGACAACGGCCGGCGTCACGATCAACGGGCCGGATGCGATCAAGGTGGGGACGGTCGGCCGCCCGGTCGGCGGCACGACGGTCCGCGTGGCCGCGGACGGCGAACTGCTCTTCACCGCGCCGCACGTCTTCCGCGGCTACTGGCGCAACCCGCAGGCGACGTCCGAAGCACTCACCGAGGACGGTTGGTTCCACACCGGTGACATCGGCGAGATCGACGATGACGGCTTCGTCCGGATCACCGGCCGCAAGAAGGAGCTGATCGTCACGGCCGGCGGCAAGAATGTCGCACCGGCCGTGCTCGAAGACCGCGTCCGGGCCCACTGGCTGGTCAGCCAGTGTCTCGTCGTCGGGGATCAGAAGCCGTTCATCGCCGCCTTGGTGACGGTCGATCCCGAGTCGTTCGCCACCTGGCTGGAAAAGAACGGCCGGCCGGCCGATACTGCGCTGGGCGACCTCGTCGAGGACTCCGATCTGCGCGCCGAGATCCAGACCGCGATCGACGACGCCAACAAGGCCGTCAGCCAGGCCGAGTCGATCCGCAAGTTCGCGATCATGGCCGAGGACTGGACCGAGGCCGGGGGGCAGCTCACGCCCTCGCTGAAGCTCAAGCGCAATGTCGTGCACAAGGAGTGCGAGAACGACATCGACGCCCTCTACAGCGGTGCCAAGACGGTGTAGAACGCGCCGTCAGGCCGATGTCGGTGCCGTGTGGGTCAAGACGACGATGCCGGTGCTGTGCACGTCGGTTTCGGCGAGCGTGAAGCGGGTCTGGGCGAGGTCGCGGTAGATCAGCTGGTCCGGCGTCGCGTTGCCCGAGAGCACCGGGTGCAGCCAGATCCGCAACTCGTCGAGGAGTCCGTCGGCCAACAGCAGCCGGGTCACGGCGCCGAACCCGTACTGCAGGATGTTCTTGCCGGGCTGCTGCTTGAGTCACGCACCTGGGCGACCACGTCGCCGTGGAGCACGGTGGAATTGCGGCCCATGATCAACGCGTCGCTCTGGCTAGTCGGCTCGCCGCGCGGATCGCGTCCTCACCGAAATAGTCGAAGCGCCAGTCGGCCATGTTCTCGATGCCGCCGTCGAGAGTCATGCACGTCGCGTTGACGATCTTGCGCATGATGTCCGTCCTTGGCTTGTAGGTGCGCTTCACGATTGCGCCGGATGGCCCGCGCACGTTCGACACTGCGCCGGAGAAATTCGCCGCGGGACGGATCAGGCTTGCAGCAGCGTCTCGAGCCGCTGGGCCAGCACGTCCCAGTCCCAGTCGGTCTCGACCCACGCCCGCCCGGCCGCGCCCATTCGAGCGCGCAGCGCGCGGTCTTGCAACAGCGCGATCAGCCGCTCGGCGAGCACGGCCACGTCGCGCCCGTCCACGACGTAGCCCGTCTCGCCGTCGCGGACCGCATCGGGGGCGCCGCCGGAGTCCCCGGCGATGACGGGCAGCCCCGCGGCCGAGGCCTCCAGGTACACGATGCCGAGACCCTCGACGTCCATCCCGGCGCGGCGCGTGCGGCACGGCATGGCGAACACGTCACCGGCGGCGAAGTGGGCCGGCAGCTCGCCGTGGGGCACGCCGCCGGTGAACACGACGTCGCGGCCCACGCCGAGCGACTGCGCCATCGCCTCGAGCTCGGCGCGGTAACGGCCCTCCCCGACGAGCAGCAGCACCGCATCCGGAACCGCGCGCCGCACCTCGGGCCAGGCCCGCAGCAGCGTGTCCTGACCCTTGCGCCGGACCAGCCGGGACACGCAGACGACCACCGGTCGCCCGGTCAACCCGTAGCGGTCCCGCACCGGCGTGGCGTCGACTCCGGGCCGGAACGTCTCGAGGTCGACCCCGGGTGTGAGCTGGACGAGGTCGGGATGAGGGCCGAGCGGGCGAGTCAGTCGCCGCCGGAAGTACTCGGCGAGATAGGTGATGACCTCGCAGTTGTCGCCGATCCGGCGCAGCGCCTGCCGGGCGGCCGGCAGCATCGCCCAGCCGGCTTCGTGCCCGTGCGTCATGGCCAGCACCCGTTCGGCGCCGGCCGAGCGCAGCGCCGGTGCGAGCAAGCCGAGCGGGGCGGCGGCGCCGAACCACACGCCCGTGCACTCGAAGTCACGCAAGGCCGTCACGACCCGTCGGCGCGCGCCCGGCGACGGAACGAGCAGGCCGGTCGGGTGTCGCACGACCGGGAACGGTTGCGCGGCGTCGAAGGCGGCCGACCCCTCGTGATCCGAGGCATAGACGACGACCGAGCCGGCGGGCTGGCGCACCGCCATCTGGTGCACGAATGATTGGATGCCCCCCTGGCGCGGTGGAAAGTCGTTGGTGACGACGAGCGTTCGCCGCTGCTCACTCATCCGAGTTGGGCCTTGAGGTACGCGCGCCACTGAGCCGTGAACTCGGCCGTCGACTCGTGCATCACGGCCCGCAGCGCCGTGGCGAGGGCCCGCGGTGCGTCGTCGGACCCGCCCACCATTCGATAGAACCGCACCAGCCCGGCCCGACCGCTGTGGCCGGCGATCAACCGGCAGGCGAGCCAGGAGCCCTCGTACGCCTGCGCCGACTCGGTCGCTAGGTCGAAGCTCTGCTCGCTCGGCAGGGTTGCCGGCACCCGGCCGCGCCGCACGTCCGCGCGAAGTTCGGCCGCCGCGACTCCGACCGGCTGGTGGGCGGCGAGCAGCCCGACGTAGTCGGCGAAGCCCTCGACGAGCCAACGTGGCGTCGCGCCGGAAGTGTCGCTCGCCGTGGCGATGTGGGTGGTCTCGTGCTGAACGACGATGCGCCGTCCGATCGGGCTGAGCCGGTCGAACGCGCCGGGGTTGACGACGATCCGCTGTCCGAAGGGGACGTTACTGAGCGGGTCGGCTCCGTCGGTCACGGCGAGCGCCGCGACGTCGGAGGTGATGCTCGTGCTCGCCCCGGCGTCGGCGGTGAGTTCCTGCGGTGAGGACGGAACCACCACCGCAACCTGCTGCGACCAGCCGGACCCCCACACCGAGGTGACCGCCGGGACCGCCGCGTCGACGGTGTCGGCGATGGTCTTGAGCAGTGCGCCGTACGGCTCGTGCCCGAGGACGAGACTGCTCCGCCCGCGGACGACGGTGAGCGGCCCGAAATCCCACGGACCCTGCCAGCTCGTCCCGCCGTCCGCGCGCAGATCCGCATCCCCGGCGATGACGACCCGGCTCCCTTCGCGCACCAGCGTCCAATAGAGGTCGTGGGTGGTGGGGATGGCATCCACGCCGCGCAGGGCGTACCGCAGGGTGACCCGCACGATCACCGCGGGTGACTTGTACTTCTTGGTGGCCGCCTGCTGGGCGGACGCGTCGTCGGTCGGGAGCGGCGCCGAATACGACCATTGCCGCACCGGCAGGGCGATCAGGTTGTCGAACACCCCTTCCTGATCGCTGCGGAAGGTGCCCGAGCGCGAGCCCGACGCGATGTCGGCCAGGAAGGCCTTGCGGTCGTGATCCAGGACCGCCGTGCCGTGCCGCGCGAGCAGCGCCGCGACGTCCTTCATCGTGGGCGCCGAGGCCGACCCGGAGGAGGTGCAGCCGGCCCCGAGCACGCCGAGCAGGGTGCACACGGCAACCACGGCCGCGCGAGCCGATGGCCGCCGCACGGCGACCGGACGCCGGGCGGTCACGAGGGACAGCGTGCCCTACGTGACCGTGACCTACGTGAGGCGGGTCGCGCCGACGTAGTCGGAGTTGAACGCGCTCAGCGGGACGACCGACACGTTCTCACCCTCCGTCGGCGCGGAGACCATCATGCCGTTGCCGATGTAGATCGTGACGTGTCCGATCGGCTGGTAGAAGAAGATCAGGTCCCCGGGCTGCAACTGATCGCGCGACACGTGCTGCCCGTAGTTGTACTGGTCGGCAGCCGAGTGCGGCAGGCTCACGCCGGCGGACTGCCACGCAGCCATCGTCAGCCCGGAGCAGTCGTACGAGCTGGGACCGGCCGCGCCCCACACGTAGGGCTTGCCGACCTGGGCCAACGCGAAGCTGACCGCCTTGCGCGCGGCGCCGGACGCGGCCGCCGTGATGTGCGTCGTCGCCGAACTGGTCACCGTGACCGAAGGGTTCTGCGCGCGCTGGTAGGCGTATTGCTGGGCCGAGTTCAGCGTGGCGAGCAGATCCTGGTACTTGCGGATCTGCGCGGTCACCGTGCGCCGCTGCTTGGCGAGATCGTCGCGCAGGGCGGTGGCCTCGGCCAGCAGGCTCGAGGCCTTCTTGGAGCTGGCGGCGGCGGCGTCGCGCATCTGCGAGACCTGCTCGACGACCTGGGCGGTGTGCGCCGAGATCATGTTCAGGGTGTCGATGCGGTCGATGTAGTTGCTGCCGCTGTTGCTGTCGAGCAACGCGGCCGCAG
>DATAQD010000024.1:0-22161 GCA_036264855.1 Jatrophihabitans sp. | reverse complement strand
CGGCTGAGGGGAGCTGAAAGGTGCAAAGCGCGGGGGGACGCCCATGTCGAGGCGCAGCAGGTCGTCGTCGGTCTCGCGGCGCACGAGGATCCGGGTCACGGCGTCGCGCACGGCGACGACGGGCGGACGCGGGACGTGGTTGTAGTTGCTGGCCATGCTGCGGCAGTACGCGCCGGTCGCGGCCACAGCGATGAGGTCACCCGGCCGAACATCTCCCGGCAACCAGGTGTCGCGCACCACGACGTCGCCGCTCTCGCAGTGCTTGCCGACCACACGCGAGGCGGCGGCAGGCGTGGTCGAGACACGGTTCGCCAGCACGCAGGTGTAATCGGCGTCGTAGAGGGCCGTGCGGATGTTGTCGCTCATCCCGCCGTCGACCGAGACGTACCTTCGCGTATGCCCGCCGTCGAGTGTGACCTCCTTGACGGTGCCCACCTCGTACACCGTCACCCCGCTGGGGCCGGCGATCGCCCGTCCCGGCTCGACGGACAGGCGGGGCACGCGCAACCCGACCGACGCGCATTCGATCTCGACGATGCCACTGAGCCGTTCCAGGGTCTGCTTCGGGGATTCCGGGTCGTCGCCACTGACGTAGGCAATGCCCAGCCCACCGCCGAGGTTGATCTCGTCGACCTGTAACCCGTGGACGTCGCGGATCGTCGCTGCCAGGCCGACGACGCGGTGGGCGGCGACCTCGAAGCCGGCCGTCTCGAAGATCTGCGAACCGATGTGGGAGTGCAGCCCGGCAAGGTCCAGCGCCGGCGCGGCGAGAACGGCGGCCACGGCCCGCGCCGCCGCGCCATCCCGCAGCGAGAACCCGAACTTCTGGTCCTCGTGCGCGGTGGCGATGAACTCGTGCGTGTGGGCCTCGACGCCGACGGTGACTCGGATCAGGACGCGCTGGCGCACGCCCGCCGCAACGGCGATGTCGGCCAGCCGACGGATCTCGTCGAACGAGTCCACGATGATGTGCCCGACCCCGGCGTTCACCGCCCGGGTCAGTTCGGCGACCGACTTGTTGTTGCCATGCATTGCGATGCGCTCGGGTGGGAACTGGGCGGCCAGCGCGACGGCCAGCTCACCGCCGGTGCAGACGTCCAGGCCCAGGCCCTCGTCGGCGATCCAGCGGGCGACCTCGGTGCAGAGAAAGGCCTTGCCCGCGTAATAGACGTCGACGCCGGCGAGGGCCGCGGCATAGGCCCGCGCCCGGGTCCGTAGGTCGGCTTCGTCCAGGAAGAGCGCCGGCGTGCCGTGCTCGTCGACGAGAGCGGTGACCGGCGCGCCACCGATGTTCAGTACGCCGTCGACGCGTCGCACGGACCCGGGCCAGATCGCCGGATCCAGGACGTTGACGTCCATCGGCGCCGAGGACGGGTGGGGATCGGGCAGCACGTCGCCATGCCGCGGACCGGCCGGGTGCGCGTTCCGGCTCACATTCGCTCCGGGGCGCTGACGCCGAGCAGCCGCAACCCGTTCGCCAGGACGACGGACGTGGCCTCGTTGAGCCACGACCGCGCGCGGTTGCCACTGGTTACCGGCGCGTCGCCCTTCGGCGTCACCCGGCACTCGTCGGTGTCGTACCAGCGGTGATAGATGCCGGCCAGGTTCTCGAGGTAGTGCGCGACCCGGTGCGGCGCCCGCAGCTCGGCTGCGGCGGCGACGACGCGCGGGAATTCACCCAGCGCGGTGAGCAGCGCCGCGTCGGCCGCGTTGTCGAGCAGCCCGGGGTGGAACTCGTCGAGGCCGATCCCGAAGCTCTGGGCGTTGCGGGCCACATTGCGGGTACGGGCGTGCGCGTACTGCACGTAGTACACCGGGTTGTCGTTGGTCTGGCGGGCCCAGGCGTCGAGATCGATGTCGATGCTCTGATCCGACGAGTACCGCACCAACGCATAGCGGGCGGCGTCGGCCCCGATGGCGTCGACGAGGTCGGCCAGCACGATGACCGTCCCGGCGCGCTTGCTCATCTTCAGCGGCTCCCCGTCCTTGACGAGGTTCACCAGCTGGCCGATGAGAAGCTCGAGCGTCTGGTCCGGGTCGTCCCCGAAGCAGGTGGCCATCGCCCGCAGCCGGTTGATGTAGCCGTGGTGATCGGCGCCGAGCATGATCACGACCCGGTCGAACCCGCGCTCGCGCTTGTCGAGGTAGTAGGCGCAGTCGGCGGCGAAATAGGTCCATTCGCCGCTGCCGCGCACCAGTACGCGATCGCGGTCGTCGCCGTAGTCGGTGGTGCGCAGCCAGGTGGCCCCGTCCGCCTCATAGACGTTGCCCTGAGCCCGCAATCGCTCGACGGCGGTGTCGAGCTCGCCCTTCGCGTGCAGGTCCCGCTCATTGAAGTAGACGTCGAAGTGCACGCCGAACGTGGCCAGGGACTCCTTGATCTCGTCGAACATCAGCTCGACCCCGGCCCGGCGGAACACCTCGATCTGCTCGTCCTCGGGCAAGGTGAGGACGTCCGGGTGGGCCCGGACGACGGCGCTCGAGATCTCGTCGATGTATGCGCCGGCGTACCCGTCCTCGGGGATCGGCCGACCGTGCGCGACGTCGCGCAGGGTGCGGGCGAAGCGTTCGATCTGGCTGCCGGCGTCGTTGAAGTAGTACTCGCGCGTGACGTCGGCCCCGGCCGCCTGCAGGATGCGGGCCAGCGCGTCACCCACAGCGGCCCAACGGACGGCGCCGATGTGAACGGGACCGGTGGGGTTCGCCGACACGAACTCGAGGTTCAGCTTCTGCCCGGCCAGAACCTGGCCCAGCCCGTATTCGTCGCGGGCACCGACGATGGCCGCGGCCAGGGCGCCGAGCGCATCGGCGGCGAGGGTGATGTTCAAGAACCCCGGCCCGGCGACGTCGACCTTCGCGATGCCGTCCGCCTCGGCCAGCCGGGCGGCGATCGCCTCGGCGATCTCGCGCGCCGGCCGACCGGCCGATTTCGCCAGCCGGAGGGCGACATTGGTCGCGTAGTCG
This sequence comes from Jatrophihabitans sp., assembly GCA_036264855.1. Lineage (GTDB taxonomy): Bacteria > Actinomycetota > Actinomycetes > Mycobacteriales > Jatrophihabitantaceae > Jatrophihabitans. The sequence continues at coordinate 19,197 of DATAQD010000024.1, read as the reverse complement.
CCGTGTTCGGGGTTCTTCGGGCGCTCGACGAGGACCTCGGGCGGGATGTTGCCGGCGAAGTCCCCGGCTTCGATCGCCGCGGCGACGCACGCGCGGACGACCGCGGCGAGATCAGCAGGGGTCACCCCGCAATCTTAGGGGCCACCCGGTCCGGCCTTTCCGGGACCGCTCGCCCAGGGTGCCGCCGCCGCGCGGCCGTCCGCGACACCCGTCGATGACACACAGGTACGCACAGCGCGCAGCCATCCCGGTCCGACCTAGACTGAACCGCCGACACGACGTCCTCGGCCCGCCCCCGCTCACCCAGAAGGCAGACCATGGCCCAGCGCAAGTCACCCTCGACCGGCAAGTCGACCGCCGCCCGAGGTCCCGGCGGGAGCGCCAAGGGCGGGCCCGCCCGGGCGAGCACTCCAGGTGCGAAGGGCGCACCGGACCGGACGAGCCCGAGCGGCGGCAAGGGTCCGGCGACCCGTCCGCCGGCCCGCAAGAACAAGGGCAAGTCGATCGTCAACCAGAAGCAGACCCCCTGGGGGCTGATCATCACCACGATTGCCGTCGTCGCGTTCGCGGCCGCGGTCGTCGTGGTCGTCGTGGCGACCCACAAGTCGGGCAACGGCAGCACGAGCGCCGGTGCCACCAGCACCACGAAGGGGGGCCAGACGGTCGACAAGAACGACCCCTACCGCCAGCCCGAACTCGCCGCGGCCGCGGCCATCAAGGGCGTCACCTACCGCGTCGAAGGCCAGCACACCCACGTCGCGGGCCACATCACCTACGACGCGTCCCCTCCCGTCGGTGGCAACCACAGCGCCTACTGGGCCGACTGCACCGGCACCGTCTACTCCCAGCCGATCGCGAGCGAGAACGCGGTGCACATGCTGGAGCACGGCGCGATTTGGGTGACGTACAACGCGAAGACGCTGTCCGCGTCCGGGCTCGCCGAACTCAAGACCTACGTGTCCGGCGTCGACCGGATGGCGCTCTCGCCCTACCCGAACCTGAAGGCCCCGATCTCGCTGCAGTCGTGGGGCTATCAACTGTTCGTCAACAAGGCGTCCGACCCCCGTATCGCGCAGTTCATCGCGACGCTGAGGTACAACCAGACGACGACGCCCGAGTACGGCGCGACCTGCTCCCAGCCGACGTTCAAGCAGCACCCCAGCACGTTCGGCAATCCGCTGGCGGCCCCGGCCAGTAGCGGGTCGTGAGCGACGACGCGGCCGGGAACGAAGTGGACGACGAACCGGCGATCCTCGCTCCGGCGCCGGGGCGGGCCCTGCGCATCGCACTTGTGGCCATCATCGCCGTCGCGGTCCTCGTCGTGGCCGGCACCGCCGGCTGGCTGATCCGCGGCGGGGCCTCGTCCTCGTCGATGCCGAGCAACTCGTCGGTCGACGCGGGCTTCGCCCGGGACATGGCGACGCACCACACCCAGGCCGTGACGATGGCGGGGTACGAGCGCGACAACACGTCGAATCCGCAGCTGCAGATCCTGGCGTTCGACATCGAAACGTCGCAGGAGTTCCAGATCGGTGAGATGCAGGGTTGGTTGGACACCTGGAACCTGTCCCGGAACTCCACCCACCCGATGGCCTGGATGGGTCATGCCGGTATGGCGATGGGGCCCAACGCGCTGATGCCCGGGATGGCGACGCCGGCGCAGATGACCAAGTTGGAAACGCTGCACGGCAAGGCCCTGGACGTCATGTTCTTGCAGCTGATGATCCACCACCACCAGGGCGGGGTCCCGATGGCGCAGTACGCGGCCGCGCACGCGCAGACGTCCTATGTGCGCGACCTGGCTCGGAACATGGCGGCGGTGCAGAACGGCGAGATCGTCACGATGGAGCAGCTGCTGCGGCAGCTGGGGGGCAGCCCGCTGCCACCGCCGTCCTCGTAGCATCACCGGCGTGACGCATCCCCTCGCCGGACCGACGTCCTGACGTCCAAGCCGCATCGAGCGCGCTGCTAGTCTGATCGGGTTTGGCCCCCGTAGCTCAGGGGATAGAGCACCGCCCTCCGGAGGCGGTGGCGCAGGTTCGAATCCTGCCGGGGGCACCACGCTACAGGCCCCATTTGCGGGGCCTGTAGCTGTTTCTGGACCTGGTCTATGACCACGAGATCTGGCGTGGGCCCACATCGGGTACGCAGCAGGATCAATCGTGGGCGCTATTGAGGAGCTGGAATGCCGGCCCGGCACCGGACGGGCCGTGGACGCTGACGCTGTCGCGCGGCTTACCCGCAACCGAGCTCAAGACTCGCGACCGCGGATGCGACGCAGTCTCGACCTAAAGTGCGCTTCGCAGTTCGCGACGGGACCGGATTCTGAGCTTCGAGTACACGTGGCGCAGATGCCATTCGACGGTCCGCCGGCTGAGGAACAGTCGGGCGCCGATCTGGGCGTTCGAGAGCCCGCCGCGGGCTAGCTCGGCAATCTGGCGCTCCTGGGCGGTGAGTTCGTCCTGGGTCTCGGCGATGCGCCGGCGGCGCTTCTCGCCCGTGGCGAGGAGTTCGCTCGTGGCGCGTTCAGCGAATGCCTCCATGCCCATCGACACGAACAACGCGCGCGCGACGTTGAGCTCGGCTCGCGCTTCGAGCCGGCGACCCTCGCGCCGCAACCACTCGCCGTACAACAGCTGCGTGCGCGCGAGTTCAGCGTGAACATGGGTCCGGCGCAGCTGGTCGATCGCCGAGCGGAACCAACCGTCGGCGTCGGCGCCCTCGGCGAGCAGCGCGCGGGCACGCCCCTCGATGCCGCGCGCCCAATCGGTTCGCGTGGCGCCGGCCTTGATGACCAGCCGATTCAGCGCATCCGTGCCGAGGTCGTTCCTCCCGCAGCGGGTCGCGGCCTCGACGAGCTCGCTCAGGCCCCAGTTCTCCGCGACAACCTCTCGATGCTCGCTGGCGGACACGGCGGCGGCGAGCGCGTCCTCGTACTGGCCCAGACCGTTCGAGAGGACTGCGCGCGCGTACGCGCCGATCGCCAATCCGATGCCCTCTCCGCGCGCGCCGGCCTCGCGCTCGGTCATCTCGATGAGGTCCGCGGTTTCGCGCGGCCGGCCCCGCCAGGCCGAGACCATCAGCGCTCCGTAGGGCGCGGCGCGGATCCCTGTCGCGTGCTCGACGAACGCCGTTTCGCAAACAGCGCCGTCGGCGGCGGCGAGGTCACCGCAAAACACGAGTACGGGCGCGCGCGCACTGAGGGCCAGCGCGAGCTCGCTGAGCGTCCCGGTCGTGCGGGCGATCTCGACGCTGGAGCGCGAAAGCGAAGACGCGTGTTCGTCATCCCAGATCTCGAGCGCGACGACGCAGCCTTGCCACAGCCAGCGCAGTCGTTCCCTGGCCGAGGCCTCGTCGCCCGAGAGCCGCTGCACCGCTCGCCGGCAGAGCGGGACGGCGGCGGCGTAGTCGTCGTCGGCGAGGGCAATCAGAGCGTCCAGCAGCACCTCGGCAGTCGCGGGCTCGCGGCCGGGTGAATGCTGCACGGCCCGGGCGGCGTCGGCGACTTCGCGTACGCCGACGCGGCCATTGAGCCTGGCGCCGAACAACGCGGCGGAGAACGCGTCGACGTACGTCTCGCGCGCCATCGAGATGTCCAGGGGTTCAAGGCGGCGGGCGGCGGCCAACAGGAGCGGGATCGCATCGGTGCCTCGGCTGGAGACGAACGCCAGCTGGGCGCGCAACAGGTCGATGCGCGCCCGCTGGAGCTCATCGAGCGGCCCCGCCTCGGCCGTGGCCAACAAGCCGCGAGCCGTGGTGAACGCGCCGGCCTGGACGCTGGCATACGCGGCCGCAAACGCACGACCGCCGCGCCGCGCCGGCTCAGGGGTCAGCGCGGTGGCACGCTGCAGGAAAGCCGCGGCGGCAGCGACCCCGCCATGAGCCTGCGCTCGTCCGGCCGACTCCTCAAGCTCGGCGGCCACGTCCTCGTCAGGGCCTGGGGCCGCCAGCGCGCGGTGCCACGCGCGGCGGTCGGCGTCGGCGTCCGAGCGGCTGACCGCGGCCAGGACTTCGTGTACCCGCTGCCGGCTGACCAGCGGCGCGGCCCGGTACACCGCCGAGCGCACTAAAGGATGGCGGAATTGGACGCGCCTTCCGATTTCCAGCAACTCGGCAGCCTCGGCGGGCTCGAGCGCGCTGGTCTCGATGTCGAGCGCTCGGGCCGCGCGAAGCACCAGCTCCGGATCACCCAAGGGTTCGGCTGCTGCCACTAGCATCAAATGCTGCGTCGCCTCAGGGAGCTCGCGAACGCGTCTGAGGTAGTGATCCTCGATGTGCGTCGGAAGCTCCGCGGCGCCAGGAAGCGCGAAGCCACCGGTCAACTCGGCGGGGGTCATGCGCGCCGGGAGTTCCAGAAGGGCGAGGGGATTCCCCCGGGTCTCGGCGACGATCCGGTCAGCGACGCGCCGATCGAGCCGGCCCGTGACGACGCTGGCCAGCAGCGTCGCGGCATCATGTTCGGGCAGCCCTTCGAGGCGGAGCTCGGGCAGCCCATCGAAATCGTGTCCGCCAGCCGGCTCGCGCACCGCAACCACGATCGCCATCGACTCGGCGCGCACGCGTCGCGCGACCAGGCCGAGGACCTGCGCCGAGGCGGCATCGAGCCACTGCGCGTCTTCGACGAGACACAGCATCGGACGGTCCTGCGCGACAGCGGACAATAGGCTGAGCACGGCCAATCCCACGAGGAATCGTTCCGGCACGTTCCCGGCGACCAGCCCAAGCGCGATCGTCAGCGCCTCTCGCTGCGGCGTGGGAAGCGCGTCTATTCGGTCGGGTAATGCCGTCCACAACTGATGGACCCCCGCGAACGGCAGTTCCATCTCGGCCTCTACGCCGGTGAGCTGCGCAACCCGGAAACCAGAGGCCTGACGTGCGGTGTAGCGCAGCAGCGCGGTCTTGCCGATGCCCGCTTCGCCACGGATGACCAGGACCTCGCTCTCACCCGCGCGGACCCTCGCCAGAATTCCATCGAGCATCTCGCGCTCGGTGGCTCGGCCGACGAACCCAGGCCCGCGCGTGGCGACCATGGGAGAACCCCCTAACCGTCCGAACGCGCGCTCCGCGCCCTCATCGGCGCAGGGCGAAATCGAGGGCCTCGCGGGAGTCGATCCGCAGCTTTCCGAACACCCTGTGCAGGTGCCACTCAACGGTGCGCGGACTCAGGAACAGCCGATCGCCGATCTGGGCGTTGGTGAGGCCGTCGCAGGCTAGCCGAGCAATCTGCACCTCCTGGGGCGTGAGGTCCGCCTGCAGCGCGATACGGTCGCTGCGTGGCTTCGCGCCGGCCGCGACCAGCTCGCCCCGAGCGCGCTCGGCAAACGCCTCCATCCCGATCTCGGCGAACATCTCCTCGGCCGCCCGCAACGACACGCGCGCCTCACGGAGTCGCCCCTGCTCGTGGAGCCACTCGCCGAAGAGCAGGCTCGCACGGGCGAGCTCGGTGCGGTTCCCGCCTCGATCCAGCTGCTTGATCGCCTCGCGATACAAGCCTTCGGCATTTTCGCCCCCGAGCAGCGCCCGACAACGCGCCTCGATGCCGAGCGCCAAGCAGCTACCGGCCGGTTGGGTGGTTGCCGCCAGCCCGTCCAATGCATCCCGTGCGAGTTTCGCGTCTCCGACGCGAGCCGCCGACTCGATCAGCTCGCACCGCGCCCACATGGACAGCCAGGGAAGGATGCCGTTCGTGACGACTTCCGCGGCCGCCGCTGCTGCCCGCTCATACCGACCGAGGCCGTTGTTCAGCACCGCGGCCGACCAATAGGCAGTCATCACCGCGATGCCCTGCCCATGCCTGGTGCCCTCGCGGATGACCGCGTCGATCAGCGGGGAGGCGTCGGCTTCTCGCCCCTGGAGGGCAAGGATGCGCAGCATTGCGAACGGCGGGACCTCGACGCCCGTTGAGGTCGAAATACCCTCGGCCTCCGCCGCTAGACGTCGAGCGCCGAGCAAGTCGCCCCGCCATGCCCGTTCTAGCGCCAGGGCCTGGAGATGGATCGGCAGCTCGGCGAGCGCGCCCGCCTGGCGCACGAGCTGTGCCTGTCGCTCATACACGGCGATCGCCTCGTCGTCCCACGTAGCTGACCGCACACCGCCGACCTGCCAACCCCAGCGCAGGACGTCCTCGACCGGCAGTTGCCCGACCAGCTTCGCGGCTCGTTGAAGGATGGGCATGGCGGCCGCGTGGCCCTCGGTAATCAGCACGGCGAAGCCATCAATCACCAGGTCGAGTGGGTGTGGGTCCGGCGGCAGCGGTGGGAGGGCTTGGATCGCGCGCGAGACTTCGAGAAGAACGCCCGCTCCGCCGAGATGGTGCGCGACTATCGCGGCACTCCACGCGGTCAAGTAGGCCCGGCGAGCGAGGCCGAGGTCGAAGCCCTCCAGCCGTCTCGCCGCTTCCAGGAGCAACGTCGGCGCCTCGTTGCTACCGCGCGAGACGGCGGCAGCGTGGCCTCGCAGGAGCTCAGCCCGCGCCCGCTGAAAGCCGTCGAGCGCTCCGCTTTGCGCCGTGGCTAGTAATCGCTGCATCGCCTCGAACTCTCCGGCCTGAAAGCTCGCCTCAGCGGCGGCCAGCGCGCGCCCGGCCTGGAGCGTCGGGTCCGGGGTCAGCGCCGCCGCTCGCTCGAGGAGGGCCGCAGCGGCCGCAGGCCCGCTGCGGCTTTGCGCTCGTCCCGCACAACGCTGCAATTCGGCCGCCACCGCTTCGTCTGGTTCGGTAGCCGCCAGTCCACGGTGCCAGGCCCGGCTGTCAGCGGCGAGCTCCGGATCGCTGGCCTCGGCCAGCGCCGCGTGGACACGACGTCGTTCGGCGGGTGACCCGGCTCGATACACCGCTGAGCGCACCAGCGGGTGGTGGAACCGCACCCGGTCGTCAACCTCCAGCAGTCCCGCTTCAGTCGCGGGAGCTACCGCGGTTGGCTCGAGGCAAAGGCGATCGGCCGCCCTCCACAGCAACGCGGCGTCCCCCAGCGGCTCCGCGGCCGCCAGCAGGATCAGCCGCTGCGTCGGCGCGGGCAATCCGATCACCCGACGCAGATAACGTTCCTCCGACCGAGTTGGCAGGTTGCCGGGCGCGGGTGGCGCGTAGCCCCCGGCTCGTTCTGAACGGCTCATCCCCTGCGACAGCTGCAGCAGCGCCAGCGGATTACCCCCGGTCTCGCCGATGATCCGGTCGCGGACGCGGTCGTCGAGCGGGTCGGGCACGGCTCGGGAAAGCAAGGCGCGCGCGTCGGGTACCTCAAGGCCTTGCAGCGGCAGCCGCGGCAAACCGTCGAGCGCCCGGGCAGTGGCTGGCTCGCGCAGCGCGAAGATCATCGTCACGGCGTCCGCCACCAGGCGCCGCGCAACGAATCCAAGCACCCGTAGCGATGGAGCGTCGAGCCACTGGGCGTCATCTACCAGGCACAACAGCGGACGGTTCGCGGCGGCCGCGGCGAGCAGGTTGAGGACCGCAACGGCGACGAGGAACCTCTCGGGGGTATCGCCCGACGAGATGCCGAACGCGATTCGAAGTGCGTTCTGCCGCGGCTGCGGGACCTCCTCGAGTGCGGACAACAATGGCGCGCACAGCTGCTGAATCCCCGAAAGCGGCAGCTCCATCTCCGCCTGCACGCCTTCGACTTGAGCGACCCGCAGGCCTGAGGCCTGCCGGGCGGCGTACCGCAGCAGCGCGGTCTTCCCGATCCCCGGCTCCCCATGGATCACCAGAACCGCACTTTGGCCGTTACGGGCCTGGACGAGGATGTCGTCGATGCGACGGCACTCGCCGGTTCGGCCGAGGAACCCCAACCCCCGCAGCGGAGGCATTCGTTCACTCTAGTGGAGGCGCCACTCCTCAACCGATGTTCTGCTGCCACCACCCGTCGAGAAACGCGAGCACGGCTTCCGGCGGAACCCGTCCGACCGTGATGCCGAGCTCGCGCAGCCGCGATCTCACGCACGGCGCAACTGACTCGGCCGCAGAGGTGCTGACGACTGCGCCTCCCTGGCGGATATGCCGCGCCGCATGCTGGTACAGGGGCGCAGCGTATCCCGTCGTTGCGTGGACAACGACATCGATCCCCCCGAACGCGGCGATCGACTCGGTGTACAGGCGCTGGACGTCGAGATCGTCCGCGAGGTCAGCGCGCACGGCGACCGTTGTCCCTCCGGCAGCGATGATCTCCGCGACCGTGGCCTCGGTTCGCCATTGATGCTCGAGGTACACGATGACGACCGGCCACGCCCAGCTCGCCAGCCCGCGCGCGACATCGCGGCCCGTCCGAAAGGAGGCGCCCGTGACGATCGCCACGGCACAGCCCGGGTGAGAGCCGAAGCTCATAACGGTGCCCTTGTTGATCGAGTCCTTCTGGAGCTGCTTGCTGTCGACGATTGCGCGTCCGGCGACGAACTGCGCCAGAAGAGACCCGGGCGGAACGCGGGCAGCTGAGCGAAACGCTCTGCGCGCGCGTTGTCGAGGGCGACGGACCGGGCGCCGCGCAGCCGAATGTCCGCTTGTGCGACCTAGCCCGCCCCGGGATCGGACGTTACCTCGCCATGATCATTCGGGTGACCGAGCATCGCCGCGAGTTGGAGTTCGGCGTCTCGGGTCTGCAGACCGCGTCTCATCGCAACTTCGATCAGGCGCTGCGTCTCGGGGCGCCCCACGCCGTCACGGAACAGATCGGAGTCGCGCCGGAAGTCTTCGAGAGGGGCGAGCGAAATTGCGTTGACCCGCTGCTTGACCGCGACATGCCCGGCGGCCGGAAACGCAGCGATCCGACGGGCGAGTGCTCGGACGAACTCGTCCAGCGCATCGGCGGGCAGCGCACGGTTGATCCAGCCGTAGCGCTCGGCGAGGTCCGCACCGTAGTCGCCCGCGGTCAACATCACCTCGAGCGCTCGCGCGCGACCCATGAGCCGCGTGAGGTACTGGACCGCGCCACCGCCCGGGACCTGCCCGAACGCCGGCTCGAACTGACCGAAGACCGCCGTCTCTTGCGCGGCGAAACGCATGTCGCAGGCCAGCACGAACTCGCTGCCGGCCCCCCGTACGCGGCCCGCGATCTGCGCGATCGTGACCAGCCGACTCGCGCTCACGTGGCGAAACAGGGCGGCGATGGACGCTTCACCGGTCAGCTTCGCCGCTTCGGCTCGATACGCGCGGACCTGGGTCAGGTCGACGTGCGAGATGAAGTAGTCAGGGTCGGCGCTCTTGAAGACCACGACCTTCACGGATTCGTCTGCCTCAGCGAGCCGGATGAGCGAGACGAGGTCGCGGACCAGTTCCGGTCCGAGAAGGTTCATCGGCGGCGCCGCGATCTCGGCGAACAGCACGCCACCGTCGGGGTTCAGGTTGAGCGTGTCGATGGGGCGAGTGTCTCCGTCTGGTTCATCCGACATGTCGACCTCCAGGTCACGAGCTCGGCCGCGAGGACTCGTTGACCTCGGCTGCCACCCCGGCCGGGCACTGGAAGAGGAAGCCGTCCTCGGCGAGCGTGTTCCACATCCGCGCGAATGCGTACCCGCTCTCCGGCCAGCGGCCGGTCGGCAGCATGACCGGCTCGGGCGGGCTGTTCAGGACGGTTCCCGGGTTTCTGGTTGTCGGCGCTCACGTCGGCAGCTCTGTGCCAGCCTGTTCCGCGACCATGTAGGCGGCGTACCAGTCGGGCCAGTTCACGTCGTACTCGCCGCCTTGACGCTTCTCGTGCTCGCCGTGGGCAATCGAGGCGCGACGCATGGCGTTCGCCAAGTCAGGTGTTGAGGCGAAGGTGGTCTCGGCCGCGTCGATGCGGCCGGGCAGTCGCTCGGTAACCTCCTGCAACAGCCACTCGTTTCCGTCCGGGTCGCTGAAGATTGCGAAGGAGCTGTAGGTCGCGTGATCGGGCGCGGGCCCGCTCAGGTGATCGAGCGCGTGCTCGGCGAACTGCGCGCCTGGTGTTCCGGGGTGGAAGACCTCGCTGATCTCGACGCCGAGGCCGGCGAGCATGTCGCGTGCTGCTTGGATGTCGGACACGACCAGGTAGAGCCCGCGGGCCGACCCCGGCGCAGCCGCGGTGATCTTCGAGCCGAATTGAATCGAGGCGGCCGACCCCGGCGGCGTGAACTGAACGACGCGGAACCCGTTGTCGAAGGCGAAGTCGGCATCGAGGCGCCACCCGAGCCGGTCGTAGAACCCCTTCGACCGGTCGGCATCGGCGACAGGGATTACCACGGCCTCGAGTTTCATGTCGACCCTCGCCGTATGCGGGTCGCGGTCTCAGTAGTCGAGCCGGTGGCGGTCATGGCGACCTCCTTTGGTTGCTTGGAACATCGTTTTAGTTGCTTGGAATATCAATGCCCGGGGCCACCTGATGGTCGTATTTCCGAACGCGCCTGGGTCGCGACGTCCGGCGCAACCGACCGTTGGGTGGCGGCGCCACCGGACATGCGCTACCTGTCCAAAGTGGCCGGTGCACACATTGGTTGCGCCAGTGGAGGCACTGGCGCCTACGCGGGTTGAGTCCAGCTGACCGAGACGAGGGCATGGCTAGGACGCCCCAGGCGATCACAGCTACTGGACGTCCGCGTTCTGTACGACGCAAAGACCCGGGTGCAGACCAGGATCCGCACGGGCGCAATGGCCGGCGCGGACCGTCATCGTGGCGGACGGCCAAAGTCCTGCTTCAAAGGAGTCACCTCATGCCCGCGAGTAACTCACGGCGCGCGGTCCTGGCCCTCGCCTGCGCGGCTGCGACCGCGCTGACTCTCTCGGCCGCGAGCACGGGGACGACCGCCGAGCGCGTCGTGCCGAGCGTCGGCGGTGACCCGATCATCGCCATCCACGGCGGCGCCGTTCGCGGCGTGGCGGTTACCGGGGGCTACGCCTTCCGCGGGCTGCCCTACGCCGCTCCCCCGACCGGAGACCGGCGCTGGCGCCCTCCGCAGCCTCCGGCCTCCTGGCGAGGGATCCGCGACGCGACGCACAACGCGCCGAGCTGCCCGCAGAAGCCAAGCTTGTTCGAGCCACCGGGGCCTCAGTCCGAGGACTGCCTGTACCTGAATGTCTCCACGTCGACGTTGCGCCGCAATGCCCGGCGACCGGTGCTGGTCTGGATCCACGGCGGCGGCTTCACCGAGGACGGCGCCCGCAACTACGACGGCACCAAGCTCGCGGCACATGGCATCGTGGTCGTGACGATCAACTACCGGCTGGGCGCGCTCGGCTTCCTGGCCCATCCGGCGCTTGCGTCGCGGGGCGGTTCGGCCGGCAACTACGGCTTGATGGATCAACAGGCGGCGCTGCGCTGGGTCAAGCACAACATCGCACGGTTCGGCGGCGATCCGCACGCCCTGACGATCGCTGGCCAGTCGGCCGGCGGGGTGTCGGTCCTGGCCCAGCTCGTGTCGCGCGGCGCGCGCGGGCTCTTCCAGCGGGCGATCGTGCAGAGCGGTGCGTTCGCACTGAACCAGGTACCGCTCGCCGACGCCGAGACCTTCGGTGAGACGTTCGCGGACGAGGTGAACTGCCAGGATCAGACGGCGGAGTGCTTGCGCCACCTGCCGGTCGGCACCCTCGTCGCCAAGTTCCCGGACGCTGCGATTCCGGGGGTCGTCGACGGCAAGGTCCTGACCGAATCGATCGGAGCGGCTCTGGCCGCCGGGCATTTCGCCCGCGTGCCGATCCTCAACGGCGTCACCCACAATGAAGAGCTCATCTTCGTCGCCGGGCTTCACCTGGCCGTGAGTGGCGGAAGGTTCGTGCGGGCTCCCGAACCGACCGCCGCCGACTACGAAAGTGTGATCGCATCGGTGCTCGGCGTGTCCGCGTCCAGGGCGTCGGTGATCGCGGCCGAGTACCCGCTCAGCGCCTACCCGGCGCCGGTCGCGGCACTCAGCACGCTCCTGTCCGACGCAAACTTCGCGTGCCCGGCGCTGCAGGTGGACCGCTGGATGTCCAGGCGCGTGCCGGCGTTCGCGTACGAGTTCGATGACGACACCGCGCCGCCGTTGTTCGCGGGGCCGCGGTTCCCGCCGGTCGCAACGCACTCCTCCGAGGTCCAGTACCTCTTCGATCAGCCGAACGCGCCGTTCGCCACCGCGCTGAACGCCGATCAGGAGGCGCTGGCAGCGAGCATGCGCACGGCCTGGACGCACTTCGCGACGATCGGGAATCCGTCCGCGCCGGCAGTGCCCTGGCCCGCCTTCACCACGAGTTCAGACGTTCTGTCGTTCATGCAGCCGCGACCACAGCTCGAGTCGAACTTCGCCTCGGTACACCACTGCGCGCTGTGGGGCGCCGGATGACCCGCCCTCACGGCTACACACGCCCTACCAGGCTGTGGTGACCACCTATCTTGCCCGACGCAGAGGAGCAAGCGTGTCAACCATCCGCTTCGAACAGAGCACGACCCTGGCGCCGGAGCAGTACATCGCCGGGCTCACCGACTTCGGGTCAGGTCGGTCGAAGGTCTTCAGCAACAGCGCCGATGACTACTTGAAGGTTCACCACCTCGGGCCCGCTGAGGCCGACGTCACCGAAGGCTCAGGCGGTGTCTGGGAGCGCCTGCACTATGAGTGGTCCGAGCCCGATCGCGTCGTTCTCACCACCACCGATTCGAATGTTTGGGGGAACGGGTCCGGCTACACCTACACCTTCAAGCCCTCCCCGGATCGTGCGACCAACGTGAACCTGGTCATCGTTCGCGAGGGCAAGACCGTCAAGGGCCGGATGCTCGCTCTCGTACTCGGGAGCGTCGGCAAGGGGATCCTCAAGAAGTCGTTCGTGAACAGCGTCAGAGCGATCGAGGCCCGCAACCAAGACGCCCCGGCCCGATGACCGGCAGGTGCGACGGTGAGCGGCCCCCTCGCGGCCAGCCTCCTGACCATGTCGAGGCGGGCCGGGTCGTTGAGGGCGAAGAGCAGGGCAGCTGGGCCACGTCGGACGGTGCCTGAGCGTTGGCCTAACACCCACGAGGCCCAGGTCAAAGGCGTCTTCGTCCCGAGCGAGTAGTCCAATCGTCTCCGAACAGGACCAACCCACACCCGCAGCGGAGAAGCGCCGCCCAGCGCGACCCCGACGTGGGGTTCGGCCGCGCCGGCGGCCGTGCCGTTGGAACGGGGGCGGCATGGCCGCCGGTGCGGTGAACACCGCACGTCAGCTCGGAACCGCGTTCGGCATCGCGGCGCTCGGAACCGCATTCATCATGCGCGCGCGAGGTGTGCTCGCCGACCACGGTGTGCCGACTGCTGCGTCGGGTGCACGGCTCGTCGCGGGTGGACGGTCGGGCGTGTTGTTGTCCCACGTTCCCGCATCGCGCAAGGCCGAGGCTGCGCGGATCGTTCCTACTGCGGTGTTGCCGGCATGCAGAACGTGTTGCTCATGTCGGGAATCGTCGGCAGGTGTGACCGTGCTGTCACTCGTCACGCGCGCCGGCGGCACACCGGCCGAACGGCGCCCCGCTCCGCGTGAACGGGTCGCCGCGGACCCGTCCGCGTCCGCGTCGTCATGACGCCGGGGAGCACGCTGGGCGTCGCGCACGGTGGTGGTCAGCCCGATGAGCGGGAGCTGAGGCGGTGGATGTCACCAGCCATTCACGTGCACGCTGAAATTCGTGGTGGTGAGCCCCACGCCGCCGTTCCAGATCTCGAACCCGGCCTGCACCTGCTCCATCCACCAGTCCGGGTTGATCAGCCGGTGGTTCTCACTGATCCGGACGAAGGGTTTCAGGTCCAGGTGGTCGACCCGCCAGGTCGGGTGGACGGCCCGGAACTGGATGTAGTTCCAGTGCAGGTTGTACTCCGGGTCGTACGCTCGCCACCACTGCAGGTACCACTGCCGGCCGTCGATCCAATATTTCGAGGCGTTGCGCCAGAGGATGCAGCAGCCGCCCTGGTGGTTGAGCCAGATCATCAGCTCCGCGCCGCTGGCGTGCCCGCGGGTGATCCGGTTCTTGTCGAACCACATGTCGTACGCGGCGTTCCACCCCCGCCGGCCCGCTCGGTGGTGTGCCACGTGCTGTTGGCCGAGCGGAGATTACTGAGCTTGACCGGGAGTTCGTCGCCGGGCGTGCAGATGTTCCAGATGCAGCCGCGCATGATGTTCGGGTAGCTCAGCCCGTTGAGCGGCTTCGCGGTCCGGGTCACCCGGAAACCGGCGACCTCGCCGAGGCTGCGGATGCACGTCGGACCGATGCCGCGCCAGTAGGCATCGCGTATCTGGTAGAACTTCGCCCCCGGGTTGTGCACGAGCAGGTGGTCGTTGTGCCCACAGATCGTCGTCGGGACCGTCGTCACACCGAGGCCGTAGGCGTCGGCACCCGATACGGCAGGCAGGCCCACGATGAGAACCGCCATCGCCGCAAGCACGACGCCGATCCGGCCGCGAGTCAACGTGGCGTCCCTTCCGGTAGACCTGCGGTCCTAACCTGCGGCGTACACCCTGCTGGCAACACGGCACTCGCGGCCGATCTCGTCCAGTCGGCCGGGCGGTGGTTCCCTCCCGCGGCACCTGTTTGGCCGGGGACCGTGATGATCGCCGACAAGTCGGCGTCAGGTCGGGGTGAAGGCCGGCGTTCGCCGGTGATCGCAGGGTATCAGCCGCACGGCCGTGTTCACGGGCCCCCAACGTGGGGCTGGATGGGTGGACGTCAGTGGCCGTTGCGGCCGGCGGGGACGGGTGGAATCTTCTGGTTATGGGACGTCGCGTCTACGTACCTGGCCTGTTGGCAGTTGTTCTGGCCCTCTGCGGTGCAGTGGTGGCACTGGGCCCACGGTCGTCGAGTTCGAGCGCGACCGCCAAACCGGGCGGGGGATCGTGCCGGCACCACAGCTGCTCCTCCAGTCCCGGGCCGAGTTCCTCATCACCCACGCCGCCGGGCACCGGTCCGTGCGGCACCATCAGCGCGCCTCCCGCCCGCTACCGGCACGTCATCTGGATCTGGATGGAGAACCACAGCGAGTCAAGTCTGAGCACGGCGCCGTACATGAGTTCGCTGGCCCGGCAGTGTGGCACGGCCAGCAACTGGCTCGATGCGGGTAGCGGTTACGACTCAGAGCCGAACTACATCGCCGCGACCACCGGACTCACTGGCAGTGCCCTGTCCTCCTTCAACTGCGACTGCCCGCAGAGCAGCTCGAATCAGACCACCGCCGACAATATCTTCCGTCAAGTGCGGACGGCCGGTCTCACCGAGAGGTCCTACGAGGAGAGCATGCCGACCAACTGCTCCAACACCGACAGCGGCGGATACGCCGTCAAGCACAACCCGGCTGTCTTCATGATGGGTGGCAGCGACCGCGCAGCGTGCCAGGCCGACGATGTACCCATGGGGAGCAACACTGCCGGCCGGCTGGTCAACGACATCGCCAGCGGTACCCTGCCGAATTTCGCCTTCGTCACGCCCAACCTCTGTAACGACATGCACGACTGCTCGGTGGCGACTGGAGACTCGTTCCTGAAGGTCTTGGTTGCGGAAATCCTCAACAGCGCCTCTTACAAGTCCGGGGACACTCTGCTGGTCATCAACACCGATGAGGACACCCCGGTTCTGAATATTGTGGTGGCACCATCGGTCCGCCCCGGAACTGTGGTGACGGCGACCGTCGGTCACTACGGGGAGTTGCGAGCTACCGAGGAGGCGCTCGGCCTCCCGCTGCTCGGCCAAGCCGCCAGCGCGGCCGCGCAGGATCTGCGTCCCGCATTCAACATCTGATACCCACACGTCGACGGACGTTTGAGCGGACGGTGACTGCGGCCCAACCGCTGCCGGTAAGCACCGGATTCCGGGCTCGCTAGGGCGGGGGACGATGCAACGCGGGATCGTCTCCTGGCGCCCGCTGCCCGGAGTGGCCCACGTCAATCCTGCCGACGGGCGGGGCACCGACAGGTTCTGCGGTCAGCTGAGCCAGCAATGGCGAGCGGGCCAACATGGCAACCCCGGCCCCGATTCCGACGCCGCCGAGGGTGGCCAGCACGAGCCATGAGCCAGTACGGGTCAGCTCGTTATAGACGAGGACACCCCAGAGGATCGACACGAGCGGATCCAACAGCGTGAAGCCCGGTTGCGCGGCCAGTAGCGGCCCGGTGTGCAGCGCCCACTGCATGATGACCACGCCGAGGACTCCGAAGCCGACCGCGACGTAGGTCTGCCAGGTGGTGACCACGCCCAGCACGCCGTGCTCCGAGAGCTGCGTAACGGTCTCCTTGACCAGGGTGGCGGTGAGACCGAAGCACGTGCCGGCCGCGGCGCCCAGGAAGGCCGTCCGCCAAAATAGGCGCCCCCGGCGGGATGCCAGGACGAGCGCCACGATGGTTGCGGCGGTTCCCCCTCCGGCGAGCACATAGGTCACGTGATTCACATGGGTCTCGTCCCCCGGCTGCGGATCGAGGGCCGCGATCAAGGCGATCATGCCGGTTGTCATGACGAGGATGCTCGTCCATTCGGCCCGCCCGACGCGTCCGCCGAAGACCCGGGACGCCACAAGCACGGTGAGCGGCACCTCGAGCGTGATGATCGGTTCGACCGCCGACAGCTCACCGAGCCCGAGGGCGATCGCCTGCAGAATGAACGAGCCGACTAAGCCGGAGAAGCCGATGATCCAAACCGGGCGGCGGATGACGTCGAGCAGGAAGCTCACCCCGAACGGGCGGTCGGGTGGCTCCTCGAGACTCGCCTTTCGTTGCATCACGTTGCCCACCGCATTCCCGCCCGCCGCCAGCGCCGCGCACAGGAAGCTGACCAGCTGGGCCGAATCGATCACGGGGAGTCCGCCGATTCCGACGCAACCGCGCCGCTCGGTTCGCACGGGAGCGCCGGGCTGCCCGAGCGTCCGATCAGTCCGAATCCGATGATCGTTGCCATCAGACAGATCGAGCCCGGCCGGCGACCGAAAGGACGTCGCAACGCATGGCCGTGAACCCCCGCGCGCACACGGCGCGCTGAACGCGATGCGTCTCCCCCAGCGTGTCCGCGCCCACCGGGCCAGTCTGCCGTGCCGCCGCAACCGACGTCACCCCTGCCGCGGCACCTGGTCACGACAAGGCGGTTGGTGATCCCACGAACGCCAGCAAATTCGGGCGGCGCCCGCGCTGAGTGGCGTCGGAAGCGGGGGCGTCCAGCCCCAGCGGCCGCCATCAGCGACGAGGACTTGAGGAGGTTCGGGACCGCCGCCCGCGGCGCATGACGATTGGGGTACTTGAGCACGCAGATCCATCGGCGCGAGGATGAGCAGCGCAAGGTCGCGCACCGTCATGCGGACATGCTGCAGTCGCAGAACAGCCGGAGGCGGCCCGCGATCGTGAGGGGATGGCGAGCGCCGTGAGCGGTGAGGAATTGGGTGTCCTGGCCGCTGAGCAGGCCGCGCTGAGGCGGGTCGCGACGCTGGTGGCGCGTGGGGTTGCGCCGGAGCAGGTGTTCGCGGCGGTCACCGAGGAGGCCGGGCAGTTGCTCTCCGTCGGGTTCGCGCACCTGGGCCGCTACGAGTCCGACGGCACGATGACCATCCTCGCGTCGTCGGGCCGGACGGTCGACCTGTTTCCCGTTGGCCGCCGCTGGAGCCTTGGGGGGAAGAACACCAGCACCCTGGTCTTCGAGACCGGCGGTCCGGCCCGAATCGAAAGCTTTTCCGATGCCTCCGGGCCGCTCGGGGTCGCCGCCCGCGAGGACGGGGTCGGCTCGAGCGTCGGGACGCCGGTCATCGTCGAGGGCCGCCTCTGGGGGGTGATGGCCGTTGGTTACTCGGCCACGGGCCAGCCGTTGCCCGCGGACACCGAGGCGCGCCTGGCCAATTTCACCGACCTCGTGGCGACAGCGATCGCGAACGCGGAGGGCCGCGCCGAGCTCGCCCGGCTGGCCGAGGAGCAGGCCGCGCTGCGCCGCGTCGCGACGCTCGTGGCCCGCGGCGTGCCGCCGGGCGAGCTGTTCGCGGCGGTCACCGAGGAAGTCGGGCTGCTGCTCGGCACCGGCCTGGCCGGGATGGCCCGTTACGGGAGCGATGACACGGTCACGGTCGTGGCCACCTGGGCCGCCGAGGCCGACTATGGCGGCGCGCACCCGTTGGTTCCCGGCCCGTGGCCGCTCGACGGCGGCGACATCGCGTCAATGATCTGGCGGACGGGCCGACCCGTTCGGATCGAGGACTACGAGGGCGTTCCCGGGCCCATAGCCGCCTTCGTTCGCGACGAGCTCGGAGTGACCTCCTCGGTCGCCAGTCCGATCGTCGTCGAGAGTGAGTTGTGGGGCGTCCTGTTCGTGCATTCGAAGCGGACCCAGCCGCTGCCACGGGACACCGAATCGCGTCTCACGGGCTTCACGGAGCTCGTCGCCACAGCGGTCGCGAACGCCGAGGGCCGCGCCGGTCTCGCCCGGCTGGCCGAGGAGCAGGCGGCCTTGCGCCGGGTCGCGACCCTGGTGGCGCGCGGCGTGCGGCCGGAGGCGCTGTTCGCCGCGGTGGTCGACGAAGTCCGGCAGTTGCTCCCGGTCGAATTCGCAATGATGGTCCGGTTCGAGCCCGACGGGACAGGGACGACCGTCGCGAACTCGAGTCCGATAGGCGACCCGTTCGGCGTGGGCGCCCGGTGGCCCCTCGGCGGGAAGAACGTCATGACTGCCGTCGCGCAGACCGGCCGTCCGGCCCGGCTCGACAGTTACACCGACGCCTCGGGCCCAGTCGGTGTCGCCGTCCGAGACTGGGGCGTCCGCTCATCGGTCGGGGCGCCGGTCATCGTCGAGGGCCGCCCCTGGGGCGTGGTAACTGTGAGCTCGATGCGGGAGCAGCCGCTCACGGCCGACACCGAGGCGCGGCTCGCCTCCTTCACCGAGCTGTTGGCGACGGCCATCGCGAACGCGGAGAGTCGCGCGGCGCTCGCGGCCTCGCGCGCGCGGATCGTCGCCGCCGCCGATGAGACCCGCAGGCGGATCGAGCGCGATCTGCACGACGGCATCCAGCAGCGGCTCGTCGTGCTCGGGTTGCAGCTGCGCGCGGCCCAGGCGGGAGTGCCGCTGCAGCCCAGCGAGCTCGATGACGTGTTGTCCCGCGTCGCCGACGGGCTGGCGAGCGTGTTCGACGAGCTGCGCGAGATCTCCCATGGCATTCACCCCGCGATCCTGTCCAAAGGGGGGTTGAAGCTGGCGCTGAAGGCGCTGGGCCGCCGATCGACGGTACCGGTCGAGCTGCACATGCCCGCCGCGCGACGGCTGCCCGATCAAGTCGAGGCCGCGGCGTACTACGTCGTGTCCG
>DATAQD010000004.1:0-6848 GCA_036264855.1 Jatrophihabitans sp. | reverse complement strand
GGCCACCGAGGAGTTGGAACAGCCACTCGGATCGCGGGTGAGCGAGGCGTCGCTCAAGCGGTCGGCGACCGATCGCCGGGATGCCGCCGCCGATCGGCGGCGGGCGCGGGCCGATCGCGGGGCGGGCGCGCTCGAACGCACCGACGCGGAGCGCGACCGTAACAACTCCCTCGCCGACCGCCGGGCGTCCGCGCGAGAAGGCGACGAACCGGGCGCCGACTGAGTCAGCCCTGCCACCGGGTCTCGCCGTCGACGACGCTGTCGGTGGGCTCGAGTCCCGCGGCCCGGGCGAGCGCCTCAGAGGCGCGGTGCTGCGGGTGCACGTGCGCGATGACAACGCCGACGCCCTGCTTGCGCAGCCAGCTCACCATCGCCCGAGTCGCCTCCTTGGCGTACCCGCGGCCCTGCTGGGCGGTGCCGACAACCCACGCGATCTCGGCGACGCGTGTCTCGCCCTCCCTTGTGACCGTCGCCTGGACGAAGCCGACTACCCGGCCGGAGTCCTGGCGGCGAAGGATCCAGTTCAGCCAGTGCTGCGCGCCGTCCCGGGAACGGCCGACGACCTGGAACTGGTAGCGCCGGCGCAGCTGCCCGAGCGTCGGCGGCTCGCCGCCGGTGTAGTCGTGCAGACCCGGATCGTCGAGCAGCGGCGCCATTTCCTCGGCGTGTTCGACCCGCAGTGGCTCCAACACCAGCCGCGGGGTGGTCAGGGTCTGAGTGTCCATCCGACCTAGGCGTCGATGCGGGGATGGACGACGGCCACCGGGCACGTCGCGTGGTGCAGTACCCCTTGGCTGACGGATCCGAGCAGTCCACCGACCCGGGCGTGCCGGGAGTGGCTGCCGACGACGAGCAGGTCCTGTGCCGTCGACTCGGCCACCAGGCCGGAGACCGGGTGGTCGCGCACCACGGCCCGATGCACGCCGACGTCCGGGAACTTCTCCTGCCAGCCCGCGACGGCCGCGGCGAGCCAGCGGTCGGCCCGCTCCGGCGGCGGCGGCTCGGGGCGCCATTGCATCGCCGCGATCAGGTCCGGGCGCCAGCAGAAGACCGCCCGCAGCGGGCGCTCATGCCGGCTCGCGTGATCGAAGGCGAAGGCGAGGACATCCTGGGTGGCCGGTGAGCCGTCCACGCCGACGACGACCGAGCCGGGCTCGGCTGGGTCCGCGGCCGCGCCCTCGACGACGACGACCGGACCAATGGACCGAGCGGCGACGACGGTGCTGACCGAGCCGAGGACCGTGCCGCCAAACGTGCTCAGGTGTCGTGAGCCCAGGACGGTGACCGCCGCGTGCACGCCGAGTTCGACCAGCACGTCCCACGCGACACCGTCGATCGCCGTGCGGCGTATCGCGACGTCGGGCCAGCGCTGGGCGACGTGAGTCGCCGCTTGCTGCAGTCGGGTCTCGGCGTGCTGGCGCAGGTCGGCCGAGATCGCTCGTTCGGTCGAGGTCTCCCACGGCACCAGGCTGTCGGCCCAGTGATACGCACGCACGATGTGGAGATCCTGGTGCCGGACCTGGGCCTCGCGGGCGGCCCAGCCGAGTGCGGGGAGGCCGTCCTGCGCCTCCCCGAGCCCGACGAGCACGTATCGCTGGCTGTCCATCGTGGTGATCTCCTCCAGGGCGCGGTTTCGATCAGCGTCCTACCGCGGCGGCCAACGCGCGTAGGGCCGTCCGACCCGTCTTGCGGGTCGGCGGCGCGCAAAAAATGCGGGCCAGCGGCGGCAGAGGGTGCGGGACGACGCCCGAAGACGCCGACCCGCACCATGCCTCGCGGCGCGGCCTGAGGGCGGGTCAGGATTGTCGCGCCGCGAGTCCGTCAGACACGGCCCTCTCCGGCCGTCGCCCACATACCTATTCCAGTCCTGCGCCCGCCCCGGCGGCAGGGTCGGATGTCGCGCTCGGACCGGGACCTTTGGCGATGCGCGGCCGTTGCCGGCGCGCGACATCGGCGCGTCGACTCGCCCGGCCCGCGGTCGGTCACATCAGTTGTGCAGGACGGCGGCGCCGTTGAACCGGCCGTGGGCGAGGTCGGCCAGCGCGCGGCCGGCGTCGGCCATCGGGTAGGGGTGGGTCGTCGCGCGGATGCCGAACCGCGCGGCCAGCCGGAGGAACGCCTCGCCGTCGGCCCGAGTGTTCGCGGTGACGCTGCGCAGCTGCTTCTCGTGGAACAGCTCCGCCTCGTAGGTGATTGCCGGGATGTCCGACAGCCAGATGCCCGCGACCGCGAGCGTGCCGCCCGGCGCGAGCGCGCGCAGCGCCGGCGGGACCAGCTCCCCGGCCGGCGCGAACAGGATCGCCCCGTCCAACGGCTCCGGAGGCGCGGCGGCGGCGGGCCCGACGGAGTCGACGCCGAGAGCCTGCGCGAGTTCGCGGTTACTCGCCCCGCGGGTCATGACGTGCACCCGCAGTCCCAGGTGCAGGGCCACCTGCGCCGTCAGGTGCGCGCTGGCGCCGAAGCCGTAGATGCCCAGGGCGCCGCCGGCCGGTACGTCGGCCCGCAGCAGCGCCCGATAGCCGATGATGCCGGCGCACAGCAGGGGCGCGGCCCGGTCGTCGTCAACCGCGTCCGGCAGTTCATACGCAAACGACTCGTCGACCACGCAATGGTCGGCGTAACCGCCGTCGAGGTCCCAGCCGGTGAAGCGCGGGTTCAGGCACAGGTTTTCGCGCCCACTGCGGCAGTACGCACACGTCGCGTCGGTGCCGGCCAGCCAGGGCACGCCCACCCGCTGCCCCACCGGGAACCGCGCCGCGCCGGGGCCGAGGGAATCTACGATCCCGACGACCTCGTGACCTGGGGTGGTGCGTTCGCGGTGCGGCGCGAGGTCGCCCTCGGCGAGGTGCAGGTCCGTGCGGCACACCCCGCAGCAGGCCACCGCCACGCGAACCTGGCCGGGGCCGGGCTCGGGCGCGGACCGCTCGATCCGCCGCAACGGGCCGGAGTCGATCGGTCCCGGCTCGGCCACCACCCAGCTGTGCATTGCTCCGTTCTACTCGCTGCGCGAGCGGCGATCCCCTGACCCGGCGACTGTTCCCGCGCGCAGCGGGCCGTTCGCCCCTACGACCGTTGCGTCACCCATCGCATCCTTGGAAGCGAACAGTCGTGCCGCACCGCAGATCGGATCCACCGCCATGAATGCTCGCGTGTCCACGCAACAGAAATCGGACCTTCGCCGAGCCGCAGTGCGTGCGCGCAGCGCGCCGTCCGTCCACAACACCCAGCCCTGGCGGTTTCACCTCAGCCCGGGGGAGCTGAGCATCTACGCCGACCGCAGCCGGCAGCTGATGGCGCTCGACCCGACGGCACGATCGTTGACGATCAGCTGCGGTTGCGCGCTCATGAACGCCCGGGTGTCGCTTGCGGCGAGCGGCGCCAACGTCCAGGTGCAGCGCTTCCCCGATCCCGGCGCGCCCGATCTGCTGGCGCGCTTGATTTCCGGCGAGGTCGGCGACGACAGCATCGAGGCGTTGGCCGGTCTTGACCAGGTGCTCGAACTGCGTCAAACCAACCGCCGAGAGTTCGTGGACAACGACGTCCCTGAGGATCTCATCGGGACGCTCGAGGATGCCGCGGCGCGGGAAGGCAGCTCGTTGTTCGTGATCCGCACCGACGAGCAGCGCCTGACCGTCGCGACGGTGTGCCGGCACGCGGACGCCATCGAGCATCTGAGCCCGGCCTACCGCGCCGAGCTGCGCGCGTGGACCACCGACGATTCCACGCCCTTGGACGGCGGCCCCGGCGGCAATCAGTGCCTCGTGCTGCTATGCACGAACGGGGACGGGCCCGCGGACTGGCTGCGGGCTGGCGAGGCGCTTGAGCGGGTGCTGCTCGAGATCACCCGGCACGGGTATGTCGCCAGCCCCTTCACCCAGGTGACACAGGTGCCAGCCGCCCGAGCCCACCTGCGGCAAGAACTGCGCCTCGTCGGATACCCGCATGTGCTTCTCCGCGTCGGCCGCGCTCCGCTCACGCCGGGCTCGCGGCGACGGCGTCTTGTCGACGTGTTGATCGAAGATTGAGCGGTAAGGCCGCAATCGGCCTAGTCTGCGCACATGGAACCCGATCAGTCTCGGGGCTTGAGCTTTCCGGACATCCCGAAGCTCGAGCTCGACGAGTTGCTCGATCAACTCGTCGATCGGGCTCAGGGGGTCAAGCGCGCGCAAGGGCGGTTGCGCGCGCTGCTGCGCGCGATCGAGACCGTGACCGGCGACCTCGCTCTCGAAGTGGTACTGCGCAACGCCGTCGAAGCCGCCTGCGAGCTCGCCGGGGCACGGTACGGCGCGGTGGGCGTTGTCGGGCACGACGGCGGCCTGGAGCAGTTCATCCACGTGGGCATCGACGAAGAGACGGCGGTGCGCATCGGCGGACTGCCTCAGGGCAAGGGTCTGCTCGGCGCCCTGATCACCGATCCGCGCGCCATCCGGCTGCGGCACATGTCCGACGACGACCGCTCGACGGGCTTCCCGCCCCACCATCCACCGATGGACTCCTTCCTCGGCATGCCGATCAGGGTGCGCGGCGAGGTCTACGGGAACCTCTATCTGACCGACAGTTCGAAGGGCCAGTTCAGCGCCGAGGACGAGGAACTCGTCACCGCCCTCGCCCTGGCCGCCGGAACGGCCATCAGCAACGCCCGGCTCTACCAGGAGTCGCGACTGCAGCAGCGCTGGCTGAGCGCGTCGGTCGAGATCGGGTCGCAGTTGCTGGCCGCGGCAGGCGAAGATCCGCTGCAGATGATCGCGCGGCGGGCGATCGACATCGCCGACGCCGATCTGGTGAGCCTCGGCCTGCTGACGCCCGACGGACAGTCCCTGGTCGTCGAAGTCGCCTACGGCGTGGCTTCCGAGGGCCTGGTCGGTCAGCGCTTCGAGCTGTCCGCGACCCTGGCCGGCCGCGCCGTCGAGGACCGCGAGGCCTTGCTGGCGACCGCTGGCGACAATCCTGACCGTCCGTCGCATCTCGCCGGAGTCATCGACGCCGGGCCGACGATGGTCCTTCCGCTGCAGGGCACCCAAGACGTCCGTGGCGTGCTCACCCTCATCCGGCTGCGTGGGCGTCGCCCGTTCAGTTCACACGACCTGGCGATGGCCGCAAGCTTCGCGAACCACGCCAGCGTCGCCCTGGAACTGGCCGACTCCCGATCGGCTGAGCAGAAGGTCGTCCTGCTCGAGGACCGGGAGCGCATTGCTCGGGACCTGCACGACCACGTCATCCAGGAACTGTTCGCGATCGGCCTGAGCCTCGAGAGCGTCGCGGCCCTGCTCGCGCCCAACGTCGAGGTCGCTCATCGCATCCAGCAGCGCGTCGAGGACATCGATCGCACGATCCGCCGGATCCGGACCAGCATCTTCGCGCTCCGTGGGCCACTCAACCTGGCCGCTGATGGCCTGCGGCAGCGGATCCTGGAGATCGCCGGCGACCTCACGCCGGCGCTGGGCTTTCCGCCCCACGTCTCGTTCGCCGGCATGGTCGATCTCGGTTTGTCGGCGGAGATGGCCGACGATGCGCAGGCGGTGATCAGGGAGGCGTTGACCAACGTGGCCAAGCACGCCCGCGCCAGCAGCGCCAGTGTCGATCTCGGCGTTACTGCCGGGGAGATGACACTGACGGTCAGCGACAACGGGATCGGGATCGGTCAACCGACCCGTTCCAGCGGCGTGGCCAACTTGAAAGGCCGGGCCGAGAAGTACGGTGGGACGTGCGAAGTCGCTCCGGGACCTGCCGGCGGGACCATCGTCACCTGGAAGGCGCCGATCACATGACCGACTCACCGATCCCTATTCGGATCTTCCTGCTCGACGACCACGAGGTCGTGCGTCGAGGCATCGCGGAACTGCTGTCCACCGTCCCCGACTTCGAGATCGTCGGCGAGGCCGGCACTGCGGAGCAGGCGTTGTCGCGCGTGCTCGCCTCGAAACCCGATGTCGCGGTCCTCGACGCCCGGCTGCCCGACGGCAGTGGAATCGACGTGTGCCGCGACATCCGGTCCGCGCTGCCGTCCACCTACTGCCTGATCCTCACGTCCTACGACGATCAGGACGCGGTGCTGTCCTCGGTCCTGGCCGGCGCCTCCGGCTATGTGCTCAAGGAGGTCCGTACGGCGGGCCTCATCGACGCCATCCGGCAGGTCGCGCTAGGGCGCTCGCTC
The DNA here is from genome assembly GCA_036264855.1 of Jatrophihabitans sp. Lineage (GTDB taxonomy): Bacteria > Actinomycetota > Actinomycetes > Mycobacteriales > Jatrophihabitantaceae > Jatrophihabitans. Next base: position 694 of record DATAQD010000004.1, on the reverse strand, counting down.
ATCGACCCCGCCGTGATCGCCCAGGTCATGGATCGCGTGCGCCAGGGCACGCCGACCGACACTCGCCTCGCCGCCCTGACTCAACGCGAGCGAGAGGTGCTCGACCTCATCGCGGATGGAATGACCAACCGGCAGATCGGCGAGAGCATGTTCTTGGCCGAGAAGACGGTCAAGAACTACGTCTCGAGCCTGCTCGGCAAGCTGGGCATGGAACGGCGTACCCAGGCGGCCGTCTTCGGTGCCGAGGTTCGCCGCGAGTAGGTCCTTCGGCGGGTCGGCTCAGACTGTGATCGGCTCCGGCGCTGGGGTGGCGTGCGGCGTGAAGACCTCCGTCGAAGGCGCCACCTTGCGGGAGTGCCACAACCCCAGGGCGAGTCCTGTGTTTGCCCAGAGCGGGCGCGGTCAGGCGCTGACCGGGAACGCGATGATCCGCTCGCGCACGCCTGTCGACACGGCTTCGAGCTTCGAATGCGCCCCGAGCTTCGTCAGGATCGACTGGACATAGTTGCGAACCGTGTTCACGCTCAGGAACATGTGGGACGCGATCACGGCGTTCGGCAGGCCGCGAGCCATGTACTCGAACACCTCGATCTCGCGACCGGTCAGGTCCGATCCGAGCTCGTGATGATTGCGGCCGAGCCGGGGGAGCAGCCGGGCGAGAAGATCACCGGTGATGAGCGCCTCGCCGGCCGAG
>DATAQD010000252.1:0-4523 GCA_036264855.1 Jatrophihabitans sp. | reverse complement strand
ACGTCGTAGCGGCCACCGCCGGTGATCAGGTACAGCTGCCGGGGGCCCTCCCGCCCGACGAACGCGGCCGGTTCGACCCCCGAATTCTTGTCCCGATACGCCACCGATACCACCCGCCAGCTGGTGAGCTGAGCCCGCGCCCCCGACGTGAGGATCGTGTCGCCGGGCTGCAGCCGGCCGACCCGGCCCAACGCGGCCGGAGGCCGCCCGATCCAGTCCGTTTCGCCGACGATGGCGGTGGTTCCAGCGACCGCGAACACCTCGGCGCCGCGCGTCCAGTAACAGGTGCGCTGCCCGTTCGCCGGCGGTTGCAGCGTCCCGTCGCCCGCGGCGCACCTCTCGACGCGGGCGGTCACGTGCAGCGACGGAATCGACAGTCGGTCGGCGCGCAGCGATGGCACGGTGACCGCGGGGGCAACCGGCGTTGTCCCGCGCCGGGGCGGTGCCGCGGGCCGCCGCGGAGCCGGTGCCGTGGACGAGGGGCGCGCCGTGGGCGAGGGCCGCGTCGTCGGCGGCGAGGGCGCAGTCGTCGGTCCCACCGGCATTGTCGCCGCCCGGGGCGGGGCCAGCGTGGCGCCAGCGCGAACCGACGCGCCGCTCAGCTCGACGAACAGGCCGACGCCGGCAGTGGCGAGCAGCAGCAGGACGGCAGCGGTCGCCACCCGCAGATGCCGGCGGGACAACGTCGAGGTGATTCCGGACAAGGGCGCACAGGCTCCATCGCACGCAGGAGGCTTCCGGGTCGCCCTGAGCGTAGGGCCCGGCCCGCTTCGTCACGTTCATCGGCGCTGCGCGTGTCGCCCGCGTCCCCGCGAAGCCAACTCGCGGATGGGGCTCAGGTCGCCGCCACAGCGCGGTGCACCGCTTCGACCGCCACGGCCACATCCTCGTCATCCGTGGCCCAGTTGCTGACCGAGATCCGGATGACTTGCCGTCCCGACCAGTGCGAGCCCGACATCCAGGTCACCCCCTCGGTCAGCAGGTGATCCATGACCGCGCGGGTCCGGTCCGCGTCCCCGGCGGCGAAGCACACCTGGGTGTACTCGACGGCGTTGAGGACCTCGACGCCCTCGATCGCCGCGATACCGGCCGCGATCGCCTGGGCGTTGCCGACGAGGCGATCCACGAGTTCGGCGACGCCCGTGCGTCCGAGCGAGGCGAGCGCGGCCCACACGGTGACCCCCCGGGCCCGCCGCGACATCTCCGGGACCTTCTCGACGGGATCGCCGGCCGCATCGGCGATGATGTAGCTGGCGTGGACGCCGAGGGCGGCCCGCAGCGCCGTCGGGTGCGCCACGATCGCGACGCCACAGTCGTAGGGCACGTTCAGGGTCTTGTGCGCGTCGGTCGCCCAGGAGTCGGCGGCGGCGTAGCCGTCCACGAGGTGTCGACGCGTCGGTGAGGCACCGGCCCACAACCCGAAGGCGCCGTCGACGTGGACCCAGGCCCGCTTGCGATGCGCGATCCGGATGGCCGACGCGAAGTCGTCGAACGCTCCGGAGTGCAGATTTCCGGCCTGGAGGCAGACGATGGCCGGCCCATCGTCGAGCACGTCCTCGAGCGCATTGGGGTCGAGTCGTCCCTGGGCGTCGGCCGCGACCGCGGTCGGCGCGCCGAGACCGAGATACCGCAGGGCCAGGTCGAGCGATTCGTGCCGCTGGGCTCCGACGATCACCTGGACGCGGGGCGCGCCGCTGAGGCCGAGCCGGGGCAGATCCCACCCGATGGACGTCAGGACCTGCTCGCGCGCGGCCGCGAGGCACGTGAAGTTCGCCATCGTCGCGCCGGTCACGAAGCCGACGTCGCAATGGGCGGGCAGCCCGAGCACGTCAAGCAGCCAGCGCGCCGCGGTCTCCTCGGCCGCGACCACGCCGGGCGTGGCCGTCCGCATCCCGGCGTTCTGGTCCCAGGCGCTGACCAGCCAATCGGCCGCGAGGGCGGCCGGCAGGATGCCGCCCATGACCCAGCCGAAGAACCGGCCGGACGCGATGGCCATCAGTCCCGGGTCGGCGGCGGCCGCCAGCGTGTCGATGACGGTTCGGGGATCACTCGGACCGTCCGGGATGGCCTCCCCGAAGCCGGCGCGGAGCTCGTCGGCGTTGCGGCGCGGCGGGACCGGTCGCTCGGGAACCGACGTCAGCCATCGACGGGCCGCGGTCGCCGCGGCATCGAGCGCGGCCTTGTAGTCCTCGGGACGTGCTGTCATCTGCGGACCCCCGGTCGCGGTGACGGGCAACCTGCCCGGTGCCAGTCAGCCCGTTCGGCGGGCGCAGGTCAACCCCGTTCGTGTCAGACTCCGACGGTGGCGAGCGGCGTTCCCGATCCGGCAATCGTCGTGCTGGTCGGCGCGGCCGGCGCCGGCAAGTCCGAATGGGCGCGAGCGCGGTACCGCCCGCAGGAGGTCGTCTCCTCGGACGACCTGCGCGGGCTCGTCGGGAGCGGGCGTCACGACCTGGACGCCTCGACCGACGCGTTTCGCCTGCTCGACGACATCGTGTCCGCGCGAGCCCGGCGCGGCCTGACCTGCGTGGTTGACACCCTTGGCCTCGAGCCGAGCCGGCGCAGCGCGTACCTGGCCGTGGCCCGGGCGCACGGGCTGCCCGCGGTTGCGGTCGTGTTCGACGTGCCTGCCAGGCTGGCGAGGCAGCGCAACGCGGCGCGCGATCGGCCGGTGCCGGCTCCGGCGCTGACGGCCCAGCTCAGGCGAACCGCCGAGGCGAGGGCTGAGGTCGAGGCCGAGGGGTGGGACCAGGTCGTCGTCGTCCGACCGGAGGCACCGGTCGAAGTCGACGTGGTGCCGGCGCCGCAGGCCCTGGCGGAACCGGATGGCCTGGCCTTCGTGCTGCAGGTGTCCCGCTTCCCGTGGGGCGCGGACCCGGCCGCCTGGCTGAAGGGCATCGCGCTGGCCGCCGACGAGGCGGGCTTCTCCGGAATCGCGCTGATGGACCACCTCATCCAGATCCCGCAGGTGGACCGGGCTTGGGCGCCGATCCCGGAACCGTGGGTCACGCTCGGCCTGCTCGCCGGTCTCGACACCAGGCTGCGGCTGGGGACGCTCGTCTCTCCGGTGACTTTCCGCCCGGCGGGCATCACCGCGAAGGCCGTCGCGACGTTGGACGCGATCAGCTGCGGGCGCGCCTTCCTCGGGATCGGCGCGGGGTGGTGGGAGCGCGAGCACGCCGCGTTCGGCCTCGGGTTCCCGTCGGCGACGGAGCGTCTGGACCGTCTTGAAGCTGCCATCGAGACGATTCGCGCGCTGCTCGCGCCGGGTACGAAGGCGTACTCCGGCGAGCGCGTGACGCTGCCCGAGACGACGTGCTATCCGCGGCCGGTGTCGGACGTCCCGATCATCGTCGGCGGGGGCGGTGAGCGACGGACCCTGCGGATTGCGGCCCGGCTGGCGGATGGCTGCAACCTGTCGTCCAACGCAGACTCACTCGATCGCAAGATCGCCGTGCTGCGCCGTCACTGCGCCGAGGCGGGACGCGACCCAGCGGACGTCCGCATCACCGTCCTCGATGTCCCCGTGGTGGGCCGCGACCGCGACGAGGTGTGGACGAGAGTGGAGCACCTCCGCGGCCGGACCGCGGCCGCGGCGTTCGCGCGGACGCACCATGCGGGCACGTACCGGGAGCAGCGCGAGCGGTATGCGGTGCTCGCCGAGAAGGGGGTGCGCACGGTGTTCCTCGCGTTGAGTCATCTGCAGAGGCCCGACGACGTGCTCGCCACCGCCCCGATGATCAAATAGCGGGCGGGATCGCGCTTCGCGCGGCGCTTACCAGCGGTCGTGGACCAGCGGGCGGATGCGTCGGTCGTACAGGTCGCGCACCGCTCGACGGGTCGCGTCGTCGGTGGAAGCCAGGTCGGCCGCGGCGGCGTTGCGGCGCACCTGATCCACGTTGCGCGCCCCGGGGATCACCGACGTCACGCCGGGCTGGTCGATGATCCACCGCAGCGCGCGGGCGGCCGCGGGTTCGGGGGACAGTTCGGCAAATTCCTGCGCAGCGTCCACTCCGGTCTCGAAGTCCACGCCCGCGAACGTCTCGCCGACGTCGAACGCCTCCCCGTGCCGGTTGTACGAGCGGTGGTCGTTCGGCGCGAACTGGGTGTCCTTGCGGTAGCGACCGGACAGCAGGCCGGAGGCCAGCGGAACCCGCGCGAGGATCCCGACTCCGGCGCGCTCGGCCGCCGGTAGCGCCTGCTCGAGCGGCTTCTGGCGGAACGCGTTGAGGATGATCTGCACCGTGGCCACCCCCGGGCGCGCGATGGCGGTCAACGCCTCGGCCACGGTCTCGACGCTGACGCCGTAGTTCGCGATCCGCTCTTCTGCGACCAGCGTGTCGAGCGCGTCATACGTCTCGTCGAGGCTGTAGACGGGCGTCGGTGGGCAATGCAGCTGGACGAGGTCCAGCCGGTCCACGCCGAGATTGCGCCGGGACCGATCGGTCCACTCCCGGAAGTTGGCGAGCACGTAGTTCTGCGGCAGCTGCTCGACCCGACGGCCCATCTTGGTGGCCACGAAG